>DASXZF010000001.1:0-14189 GCA_036502065.1 Gaiellales bacterium
TCGAACATCGGCGAAGACGGATGGAGTCCTCCAACATGCGGATCGTAGTTCTCGGTGGAGACGGCTTCTGCGGCTGGCCGACAGCGCTGCATCTGTCCGACCGCGGTCACGAGGTCGTGATCGTCGACAACCTGTCGCGGCGGAACATAGACAATGAGCTCGAGGTGAGCTCGCTCACTCCGATCGCCCCGATGAGCGTCCGGCTCGCGGTCTGGAAAGAGCACACCGGCAAGGACATCGCCTACTACCGGTTCGACGTCGCCGAGAACTACCACCGGCTGCTCTCCCTTCTGCAGGAGTTCCAGCCCGACACCGTGGTGCACTTCGCCGAGCAGCGGGCCGCGCCGTACTCGATGAAGAGCTCGTGGCACAAGCGCTACACGGTGAACAACAACCTGAACGCCACCAACAACCTGCTCGCGGCGATCGTCGAGTCGGGCATCGGCTCGCACGTCGTCCACCTGGGCACCATGGGCGTGTACGGCTACGGCGCCGCCGGGATGAAGATCCCCGAGGGCTACCTGAAGGTGATCGTGCCGATCGAAGACGGGCCCGACGTCGAGCAGGAGATCCTTTTCCCGGCCAACCCGGGCAGCATCTACCACATGACGAAGACCCAGGATCAGCTGCTCTTCGCCTACTACAACAAGAACGACCGCGTGCGCGTGACCGACCTGCACCAGGGCATCGTCTGGGGCACCCAGACCGCCGAGACGGCGCTCGACGAGCGGCTGATCAACCGCTTCGACTACGACGGCGACTACGGCACGGTGCTGAACCGGTTCCTGATGCAGGCCGCGATCGGCTACCCGCTCTCGGTGCACGGCACCGGCGGCCAGACGCGCGCGTTCATCCACATCCAGGACACGGTCCGCTGCATCCAGCTCGCGGTCGAGAACCCGCCCGAGCACGGCGAGCGCGTCCGCATCTTCAACCAGATGACCGAGGCGCACCGCCTGATCGAGCTCGCCGGCCTCGTTTCGAAGCTCACGGGCGCCGAGATCGACTTCGTCACGAACCCCCGCAACGAGGCCGTCGAGAACGACCTCTTCGTCGAGAACCGGCAGCTGCTCGACCTCGGCCTGCATCCGATCACGCTCGAGGACCGCCTGCTGCTCGAGGTGTCCGAGATCGCGCAGAAGTACGCGCATCGCTGCGACACCGACAAGATCCCGTGCCGCTCGACGTGGACGCGCGAACAGGCGGCCGCGCAGCTCGCGCCGGCGTCTCCCGCCACGTGATCGAGGCCGGGAGGCGGCCAGGCGAAGGGACGGCCTGACGGTGCGGCGCGGCGCCGGTGGCGGCGGAGCCGCGAAGACGCTTCGCCCGTACGTCCCGCAGGTGCGCGAGGAGGCGGTTGCGTCGTTCCGTGAGCGATACCCCGGCCTGCGATTCGAGCCGGCCGTGGTCGTGATCGCC
This sequence comes from Gaiellales bacterium, assembly GCA_036502065.1. GTDB lineage: Bacteria > Actinomycetota > Thermoleophilia > Gaiellales > JAICJC01 > JAICJC01. The sequence goes on from DASXZF010000001.1 coordinate 1,420, forward strand.
GCCTACGACGAGGAGGGCGCGATCGGCGCGGTGGTTGACGCGGTGCCGGCGCAGGCCTGCGGCATCGGGGTGAGCACGCTCGTGATCGACGACGGCAGCGCCGATCGCACGACCGCCGTCGCGCTCGACCACGGCGCCCACGTGGCCACGCTGCGGCGCAACTGCGGCCACGGCGTCGCGCTGCGGCTCGGCTACGAGCTCGCCCGCGAGTACGGCGCGCAGTACATCGCGACGATGGACGGCGACGGCGAGTGGGACCCCGCCGACATCCCGGGCGTGCTCCAGCCGCTCGTCGACGACGAGGCCGACTTCGTGGTCGGCTCGCGCGTGCTGGGCCGGGACGAGGCCGACGACGCGGTGCGCCGCGCCGGCGTGCGCACCTTCGCGCTTCTGATCCGCCTGCTCACCGGCACGAAGGTGACCGACACGTCGAGCGCGGTGCGGGCGCTGCGCGTCGAGGTGACCGAGCGGGTGCGCCAGACGCAGGTGCAGTACCAGACGTCCGAGCTCCTGATCGGGGCGATCGCCGCCGGCTACCGGGTCACCGAGCGGCCGGTCTCGCACCGCAGCCGGATGGCCGGCGAGAGCAAGAAGGGCGCGAACCTCCTCTACGGATTCCGTTACGCTGAGGTGATCGTGAAGACGTGGTGGCGCGAGCGCCGCGCCCGGCGGGTATGACGGGAGGACGTGCAGGATCTCCGTGACCAGGACGAGAGTCTCGTGACCGACGAGCCGCGACCGGCGGCGGTGGCGCTGCCGCCGGCGACGCTGCGCAGCGGCATGGAGCGCACCTGGGCGCGGATCGCGCCGTTCGTGCCGCTCCTGCGCGCGCTGGCATTCATCGTGGCGGTCGGCATCGTCGTCGTGATGAGCGTCAAGGCAGTGCGCGCCGTCGACTTCGGCTCGCTCGAGCTGTGGCCGCTTCCGATCGCGATCGCCTTCGCCCTGGCGTGGTGGGTGCTGCTGGCGCGGGGCTGGGCGCTGCTCGTGACCGGCACGTCGCGCCGCAGCGACATCAGCGTCTGGTGCCGCACCCAGGCGATCCGCTACCTGCCCGGAGGCATCTGGGCGCCGGCGTCGCGCGTCACCCTGCTCCCGGGCACCCTGGCCGACAAGTTCGCAACCGTCGGCGCCGAGAACGTGATCGCCCTGTGCGCCGCGTCCGCTCTCGGCGGCGCCGCGTTCGCCCTCGACGGCCGGCTCGAGTGGCTGCCGCTCGCGATCGTGATCGCCGCTCCCGTCGCCGGCGCCCGGCTGATCACCAGCCGCTCGCGCGTGTCGCCGGCGCGCGCCCTGCACGTCACCTGGAACGACACGGTCGGCTTCCTCGGCTACGCCGTCGCCGCCGTGCTCGTCCAGACCGCCGTCTCGGGCCGCACCGACGTCTTCGCGGTCGCCGGCGCGGCCGCCGTCGGATGGGCGGCCGGGCTCGTCGTGATCATCGCCCCGAGCGGCCTGGGTGTGCGCGAGGTGGTCTACATCGCCCTGCTCTCGGGCACGTTCTCGAACGCCGAGGCGACGACCGCGGCGGTGACCATGCGGCTCGTGACGGTGTGCGCCGAGCTGGCCGTGCTCGTGTTCCTCGGACGCCCGACCGCCGAGACCGAGCACCCGACGGCGCGCTGATGACGATCGCCGGACGCTCGCTCGGCGCCGTGCGGCGGGCCGGCGTGTGGCTGGCCGAGCACGCGCGCGTGCACTGGCAGTTCTCGATCGTCTTCGCGCTCGGCCTCGTGCTGCGCGTCGCGGCGCTTTTCGCCTACCGGCCGGCGCTGATCTTCACGGACTCGCTCGGCTACCTCTCCAACCGGGCGAACATCGGGCCGCGGCCGCTGCGGCCGTTCGGCTACCCCGTGTTCCTGCGGCTGCTCCCGTTCCGCTTCGGCCTCGAGATCGTGCCGGTCGTCCAGCACCTGCTCGGGCTCGGGATGGCGCTCGTCATCTACGCCCTGCTGCTGCGGCTGGGCGTCGGGCGGTGGCTGGCGGCGATCGCCGCCGCGCCCGTGCTGCTCGATGCGATGCAGCTGAACCTCGAGCAGCAGGTGCTTTCCGAGACGCTCTTCGAGGCGCTCCTGCTCGCTGCCTGCGTGCTCGTCCTCTGGTGGCCGCGCCCTGCGCTCACAGCGGCGGGGCTGGCCGGCGTGTCGCTCGCCGCGGCGGTGCTCACGCGATCGGTCGCCGAGCTCGTGATCGTGCCGATCGTGCTCGCGATGCTCCTTCTGCGCACACGGCTCCTCCACATCGCGGTGACGGTGGTGGCCTTCGCGCTGCCCCTCCTGCTCTATGCGGCCTGGTTCCACGCCGACTACGGCATCTACGCCCTGAACGGCCTCGACGGCCATTTCCTCTACGCGCGGGTGGCGCCGTTCGCCGACTGCAAGGGCCTGCAGATGCCGGGCTACGAGCGCGTCCTGTGCCCGGCGCCGCCCGTCGGCAAGCGGCTGACGGTCGAGCAGTTCTCGTGGTCGCCGCGCTCGCCGATCTACCACCTGCACGTGCCGGTGAGCATGCGCACTCCCGGCGAGCCGTGGGAGGCGCGGTCACAGATCGCGGGCGACTTCGCCAAGCGCGTGATCCTGCACCAGCCGTTCACGTACGCCCGTACCGTCGGGTCGGACTTTCTGCGCGGGTTCGCGCCGACGCGCACGACCGGCCCGGGTGAGGTGCCCGTGCAGCGGTGGATGTTCAAGCTGCACTACCCGATCTACGGCTCGTCGGTTGCGGTGCTTGCGAAGTACGGCGAACATCCGGCCGTGAACCACACCCTGGCCTCGTTCCTGCACGGCTACCAGCGCGTCGGCTACACGCCCGGCCCGCTGCTCGGCCTGGCGCTGCTCCTGGGGCTGGCCGGCGCCGTCGGGATCGGGCGGGCGCGCAGATCGGGGCTGCAGTGCGCCTGCATGCTGTTCGCCGGGGCTACGCTGATCGTGCTCGTGACCGCGGTCGCCGTCAACCAGTTCTCGTGGCGCTATCAGCTGCCGCAGCTGATCCTGCTGCCCCCCGCCGGGGCGCTCGGTCTGACCGCGCTCCTGGGCCGGCGTCAGGTCGCGGCCGCAGCCGCGCCGGCGCGCCCGCGGCCCGCGGTCGAGACCGGCGCGCCGTCGCTCCCGGAGGGCGGCGCATGAGCCAGCCGGACGTCCACAAGCGCCAGAGCCCGAACGTCACGTTCGCGGTGCTCGGCACGGGGGCGATGGCCTACGTCCTGCTGCAGTCGCTCGTCGTCCCGGCGCTGCCGACGCTCCAGGCCTCGCTCCACACGTCCGAGAGCACGGTGTCGTGGCTCCTGACGGCGTACCTCCTGAGCGCCTCGGTGGCGACGCCCGTGCTCGGCCGGCTCGGAGACATGTTCGGCAAGGAGCGGATGCTCGTGATCGTGCTCGGAGCGCTCACGGCCGGCTCGCTCGTGGCGGCGCTGACGAGCTCGATCGGCGTCATGATCGCCGCGCGCACCCTGCAGGGACTCGGCGGGGCCGTGTTCCCGCTCGCCTTCGGCATCATTCGCGACGAGTTCCCGCGCGAGCGGGTGGCGGCTGCGATCGGCGGCATCTCGACGCTGCTCGGCGTCGGCGGCGGCCTCGGCATCGTGCTGGCGGGGCCGATCGTCGACAACCTGAACTACCACTGGCTGTTCTGGATCCCGCTCGTGATGACCGCGCTCGCGACCGTGGCCACGTTCCTGTTCGTGCCCGAGTCGCCGATCAAGACCCCCGGCAGCGTCAATCTCGTCGCGGCGGCGCTCCTCTCCGGGTGGCTGGTGGCGATGCTGCTCGGCGTCAGCGAGGGCTCGACGTGGGGCTGGTCGTCGGCGCGCATCGTCGGCCTCTTCGTGCTTGCGATCGTGCTGTTCGTGGCCTGGGTGGCCGTCGAGCTGCGCTCGCGGGTGCCGCTCGTCGACGTGCGGCTCATGCGCACGCCGATCGTGTGGTGGACGAACGTCTCGGCGCTCCTGTTCGGCTTCGGCATGTACTCGATGATGGTCGTGCTGCCCGAGTTCATGGAGGCGCCCAAGGCGGCCGGCTACGGCTTCAGCGCCTCGGTCACGGGCGCGGGACTGGCGATGCTGCCGGCGACCGTCGCGATGATGGTGATCGGGATGGCGATCGGCCCGATCACGGCCGCGATGGGCTCGAAGATCCCGCTCGCGGTCGGCGGCGTCGTCGGCGGCGCGGCGTTCCTGTGGCTGGCTGCGGCCCACAGTGCGGAGTGGCAGGTGTACGTCGCGCTCGGCATGGCCGGGCTCGGCATGGGCCTCGCCTTCTCGGCGATGACGAACCTGATCGTCGAGGCGGTGCCGATGTCGCAGACGGGCGTCGCCACCGGCATGAACGCGAACATCCGCACCGTCGGCGGCGCGATCGGAAGCCAGGTCGTGATCAGCGTGATCACCTCGGGCGTCGTCGCGGGCACGCTGCCGCACGAGCGCGGCTACGTGCTGAGCTTCCTCGTCATGTCGGCCGGCATGCTGCTCGCCGGAGCGGCGGCCCTCGTCATCCCGAGCGCGGGGCACCGTGCCCGTCTCGCATCGGTCACGACCGCCGACGCGCCTCACGAGCCGGTGGCCGAGCAGGTGTAGCCGCGTTCCGGGACGCAGTCCGGTGCATAACCGGTGCCAGGCACCGGTTATGCAGGGCGGTAAGATCGCCGCATGCATTCTTCCTACGCCCTGTCCAACGAGGACTTCTCCGTCGAACGCGACGGCACCACCGAGCCGCTGTCCGCGCTCTGGCCGGACGGCTGGCAGCCGGACGACCGTCTGGGCGTGCTGCTCGCAAACCCGATGGACGCCGTCGGCTGCTCGAACCTGATCTGCGGCACGATCACGCTCTTCTACGACCACCTCCGCGCCACGCGGGGCACCGGCAACTTCTTCCGCTACTCCGACGTGTTCCTGTTCGGAGTGGGCTGCGAGCCGGGCGACTTCAACCAGCTCGACGTGTGGCCGCTGCACAAGTTCATCACGATCCTCCAGCCGACGGCCGAGGCCGTCATCGAGGCCGTGAACGACCGCCGCATCACGCTGCTCGCGGTGCCCGAGTCGGGCACCCGCTGTCGCGGCGAGGTGGTGCTCTCGACCTGGAACACGTTCCTCGACCAGGTACGGTCGGTGGTCCTCTACTCGCCCCGCACCGGCCGCGCCCGGGACGCCGACACGACGCTCGTCGGCAACAAGGTCGTCGAGAGCTACGTGGAGCAGGCGATCTTCTCGACTCCCGGCCTCGACGCCGGCTACCAGGCCCGACTGCGGCGCCTGCGGCGCAACATCGATCGCGACGAGAAGCAGTCGGTCGAGACGTACCGCACCGTGACCGGGCCGGCCCAGGTGCGCGGGCTCGTCGGCGTCACCCAGGTGCTGCCGCCGGGCCATCAGGAGCTCGCGCGGCGGGCGACACCGACCGTGATCATGCCCGTCGAGGTGGCGATGCCGCCGATCGAGGCCGCATCCGCCCCTTTTGATGTCGGCGTCGGCGCGACCTTCGCGATCTCCGAGCCGCCCCCGCCGGCGCCGGCAACCGACGGGCTGCTCAAGACCGGGTTCGACCGTGTCCAGCGGCTCCTGCGCGGCAACTTCGCCGAGTGGGAGGGCTGGGACTGGATCAGCGACTTCGGCGACCCGATCGCCGAGCACCACGCGGTGCGTGAGTCGGTCGGGATCTGGGACGAGAGTCCGCTGCGCAAGTGGTTCTTCGGCGGTCCGGACGGGCTGCGCGCCGCGGACCGCATCTTCACCTCGAACATGGCGTCGCTCGAGGTCGGTCAGTGCCGGTACGGCCCGTTCTGCGACGAGCAGGGCCGGATGCTCGGCGACGGCGTCGTCTACCGCGGGCTGCCCGAGGACGACATCGTCGTCGTGACGGCGCTCGACACCGACGTCGACCACTTCCGCCGCGTCACCGCCGACCTCGACCTCGAGATCACCGAGCGCACGTTCGATCTGCCCCACCTGCAGGTGCAGGGGCCGCGCTCGCGCGAGGTGCTGCAGGGGCTCACGAGCGCGGACGTCGCCTCGCTGCGCTACTTCCGCTACTTCCCCGAGCCCGTGACCGTGGCCGGGGTGGACGGGTGCTGGGTGTCGCGGACGGGCTATTCCGGCGAGCTCGGCTACGAGGTGTTCTGCCCCGCGGACGGCGCCGAGCGCGTCTGGCAGGGCCTGCTCGACGCGGGCGCGCACGTCGGCATCCGCCCGTACGGTCTCGCCGCGGTCGAGTCGCTGCGCATCGAGGCGGGCCTGATCTTCCTCGGATACGACTACTTCCCGGGCGTCACGAGCCCGTTCCACATGAACCTCGACCGCATGATCAAGCTCGACAAGCCCGGGTTCGTCGGCCGTGACGCGCTCGAGCGCGAGCAGGCGGCGGGGGTCACGCACCGGATGGTGACGCTCGTGATCGCGGGCGAGGAGTCACCGGACTACAACACCCCGGTCGTGCGCGAGGGCCGTCACGTCGGCAAGCTGACCTCGCCGTCGGCCGGCCGCTCCCCGACGGTCGACCGCCTGATCGCGATGGCATGCATCGAGACCGAGCTGGCCGTGCCGAACACGCAGGTCGAGGTCGTCCTGGCAGATGGGCGCACCGCTCCGGCGATCGTCGACAACTACCCGATCTACGACCCGGAGAAGACGCGGCCGCGGGCCTGAATGGGTGACGTCGCCGGCGCCCCGGTCGGGATCCTGGCCGAGGGCTGGGACGGGCTGCGCGTGGCGGACGAGCTGCAGCGGCTGATGCCGCACGAGGACGTCGTCGTCCTTGCCGACCACGCCTACGCGCCCTACGCCCGCCGGCCGGGCACGGTGGTGACCGACCGCGTGATGCGCATGGTCGAGACGCTTCGGCGCGACTACGGCTGCAAGCTGGTCGTGCTGGCGTCGCTGCAGGCGACGCTCGACGCCGGCGCGGCGGCCGGCGCCGTCGGCATGACGCTCGCACCCGCCGTCGCCCGCGCCGCGGCCGCCGCCGGCGGCACCGTGGGCGTGTGGGTCGAGCCCGGGAGCGTGCGCGGGCCGCAGCTGCGGGCGGAGCTGCGCCGTGCCCGGATGCGCGGCCTGCCCGTCGCGTCGCCCGCCGAGGCTGCGGTCGGTCCGGCGCAGCTGGCCGAGATCGCGGCGGGCCGGGCGCGCGGAGCGCTTCGGCGCAGCGGCCTCGCGGCGGTGCGCAGGCGGCCCGGGCAGCGGACGCTCGTGAGCACCGCTCCGGTGGGGGCTGCGCCCCCGGCGGCGTCCTGACCGGCCGATATCCTCGCGATCATGCCGACGCAGCAGGCCCTCTACGCCGACCTGGCGCAGCGCAGCTTCGACCCGGAGCTCTCGTGGGCCGAGCACGAGCTGCCGGAGCGCGTGCGCACGAAGCACGTGCATCGCCTCCACCCGTACCTGGGCAAGTTCGTGCCCCAGCTCGTCGAAACGTTCCTGCGCCGGCACTTCCGGCCCGGTCAGCGCATCGTCGACCCGTTCGCCGGCAGCGGCACCACGCTCGTCGAATGCACCACCTTCGGTGCGCACAGCATCGGCGTCGACGTCTCGGCGTTCAACGTGCTGCTCGCGGCCGTGAAGACGGGCCGCTACGACGCCGGCGCCGTCGAGGGCGCGCTGACCGCCGCCCTCCAGCGGGCCGAGGACTGGGACGGCGATCCCGGCGGCGTGCCGCCGAGCGACTACCTGCGGGCATGGTTTCACCCCGACGCCCTCGGGCAGCTCCTGCGCTACCGCAGCGCGCTCGGCGCCGATCCTGCGTGCGCCGACCTGGGCCGCGTGGTCCTCAGCCGCGCCGCCCGCTCGGCCCGGCTCACGACCCACTTCGAGCTCGACTTCCCGCGCACTCCGCAGACCGGCCCGTATGACTGCCGCAAGCACTCGCGCGTCTGTGCGCCCACGTCGGACGCGGCCAAGTTCCTGCGCCGCTACACGCTCGACACGATCCGCCGCGTGCGCGAGTACGCATCGCTTCGGGCCGACGTCCGCGCCGAGGTGATGCATGCAGACGCGCGCTCGGTCGACTACGCCGCGCGCCTCGACGGGCTGATCACGTCTCCGCCCTATCCCGGCCGGATCGACTACCACGAGCAGCACCGCTACGCCTTCGAGCTCCTCGGCCTGGACGAGCGCCGCGCCGAGGAGATCGGCGCGCCGTGGCGCGGCACCGGCCGGGCCGCGATCGACTCCTACTGCGCCGACATGACCGCGGTGTTCGCGAACGCGCGCGAGTACCTCGTGCCGGGCGCGGTGGTCGTGCTCGTCGTCGACGACGCCCGCGACCTCTTCGGCGGCATCCTCGCAGACGCCGGCCTGCGCATCCGCGAGCAGCGCCTGCGCCACGTGAACCGCCGCACAGGCCGCCGCGCGGGCGAGTTCTACGAACAGGTCATCCTCGCCCAGGCATAGGCGGCGCGCATATGCTCTCCGGCGTCGGGATGCCGGAGGGGCGATGCAGCGAGTGATCGAGCAGGTGGCGGGGATCTTGCACCGTAACGGGGTCGAGTTCGACACCCGCGCCGAGGGCACCCAATATCGGATCCTGCTCGACTCGAGCGCGACGTTCGTCTCGTTCACCGACTTCGGCGGCCGCAGCGTCATCAGCCTCTACTCGCCCATCCTGCAGGAGGTCGACGAGGCCGATCAGCGCGGCGCCATCCTCGAGGCGCTGAACGATCTGAACGCGGCCAGCCGCTTCGGCCGGTTCGTCTACTACCCGGAGCTGCGCGTGATCGCGCTCGAGTACGACCTGCTCGGAGACGATCTGCAGGAGGCCGAGCTGCTGAACGCCGTCGGCCTGGTTGCCGAGACGGCGAACGCGCAGGACGAGGAGCTGAAGGTCATCCTCGGCACCGGCCTGCGCTACCAGGAGGCCGACTCGTCGGATGACGAGGCCGACACCGGCTAGACCCGCTCGCGCGGGCGCCCCGAGCGCCGGGGCAGGCGCGGGCGGCGCAGCAGCCGCACCCGACGCACGCGCTCGTGGCGCGGCTCGGGCTTCGTCCGGCCGGTCTCGACCGGGCGCCCGCGGCGCACCGGGATGACGACGGGCTCGGGCATGTGCCGCAGGGCCGGCACGAGCATCAGCGTCGCGACGACGGTCACCGCCGCTGCGGCCAGGTAGACGCCCTGCGGGCCGAGCCAGGTCACGAGCGGCGCGCCCAGCGCGAACGACACGCCCATCGCGCCGAGCACGACGGCGTCCAGGGCCGCCGACACCCGCGAGCGGAGCCGGTCGGGCGTGCGCCGCTGGAGCATGTTCTGCGCGGCCACCGTGCCGAGCGAGTCGAACACGCCGGCGACGGCCATGCCGAGCAGCACGGGCCAGAAGATCGGGGTGAGGCCGACCACGGCGAAGCCGCATGCGATCGCCGCGCTGCCGCCGACGACCGCGCCCTGCTCGAAGCGCTTGCGCAGCCGCACGCCGAGGATGGCTCCGGCGACGCCGCCGCCGTCCCAGAAGACCGATATCAGGCCATAGCCGAACGAGCCGACCCGGAAGTGGTGGGCGAGCACGACCTCGGCCACGATCACCGGGCCGACGCCGACCATGATCAGGCTCCACGACAGCGTCAGCCGTCGCATCCAGCGGTCGGCCATCAGCTGGCGGTAGCCGTCCAGACGGCCGCCGATCTCCCCGACGCGCTCGGCGTGGAAGGGCGTGCGGATGCCGACCATGAGCAGCGACGAGACCGCGAGCATGAGAGCCGAGACCACGAACACGCCCGGCGCGGCGGTGACCGCGAGCAGGGCGCCGCCGATGCCCGGGCCGAGCATGTAGCCGGCGCTCCGAAACGCGCCGGCCAGGCTGTTCGCCCGCGCGAGCTCCTCATCGGCGACGAGGTTCGGGACCGCGCCCTGGACGGCGGCCGTGAGCGCACCCTGGGTGCATCCGGCCGCCACCATCACGAGGATGGTCGCGAGCACGTCGCCGCGCCACACGAGCAGCGCGCAGCCGGCGAATCCGGCGGCGGCGAGCGCGGCCGACACGATGATCACCCGGCGGCGATCGTGGCGGTCGCCGGCGTGGCCCGTCCACGGCGATACCGCGGTCGCGGCGCCGAAGATCGCGAGCATCGCGCCCGAGAGCCACCAGGCCGATCCGGTGGCCGAGTAGAGCGCCCAGATCAGCGCCGTCAGTGCGGCACCGCGCCCGGCATACGACAGCCCCTGGCTGATGGCCAGGCGGCGGACCGCGGCGTTTGTGGCATGCGAATTGGGCTTCATGATCGAAAGGGGTCGGAGTTCTGCGGAAGGCCGTCGCCACCTCGGCGTGCGGGCGCACGCGTGGCGGAGCCGCCTTAAGGATAGCTGGTCGGCATCCCGTTCGGCCGGCTTGAGAGGCGCGCAGGCGGGCTCCGGGGGGCGGTACTCTGCGCCGGTGCTGCTTGCGACCTGGAACGTGAACTCGCTGCGCGCCCGGTTCCCGCGCGTGCTCGAGCTGATCGAGAAGCACCGGCCCGACGCGCTTCTGATGCAGGAGACGAAGGTCGATCCGGGGGCATTCCCGCGCCTCGAGCTCGAGGCGGCCGGCTATCTCGTCGCCGACCACAGCGGCGGCCGCTGGGCCGGCGTCGCGATCGCGGCCCGCGCCGAGCACGGCCTGGCCGACGTGAGCGCCGGGCTGCCCGGCGAGCCCGACGTCGTCGAGGCGCGCTGGATCGAGGCCACCGTCGCCGGCATTCGGCTGGCAAGCGTCTACGTGCCCAACGGCCGCGAGGTGGGCTCGCCGACGTTCACCGCGAAGCTGCGCTTCCTCGACGCGATGGCCGAGCGCGCTTCCGCGCTCGCGGCAGGCCCGGCGATGATCGCGGGCGACATGAACGTGTGCCCGACCGACGCCGACGTCTATGACCCCGCCGCGTTCGTCGGCTCGACCCACGTGACGCCGGAGGAGCGCGAGCGGCTCGGACGCGTGCTCGCCGGCGGGTTTGTGGACAGCTTCCGCCGGCTGCACCCCGACGGCCCCGGCTTCACGTGGTGGGACTACCGCCAGGGCCACTTCCACCGCGGGCTGGGGCTGCGCATCGACCTCGCGCTCGTGAGCGCGGCGATCGCCCCGCAGCTGCGTTCGTGCGGGATCGACCGCGACATGCGCAAGGGGCCGAAGCCGTCCGACCACGCGCCGCTCCTGGTCGAGCTCGGCGCCGCCTGAGCATCTCCCTCGCCAGAGGGATTGACGCTGCCGTACGGACGCGGAGACTGGAGGCAGGTGTCGCCACCCCGGGCGGCCAGGAGAAGAGGTACACCATGGGTGCAAGCATTCGCGATCGTCTGTCCGGCCTCGGACGCGCCGAGGGGGATCAGTCCACGCTCACCGAGACCGATGTGGAGACCGCGCTCGGCCGTCTCTCGGCCTACGACGCGCCCGCCGGTCAGAACGACCGGCGCCGTCCGCTCGACTCGGTGCCGCCGCTGCATCGCCGCCGCGGCCTCTGGCGCAGATAGCCCAGATCGTTCGTTCCATCTAGAGCGTCTCGGGCGGGCGCGGGCGCGGCTCGCGATCGGGACGGAAGATGTTGTCGGCCGGCGCCAGGCGGCCGGCCAGCAGGTCGGCCAGCCGGCGGCTGCCGGCCGGGCTCAGCATGATCCCGTGGCCGGAGTAGCCGGTGTTGATCGCGAGGCCCGGCACCCCGGCCTCCCCGAGCAGCGGCCAGTGGTCGGGAGTCATCGTGTACTGCCCGGCCTGGACGATCCAGTGGGCGGCGTTTTGCTCCCACACCTCGGCCCAGAACGGCGCCGTCCGGGCGACCGCGGTCGGGCTCGCCGGGTCGAGCAGCTGGAAGGCGAAGCCGGGATCGCTCGGGACGGCGTCGGTCGGCGGCGACGCGGGCGTCGTCGGGTCGGTGAAGAGCAGCCACGCCCCCCGCATGGCCGGCCGCCAGTGCGCCCCCGTGTCCTCGTCGATGGTCATGGGCGCGCTTGCAGGCACCTGCGGCACGTCGGGCATCACGAGCTTCTGCCGGCGCACCGTCTCGATCGGCAGCCCGATGCCCGCCCAGCCCGCCACCTCGCCCGACAGGGGGCCGCACGCGATCACGGCGCGGTCGGTGGCGATCGGCCCGAGCGACGTGCGCACGCCCGTCAGGCGACCGGCCTCGATCTCGAACCCCTCGACGCGGCAGCCCGTGACGACGGACGCCCCCGACGCGGCCGCGAGCCCCATCGTCACCGCGCGCGTGTCGATGAAGCCGTCGCCCGCCCGGTAGCGGGCCTGGACGACCGCGGGCGCGATGTAGGGGAACCGCCGTCGCACCTCGTCGCCGGGCAGGAGCTCGATGTCGGTGACGCCCCAGCCGTGCTGCATCGCGACCAGCTTGCGCTGTTCGGCGGCGCGCTCGGTCGACGTCGTCAGCCACAGGTAGCCCTGCGCCCGCACGCCGGCGCCGTAGCGGCTCTGCCCGGTGATCTCGGCGAAGTTCTGGAAGAGCTCCACGGACTCCTCGACCAGCCGCAGCTCCTCCTCGGTCGAGAACTGGAGCCGGAACGCGCCGGTCGACACCGGGGTCGTGAGCGTGCAGAGCGCCGGCCGGGCCTCGACGATCACGGGATGAAAGCCGGCCCGGGCGGCGTAGAAGGCGGTGGCGGCGCCGACGATGCCTCCGCCGATCACCACCAGGTCGGCAGTCCGGGGCGGGGCGTCCACGCGCCGATCCTATCCCGACCGGCCCGGGCGAGCTCGCGGACTGGGTAGGATCGCGCTCGAGATGTGCGCCCTCCTGCTCGCCGCCTCGGTGACGCCCCTTCGAAACGGTGGGGCGCGCGTGGACGAGGGCGCGATCGAGCCCCTGGCCCGTTTCCT
>DASXZF010000002.1:0-11289 GCA_036502065.1 Gaiellales bacterium
GCCGCGTCATGCGGCACCGGCTGCCCGGGGACGTTCTCGTTCACGATCGACGAGCTCGGCGTCTCCCACGTCCAGGACGGCACGCTCATCATCTCGAGCGCGAACGCGTCCGGGCGCCCGGGTGGCGGGCAGCAGGTGCGGCTGCCGCTCGTGCTACTGCCGCCGTTCGATGTCACGAATCCACTTCCGGGCGCGACCCTGACTAGTCCCGCGGTGATTGCATTTCGCTACCCGAGCGCAACCCGGGTGCTTCTCCGCATCACCGATGCACAGCTTCACGTGCTCGGCCGTCGGGTCGTGAGCGCGACCTGCATCGGCCGATGCCCCAAGGACGTCGAGTATTCCAATCACGTCCACTTCTCTGTGGCCGGCGTCCAGCGTGGTTACGTGGTCGTCTCACCGCTGCACGTCAATCCGAACCGCGGCGGCCAGGTGGTCGAGATCCCCGTGACACTGAACGGCGGCTGAGCCGCAATCCGAAAGGAGCAGCAATGAACCCCCGATACATCCTGATCGCGGCGACAGCCCTCGCGACCCTGGCGGGCCCGAGCGCGGCCACGGCCGCCCCGCAGGCGCCGAAGACGACGGTGGCCGTCTTCCACGAGCGCGGCGGGCAGCTCTGGCAGTCGAGCCGCACGGTCGCCCAGACCTCGGGCGTCGCCAAAGCCGCCATGAACGCCCTCTTCGCCGGCCCGAACGCCGCCGAGACGGCGGCGGGCGTCACCACCGCCGTCCCGGCCGGGAGCCGCCTCCGCGGCATCTCGGTCGCAGGCGGCACGGCCACGGTCGACGTCAGCCGCAAGTTCGCGACGGCCGGCGGCCGCGCCTCGGTGCGCATGCGCCTTGCCCAGCTCGTCTTCACCGCCACCCAGTTCCCGACCGTGCACCGCGTCCGGCTCGAGGTGGCCGGGCAGGTCGTGCACTCGATCGCCGGTGTGCCCGTCCCCCAGCCCGGCTCCCGGCCGAGCTTCTACAAGCTCGTGCCGCCGATCCTGGTCGCGCAACCCGCCATCGGCGCGCGCATCCCTGCGACGGTGAATATCACAGGCAGCGCCGACGTCTTCGAGGCGGCGGTCGACGTGCGCATCATCAACGCCCGCGGCCGCCTGCTCGCCCGCACCCACACGCTCGCCACCTGCGGGAACGGCTGCCGCGGCACGTACTCGGTCACGCTGCGCTACCACGTCCGCCGCGCCCAGCGTGGGACGGTGGTCGTCTTCGACACCGGCGGTGTGGTCGCCCACCCGCACGTCGTCCGCGTGCCCGTGCGCCTCTCGGTCGGCTAGGTGCGCTGCGCGACCGCTCGGGCGACGGCCTTCTCGACGAGTTCGTCGCCCGGGTCGCGGTCCCACACGGGCTCGCCGATGTCGGCCAGCAGGGCGAAGCGCACCCGGCCGCTGCGGGTCTTCTTGTCGCGCGACATCGCATCGATGATCGCGGTCGGGCTCACGTTGCGAGCCGTCACCGGCAGGCCGTGGCGGCGCAGCATGTCGCGCACCTCCTCCTCGACGCTGGAATCGAGCCCCTCGGTCTGCGCCGAAAGCCAGAGCGCCGAGAGCAGGCCGATGCCGACGGCCTCGCCGTGCGCGAACGCCTTGTAGTCGGTCGCCACCTCGATGGCGTGGCCGATCGAGTGGCCCAGGTTCAGCACGGCCCGGCGGCCCTTCTCGGTCGGGTCGCCTGCGACGACGCGCACCTTGTAGGCGGCGCAGCGGCGGATCAGCTCGAGCCGCTGCTCGGGCGTCCCCCGGCCCGGCTCCCACGCGCGCACCATCTCCCACAGCCGCCCGCCGGCCAGGAGCGCGGTCTTGATCACCTCGGCGAACCCGCACGCCCACTCGCGCACCGGCAGCGTCTCGAGCACCCCGGGATCGGCCACGACCCACTCGGGCTGGTGGAAGGCGCCGACCGAGTTCTTGCCCGACGGCAGGTCGATCCCGGTCTTGCCGCCGACGGCCGCGTCGACCATGCCGACGAGCGAGGTCGGCACCGCGATCCAGGGGATGCCGCGGTGGTACGTCGCCGCAATGAAGCCGGCCACGTCGGTCGCGGCGCCGCCCCCCAGGCCGACGATGACGTCACCGCGCTCGAGGCCGAGCTCGCCCAGCCGCGTCCACGCCTGCCTCGCCACGGCCACGGTCTTGGCCGCCTCTCCCACCGGTAGCCGCACGGTCACGAGCGGCTCGATCGGCGCGCCGACGAGTCGCAGCACCGAGCGGTCGGCGATCAGCGCCGCGCGGCGGGCGCCGATCAGGCGGCCCAGCTCGGCGAGCGCGCTCGGGCGTGCCAGCGGCGCGAGCAGCGCCTCCTCGCCGTGCACCTCCTCGCCGTCGACCAGCGCGTCGGCGGTGGCGTGGTAGATACCGCGGCGGTTCTCGTAGAGCTCGGCGAACCCGCGCGCCTCGGCGGCCAGCGGCCGGTCGCCTGCCGTCGCCTCGATCCTCCGCCATGCGGTCTGCGGGGACACGTCGAGCAGCACGGTGAACGACCCGTCTCGCAGCCGCTCGCGGATCAGCGGCGAGGTGACCGCGCCGCCGCCGAGCGCAACGACCACGCCGGTCTCGTGCAGAAGCCGCATCACGACCCGCTCCTCGAGCGCGCGGAAGGCCGCCTCGCCGTCGTCGGCGAAGATCCCGCGGATCGGCTTGCCCGCCTCGCGCTCGATCGCGTCGTCGGCGTCGACCGCCCGCCATCCCAGCCGCTCGGCCAGCGCGGCGGCGGCCGTCGTCTTGCCCGAGCCCATGAAACCGATCAGGGCCAGGTTGCGGTAGGGGCCCGGGATCACGCCCGGGTGATGCGCTCGAGGTAGGCGGCGTGCGCGGCGACGAAGTCACCCACCGCATCGCCGCCGAACTTCTCCATCGCTGCCCGGGCCAGCTCCCACGCCACCCCGGCCTCGGCCACGACGGCCGCCGCGGGCAGCACGGTGACGTCGCTGCGCTCGACGTGCGCCTGCTGGGCCTCGTGGCTGCCGAGCTCGACGCTCGCGAGCGGCCGCATCAGCGTGGGCAGCGGCTTCCAGATCGTGCGCACCACCACATCGGCGCCGTTGGTCATGCCGCCCTCGAGGCCGCCCGCCATGTCGGTTGTGCGGTGGTAGCCGCGCTCGCCCGAGTGGTAGATCTCGTCGTGCACCCGCGAGCCGCGCCGGGCCGAGCTCACGATGGCGTCGCCGATCTCGACGCCCTTGGCCGACTGGATCGAGAGCATCGCCGCCGCCAGCCGGCCGTCGAGCCGGGAGCCGGCGGAGACGTGCGACCCCAGGCCGGGCGGCACCCCGAACGCGCGCACCTCGGTGACGCCGCCGAGCGTGTCGCGCTCGCGCTTGGCCTGCTCGATCTCGTCGATCATCGCCGTCTCGGCGCCGGGGTCGAGGCAGCGCACGGGCGAGGCTTCGGCGCGATCGAAGTCGCGCTCCTGCAGCCAGGCGGGCGGGGTGGCACGGACGGAGCCGATCTGGAGCACGTGCGAGCGCACCCGGATCCCGATCGCGGCGATCAGGGCCTTGGCGACGGCTCCCGCCGCCACCCGGCCGGCCGTCTCGCGCGCGCTCGCCCGCTCGAGCACATTGCGGACGTCGTCGTGGCCGTACTTGAGCACGCCGGCCAGATCGGCATGGCCGGGCCGCGGCAGCTTCACCGGCTGGCCGCGCCAGCCGTAGCCCTCGAGCTCGGCTGCATCGACCGGCCAGGCGCTCATCGGCGCCGTCCAGTTCTTGTGGTCGCGGTTCTGGATGAAGAACGCGAGCGGGCTGCCCAGCGTGCGCCCGTGCCGCAGGCCGCCGCGGGGCTCGACGTCGTCCTGCTCGAGCTGCTGGCGCGGGCTGCGCCCGTAGCCCGCCTGGCGCCGGGCGAGGTCGGCCCGGATGAGCGCGTGGTCGAGCTCGAGGCCCGCGGGCAGGCCCGACACGACGACCGTGAGGCCGGGGCCGTGCGACTCGCCGGCGGTGACGTAGGTCAGCTCCATGAGGCCACGCAGCCTACCGGGAGGCCGCCGGCGCGCGAGTCTCCTACGAGGAGACGGCGGCCGGGTGTGACGCGGGCATGGCGACCGCGTAGGCGGTCAGGTAGAGCGGCATCCACGCGGCGCAGAGGATGAGCTCGAGCGCGGGGTCGCCGAAGGCCATCATCAGCGAGTAGACGACCGCGGCCCCGAGCAGGCCGAGGAAGAGCACGACGGGGGTGCGGCGGGCGCGGGTCACGTGCCCACGTACCAGGCGCTCCAGAGCTGCGGCCCGTAGAGGAGCGCCACCATCGCGCCGAGCGCGAGGAACGGCCCGAACGGGAACGAGACCTTGCGACCGCGCGGCCCCTTCAGGAGGAGCACGGCGATCGACGGCACGAGCGAGATCGCAAACGCGGCGAAGAGGGCGACGCCGGCGAACTTTCCGAGTGCGAGCCCGATCATCAGTGTCATCTTCACGTCGCCCAGCCCCATCCCTGCGGGGTAGATCAGCCAGGCGACGCCGAGGAAGGCCGCGGCGGCCACGCCGCCGATCAGGAGCTCGGCCCAGCGGTGGGGCTGCGCGATGACGGCCGTCAGGTAGACGAGCACGGCGCCGGGCAGGTTGATCGCGTTGGGGATGATGCGGTGGCGCAGATCGATCACCGACGCCGGCACGATCAGCGCGGTCAGAAGCAGGGCGGGCGCCAGGCGCGGATGGAAGCCGATGCGCACCGTGACGGCGGCGAAGAGAAGCGCGGTCATCGCGGCGACGATCCAGCGGCGGCGGCTCGAGGGCGCGGTGCCCTCGCCGCTCGGGAAGCGCTGGATCAGCCACTCGATCGGCCAGCCGAGCGCGAAGCCGGCGCCGGCCAGGGGAAGGACGGTCTCCATGACGCCCTTTATCGGCGTGAACCGGGCCGGACTGTAGGCTCCCGCTCGCGTGCCCGACGTGATCGTGATCGGCGGCGGCGTGGTCGGCACCACGGCCGCCTGGTACCTCGCCGAGGCCGGCGCCGACGTGACCCTGCTCGAGCGGGGCGCGCTCGCCTCGGGCGCGACCGGCCGCAGCCAGGGTCTCGTGCTCCCGCCCGACCACGCCGAGCTCGTCCCGCTCTGGCAGGAGAGCGTCGCGGCGTACACACGCCTGGCGCGCGATCTGGGCGGCGAGTTCTGCTTCGACCACGAGCCGATCGGGACGCTGATGCTGGCCACGAGCGAAGCCCAGCTCGCAAGCCTCGCCCACGTTCCCGTCGCCGGCGAGCGGCTCGACCCGGCCGGCGTCACTGCGGCCGAGCCGGCGCTGCGCGCCGGGATGGCCGGCGGCGTGCTGATCGCTGAAGGCCGGCGCACCGATCCGGCGGCGCTCGCCGCCTGTGCGGCCGCGGCGGCGCGGGCGGCGGGCGCCGACGTCCGCACGGGCATCGACGTGAAGCGGATCGGCGCGACGGGCGTCGTCACGGATGCCGGCCCGATCGCGGCCGATCAGGTGCTGATCGCAGCCGGGGCGTGGTCGCGCCGCCTGGCGTACATGGCCGGCGCCGAGGTGCCGGTCAGGCCGGTGCGCGGCTGGCTGGCGCTGCTCCAGCCCGGCCCGCCGATCCTGCGCCATGCGATCCACGAGGCCGCCTACGAGCCGACGCCCGATCCAGCCCCCGGCCGGCCGGTCTCGCTCGAGCGGCTCGCCGCGGGCGACCTGGCCCGGGCGGGCGCCGATGCCTCCCACGCGCTCGGCATCCACCAGAACGCCGACGGCTCGGTGCTCGTGGGCGCGTCGCGCTCGGCCGCCCTGCACGAGGGGCCCGAGAGCGCCGTCGCGCTGCGCGAGAACGCGGCTCGTGCGTGCGATCTCATCCCCGGCCTGCGCGGGCGCGAGGTGATCGCGACCTGGACGGGCCTGCGGCCGTTCTCGGAGGACGGCCTGCCCTACATCGGGCGGCTGGACGCGCGCACCGTGGTCTGCGCCGGCCACGGCAGCGAGGGCATCCTCACCGGCGCGGGCTCGTCCCGGCTCGCGGCCGATCTCGTGCTCGGGCGCGATCCCTTCACCGATCCTGCGCCGTTTCTCCCCTCGCGGCAGCCCGCATGACCTCGACCGGCGCGGGCACGCCGGTCAGGAGCTCGAAGGCCGCGATGCCCTGGCCCACCAGGACGTCGAGACCGTCGACCGCCCGCGCCCCGCGCGCCGGCGCCGCCTCGATGAGGGCCGTGGGCCTGCCGTCGCCGCGATAGGCGAGGTCGCACACCACCATCCCGGGGCCGAGCAGCTCGATGGTGATGGGGACTGTCCCCGCTTCTCGCTGGCCGATCGGCGTCGCATTCACGACGAGCGCGGCGGCCTCGCGCGGCGGCCACGGGCGCCCCTCGACGCCGAGCGCGGCGGCCGCCTCCGGCCGGCGGGCGCTCACCGCCACCCGCCATCCGGCCGCCACGAGCGCCGAGACGGCCGCCCTGGCCGCGCCGCCGGCGCCGAGCACGAGCGCGTCGGCCGGCGCGACATCGCCGAGCGCCCACAGCAGGCCGTCGCCGTCGGTGGTCTCGCCGCGCAGAGCGCCCGGGCGCACGAGCACCGTGTTCACCGAGCCCGACCCGCGGGCCTCGTCGGAGAGCTCGTGGCACAGGGGAAGCACCGCCTGCTTGTGCGGGATCGTGACGTTCACGCCCGCGAACCCGGCCGCCGCGAGGCCGGCGACGAACTCGCCCAGGCCGTCCGGGGCGACGTCGATCGCCGTGTACTCCCAGTCCATCCCGAGCGACCGGTAGGCGGCGGTGTGCATCGCCGGCGAGCGCGAGTGCGCCACCGGGTGGCCGATCACGGCCGCCCTCATCCGCCGTGCGCCAGGAAGTCCTGGTAGCTCGACGTGAAGTACTGCGCCGCCTGGCCCGGGAGGGCGACGTAGTAGATGTAGTCCACCTGATCGGGGTGGGCGGCCGCCTCGATCGACGCCAGGCCCGGGTTGCAGATCGGCGTCGGCGGCAGGCCCTTGTGGATGCGGCCGTTGTACGGCTCTGGGTCACTCAGGTCGGACTCGTGGATGGGCGCGGTCCAGGAGCCGAGGTGGTAGAGGATCGTGGCGTCGATCGCGAGCGGCATGCCCAGCCGCAGGCGGTTGTAGATCACCGCGGACACCTTGGCGCGGTCACCGGGCACCCTCGCCTCGCGCTCGATCATCGAGGCGATTCGCAGGACGTCGTAGGGGGTCAGGTTCTTCGTGCGGGCGTAGCTCATGTTCACCTGCGAGAAGGCGTCGCGAAACGCGGTCAGCTGCTGCGAGACCAGCGTCGAAGCCGCCTCGTGCGGGCGGATCTCGTAGGTGGCCGGGAACATGAACCCTTCCATGTTCAGGTGGTGGCCGAAGCCCGGCGGCGGCACGGCCGCGCGGACGGCGGCGGCGTACGCCCTCGGGTTGATCCCCACGTGTCGCAGCAGCCCCTCGATCTGCGTGAGCCGGAATCCTTCCGGGATGACGAGCCTCGCATACCCGGCGGTCGGCCCGGCGTTCAGACGGGCGATGATCGCGTCATATCCGGTGCCCGCCTGGAATGTGTAGGTGCCGGCCTTGAAGTCCGACCCCGCCGACTGCGCCTTCACATAGCGGCCGAAGCGGCCGGAGTCGCTGATGATCCCCCGGTCCTGCAGCGCCTCGGCGATCGCGGCGGCATCGTCGCCCGTCGGGATCGCGAGAGCGATCTGAGGCCCGTGCGGGTCGGCGGCAGGCGCCGACGACGAGCCCGAGCCGCACCCGGCGGCGGCTGCGATCAGGAGGACGAGGACGGCTAGCCGGACAGCCTGCGCAGATAGCCCTCCAGCAGGTGGGCGGCCGCCACCGCGTCGTCCGCGCTGCGGTCGCCCTTCCGGGTCCGGATGGCCATCGCCGTCGTGAACCGTTCGTCGTACGTCTCGATCGGAATCGGGCATCGAGCCTCCAGCTCGTCGATGAACTCGAGCGTCTCGGCCGCCTGGCTGCCGTGCTCCCCTCTCAGGGTCAACGGCAGCCCGACGATGATCCGCTCGGGGTCGAGCTCCGCGATCTGCTCGAGCATTTTGCCCATCCCTGCCTCTGACCGTACCCGCTCCACCACCGTGACGGGGCGGGCCAGCACTCCTGTCTCGTCGCTGACGGCGATCCCGGTGCGGGCGCGACCGTAGTCGACGGCGAGCACCTTCATCCGGCCGTTTCCTGCAGCTGGACACGGATCAGGTCGGCCGCCGCCTGCACGGCCGCGCCGATCTGCGAGGCGTCCGACCCGCCCGCACGGGCGAGCGCCGGGCGCCCGCCCCCGCCCCCGGAGACGATGGGCGCGACCTCGCGGATCACGTCGACCGCCGAGAGCCCGCGCGCCTGCGCGGCCGGATCGAAGCTGGCGACGAGATGGGCCTTGCCGCCCGCGTTCCCACCCAGGATGGCCGCCGCCGGCGAGAGCTTGGCCCGCACGCGGTCGGACAGCTTGAGGAGCTCGTCGGCGTCGGCGCCGTCGATCACGTCGGCGACGATCCACACGCCCGACTCCTCGGACGCGCGCTCGATCACCCCTGCGTCGCCGCCGTTCGCCGTCGCAGCCGGAGCGGCCTTGGCGGCGCGTCGCAGCTCGGCCTCGAGCTCGCCGACGCGCATGCGCAGCTGCGCCGTCTCGCCGGCCTCGTGGCGCAGGTGCTCCAGGGCGGCCGCCGACGTCAGCGCCTCGATCCGGCGGATGCCCTGCGACGAGCTCGTCTCGCGCGTGATCACGAGCGCGCCGATCTCGGCGGTCGAGCGCACGTGCGTGCCGCCGCACAGCTCGCGCGACACGTCGGGGATCTCGACCACCCGCACGTGCTCGCCGTACTTCTCGCCGAAGAGCATCATCGCCCCCAGCTCGCGGGCGGCGGCCTGCGTGGTGACGAAGATGTGCAGGGGGTGGTTGGCGACGATGTGCCCGTTCACGATCGCCTCGACCCGAGACACCTCGGCGGCCGTCATCGGGGCGCCGTGGCGGAAGTCGAAGCGCAGCTTGTCGGGGCCGACGTAGGAGCCGGCCTGGCTCACGTGCTCGCCCAGCACCTCGCGCAGCGCGGCGTGCAGCAGGTGGGTGGCCGTGTGGTTGGCCATCGTCGGCCGGCGCGCCTCGGTGTCGACGTGGGCGCGCACGCGCTCACCGGGGTGCAGCACGCCGTGCTCGAGCCGGGCGACCACGACCTGGTCGGCATCGACCCGCACGACATCCTCGACCACGGCGCGGGCATCGTCGGTCTCGACCCAGCCGTGGTCTGCCACCTGGCCGCCGCCGCGAGCGTAGAAGGGCGATTCGCGCAGCTTCACGAGCACCGTGCCGTCGTCGCGCTCGAGCGTCGCGCCGACCTGCGTCGTCACGTCGAGCCGCTCGTAGCCGACGAAGTCCGACGTGAAGTCGGTGCGCAGATCGGACGTGTCCACCCGGCCGCCGACGGCCGCCCGGGCGCGGTCGCGCTGCTCGTCCATCAACACCGCGAAGCCGGCCTCGTCGACGGTCTTCCCATGCTCGGTGGCGATCTCGACGGTGAGCTCGATCGGGAAGCCGTAGGTGTCGTGCAGCCGGAATGCGTCCTCGGCCCCGATCTGGGCAGAGGTACCGCGGAGGACGTCGTCGAGCATGCGCCCGCCGGTCTCGAGCGTGCGCGAGAAGCGCTCCTCCTCGGCGGCGAGCTCGGCGGCCACGTGCTCGCGGCGCTCGCGCAGCTCGGGGTGGGCCTCGCCGAGCAGCTCGACGACGCGCTCGTGCAGCCTGCCGACGATCTCGCCCTCGAGGCCGATGCGGCGGCCGTGCTGGACGGCGCGGCGGATGACGCGGCGCAGCACGTAGCCGCGGCCCTCGTTCGAGGGCTCGATGCCGTCGGTGGCCAGGAACGTCATCGCCCGGCCGTGGTCGGCGAGCACCTTGAGCGCCTTGGTCTCCTCGGGTGTGCGGCCGTACCGGGCGCCGCTCCAGCCCTCGATCTCCGAGATCAGGTCGCCGAACGCGTCGGTCAGATACACGCTGTCGACGCCCTGGGCGAGCATCGTCACGCGCTCGACCCCGGCGCCGGTATCGATGCTCGGCGTGGGGAGTGGCTCGAGGGACCCGTCGTCGAGCATGTTGTACTGCATGAACACGAGGTTCCAGAACTCGATGAACCGGTCGCAGTCGCAGTCGGGGCCGCAGTCGGGCCGGCCGCAGGCGAACTCGGGGCCGCGGTCGTAGTGCAGCTCCGAGCAGGGCCCGCACGGCCCGACCGGGCCGGCCTGCCAGAAGTTGTCGCTGCCGAGCCGCAGGATCCGCTCGGGCGGCACACCGACCTCGAGCCAGAGCTCGATCGCCTCGTCGTCGACGGGCACCTTGTCGTCGCCGCGGTAGACGGTCGCCCACAGGCGGTCGGGATCGAACCCGAACCCTTCGGGGGAGGTGACGAGCTGCCACGCCTGCTCGACGGCGAAGCGCTTGAAGTAGTCGCCGATCGAGAAGTTGCCGAGCATCTCGAAGAACGTGAGGTGGTGTGCGGTGCGGCCGACCTCGTCGATGTCGACCGTCCGGAAGCACTTCTGCACGGTGACGAGACGCTTGGCCGGCGGCTCGTCCTGGCCCAGGAAGTAGCGCTTGAGCGGCTGCATCCCGGCCGTGGTGATGAGGACGCTCTTGTCCCACGCCGGCGGCACCAGCGACCCGCTCGGGAGCTGCACGTGCCCGGTGGCGGTGAAGTGGTCGACGAAGCGGCGGCGGATCTCGTGGGAGCGCACTGCGGCGCCATTCTACCGGGGGGTATCCTTCGCCCATGCACGGCGACGACACCCTGGAGCGGTTCGAGCACGCGCGGCCCGGCGGCCACGGCGGGATCGAGCCGCTGGATCACTTCGTGCTCATCGAGCCGGTCGACGACGAGACCGAGACCAACGCGGGGCTGATCATCCCCGCGAGCGCCGAGGCGGCGTGCCGCTCGGGCGTGGTCGTGGCGATCGGCGACGAGGTGCACGGCGTCGCCCCGGGCGACAAGGTGCTCTACCCGCGCGGCGCCGGCTTCGAGCTGGCCCCCGGCGGCGAGCCCAAGCGGCTGATCGACCGCCACGAGCTGATCGCCCGCCTCACCGACTGACGCCGGTGAATAGAACGGGCCTGGCCCGTGTTATTCAGGTCTGCGTGGCGTGGCGGTAGTCGTCCTCGACGTCCGCCGACTTACGTCCCGCCGCCTCGCGGCCCTCCTGCGCGGCCGTCTTCAGATCGTCGGGGAGCGTGCGCAGGTCGGACGAGATCCTGCCGGGCAGGTCGCGCAGCACCTCGCCGATCGGCCGCTGCTCGGTCTCGGCCAGATGCTGGGCGCGCTTGTAGAGCGCCGCGCCCGCCGCCGAGACGGCCACC
>DASXZF010000003.1:0-11544 GCA_036502065.1 Gaiellales bacterium
ATCCGCACCCGCCAGACGCCGGCCGGCATCGGGCAGGCCTCCTCTCCGACCGTGCAGACGGTGCGCATGCGGCGCGGCACGCACGCGCTGGACGGCGCGAACGGCACCGAGCGGATCTCGAGCGGCCCGGTCACATCCGGCCGCAGCTGCACCGTCGCCCGCACCCGGGCGCCGGCCGGGAGAGAGAGCCGGTAGAGCCTGATCGCGCCCGCCGGCTCGCGCAGGCGCCGCACCGCCGAGCGGTGGCCGCGCCCAAGCCTGACGCTGACGGCGGGCGGACGCATCGCGGCCGGTGGCGAGGGCGGCGGAGCGGTGATCAGGAACATCAAGGGGACTACGGCGGGGATGGGCGGCCGCGTCCCACGCAATTGACATCCACTGCGAATGCCAATTGGCCGGTTGGCCGCCCCCGAAGCGCGGCGGCCGCTATCCGCCCAGCTCGCGGACGACGGCGTCGCCCACGAGCCGGCGGCACTGGCGACGGGTGGCCATGCCCGTGAGCAGCCATGTGCCGAGACCCTCGACGAGCGCCGTCAGCCGCCACGCGGCCTGGTCGGCGTCGACCCCGGCCGGGAACCCGCCCGCGCGCTGACCCTCGCGGATCACCTCGGCGATCGCCGCCGTCCACGAGCTGTAGACATCCTCGTGCGAATCGCGCAGCGCCGGCTCGCGGATCGCGTGGGTGGTCATCTCGCGCGCGAGCATCCAGATCTCGTACACCTGCGGGTCGGCGTCGAAGTAGACGAGCAGCAGCCGCTCGAGCCGCTCACGCGGGGCGCCGTCGCCCGCGACCTGCTGCTCGAGCCGCACCATGCCCTCCTCGGCGTGCTCGAACGCCTGCCGCAGAAGCTCCGGCCGCGTCTTGAAGTAGTAGTGCGGGAGCGTCGGCGACACTCCGGCCGCCTCGGCGATGTCACGCATCCGCACCCGGTCGACGCCACGCTCGGCGATCGCCCGGCAGGCGGCGCGCAGGATCGCCTCGCGCATCGCGGCGCCCTTCTGGCGCACCCCTGGCTTTCTGATCGCCGACACAGGAATCGACCGGATTGAAGCACCGCCCCATGGCGGCGGTCAAGCACCGGAGAGCCGGGATCGTCGTTCCAGTGAACATCTGGAGACCGCCTTGACGACCCGTCGCGGCCCGTGGTATAGGTGCCGCTGCGCCCTTGAGTCGTGCCTCAAAAATGCTCCGCCTCGCCCTCCTCGCCGGGACGCTCGCCCTGGTCGCCGCCGGGTGCGGCGGCGGAGGCGGCTCGGCGGGCCAAAGCGCGGGCAAGATCCTCCGCGTCGGCACGACGTACTACATCGACACCCTGAACCCGCTCGTCGGGATCGAGACGCAGGACGACACGGCCTACGGCATGGTGTTCCCCCAGATCGTCCAGTACGGGCCCGGGCTCAAGCTCGTCGGCGACTGGGCCAAGAGCTGGACGCACACGCCCGACGGCCTCACCTGGACGTTCCACCTGCGCGGCGGCGGCAAGTGGTCGGACGGCGTGCCGCTGACGGCCGCCGACGCGGTGTGGACGATCGAGACGACCCTGAAGTACCGAAACGGCGCGACGTCGTACCTGGCCAGCGTGCTCGCCGGGGTGAAGTCGGCCTCGGCGCCGAACCCGGACACGCTCGTCATCAACTACTCCCAGCCGGAGGCGGCGGGGCTCTCGAACCTCGAGCAGTTCTTCATCCTGCCCAAGCACATCTGGGACAAGCAGCTCGGGAAGAACGGCAACGGCCTGAAGGCCTACCGGCCCGAGCAGCACCTGCCCATGGTGTCGGGCGGCCCCTACACGATCAAGCAGTACCAGGAGAAGGGCACGACCGTCTTCACGCCCAACCCCTACTTCTACGGGCCGAAGTCGTACGCAAAGGCCGTCACCCTGACCTACTACACCAACTCCACGTCGATGGTCGCCGACCTCACCGCCGGCAACCTCGACTTCGTCGACGCCGTCCCCTACACGGCCGGCAGCGACCTCGCCCACCAGAAGGGCATCTCGCTGAGCGTCCAGCCGGGCGACGAGGTCACGAACCTCGGCTTCAACTCCAACCCGAAGAAGACGAAGAACCGCGAGCTCCTGAACCCGACGGTGAAGGAGGCGCTCGAGTACGCCACGCCACGGCAGCAGATCATCAACGTCGTGTTTCGCGGCTACGCGAAGCCGTGGGCGAACATCATGTCGAAATGGTCGGGGCCCTCGGGCTGGCTCAACCCGGCGGTCAAGCCGCTGCCCTACGACCCGCAGAAGGCGGGCGAGATCCTCGATTCGCTCGGCTACACCCGCGGTCAGGGCGGCGTGCGCGTCGTCCCCGCGACGACGGGCGCCTACGCTCAGCCGGCCCATCAGATGAGCTACAACGTGATCGTCCCCGACGACCTCGACTTCAACGGCGATCGCCAGTTCCAGGTGCTCGCCGCCGCCTACGCGAAGATCGGCGTGAAGCTGAACGAGGTGTCCGGCGGCGACGGCACGCAGGCCTACACGATGATCGTCGCGCCGAACGCGAAGTACCTCTCGGCCGACATGTACACGTGGTACTGGCACCCCTACATCGACCCGAACTTCAACCTCTCGGTCGTCACCCGCGCGCAGTGGGACGACAACAGCGACACCGGCTTCGACGACCCCACGTACGACCGCTGGTACGCCCAGCAGAGCAGACTGGTCGACGTCAAGCAGCGCCAGGCGCTCGTGTGGAAGATGGAGGCCTACCTGGCGCAGAAGCGGCCCTACATCCAGCTCGTCGACACCGACCAGCTGACCGCGCACTCCGACGCATGGACGGGCTTCGATCCCAACCTGTGGGGCTACTGCAAGTGCTACTACACCGCCCCGCACCCGGCGTCGTAGTGCAGGCGCGGGCCGCCTGAGGCGGCGCCAACCGGCGTGCCCTACGATGGCCGCCTCTCCGAAGGAGGCCTGGTCATGCCGCTCAAGCACCCCAAGGGGCCCGCGCCGCGAACGCACCGGCACGCTCCGCCCCCGCTCCTGACGCTCGACGGCGGGCCCGTCCCCCGCCACTCCCTGCCCGAGGCCCAGCTCGCTCCCGACGTCGCCTACCAGGCGATCGCCGACGAGCTGATGCTCGATGGGAATGCGCGGCTCAACCTGGCCACGTTCGTGACCACCTGGATGGAGCCCCAGGCGACGCGGCTGATGGCGGAGTGCCTCGACAAGAACATGATCGACAAGGACGAGTACCCGCAGACGGCCGAGCTCGAGATGCGCTGCGTGAACATCCTCGCGCGGCTCTGGCACGCGCCGGACATCGCCCAGGCCACCGGCTGCTCGACCACCGGATCGAGCGAGGCGGCGATGCTGGGAGGGCTGGCGCTCAAGCGCCGCTGGCAGAAGCTGCGCTCTGCGGCCGGCAAGCCCGCCGACCGGCCCAACATCGTGATGGGGATCAACGTCCAGATCTGCTGGGAGAAGTTCGCGAACTACTGGGACGTCGAGCCGCGGATGGTGCCGATGGAGGGCGACCGCTTCGTGCTCTCGGCCGAGGAGGCGGTGAAGCTCTGCGACGAGAACACCATCGGCGTCGTGGCCATCCTGGGCTCGACGTTCGACGGCTCCTACGAGCCGGTCGAGGCGATCTGCGCCGCCCTCGACGACCTGCAGGCGCGCACCGGCCTCGACATCCCCGTGCACGTCGACGGCGCGTCGGGCGGCTTCGTGGCGCCGTTCATCGATCCCGAGCTCGTCTGGGACTTCCGCCTGCCGCGCGTCGCCTCGATCAACGCCTCGGGACACAAGTACGGCCTCGTCTATCCCGGAGTCGGGTGGATCGTCTGGCGCGACGCCGACGCCCTTCCGGAGGACCTGATCTTCTGGGTCAACTACCTGGGCGACAACATGCCCACCTTCGCCCTCAACTTCTCGCGCCCGGGGGCCCAGGTCGTGGCCCAGTACTACAACTTCCTGCGCCTGGGGTTCGACGGCTACCGCGCCGTCCAGGGCTACGCGCGCGACGTCGCCACCCGGCTCTCGGGCGCCATCGCCGGGCTCGGGCCGTTCGAGCTCCTCACTCGCGGCGACGAGCTGCCCGTGTTCGCGTTCAGGGTCAAGGACGACGCGGGCAACTTCACGGCGTTCGACGTCTCGAGCGCGCTGCGCGAGCGCGGCTGGCAGGTGCCGGCCTACACGTTCCCCGCCAACCGCACCGACCTGGCGGCGCTTCGGATCGTCGTTCGGCGCGGGTTCACGCACGACCTCGCCGACCTGCTCCTCGACGACCTGAGCCGGCAGCTGACGCGGCTGCGCAAGCAGCCCGTGCCCATGCACGACGCGTCCGACTCGTCATTCCACCACTGATGTGCCGGCTCTTCGGCCTGAGCGCCGCCCCCAACCGCGTCGACGCCGGCTTCTGGCTGCTCGACGCCCCCGACAGCATCCTCGCCCAGAGCCACCGGAACCCGGACGGCACCGGCCTCGGGTACTTCGACGCCGCCGGCGCGCCCGTGATCGACAAGCAGCCGCTGGCCGCGTTCAACGACCGCGCGTTCGCCCGCGAGGCGCGTCACGTCATCTCGCAGACGTTCATCACGCACGTGCGGCTGGCCTCGACCGGGGGGCTGACGCGGGTCAACACGCACCCGTTTGCGATCGGCAACCGCATAATGGCCCACAACGGCGCCCTGGGCGATCTTCCGCGGCTCGAGGCCGAGCTTGGCGACGGAATGGGCGTCGTGCAGGGCGACACTGACTCGGAGCGCATGTTCGCGCTGATCGCGCAGCGGATCGACGCCGCCGGCGGCGACGTCGGCGCCGGGATCGCCGCGGCCACGGGCTGGATCGCCGCACACCTGCCGGTGTACTCGCTGAACCTGATCCTGATCACGGCGGCCGAGCTGTGGGCGCTGCGCTACCCCGAGACGCACCGCCTTTACGTGCTCGAGCGCGCCGCGGGCGGCGTGCACGGCGGGCGGCCGCTGCACCAGACGAGCGCGACGCTGCGCGTCCACTCCGAGCCGCTGGCCGGGTACCCGAGCGTGGTCGTCGCGAGCGAGCCGCTCGACGAGCACCCCGGCTGGCGGCTGCTCGACCCGGGCGAGCTCGTGCACGTCGCGGCCGACCTGGGTGTCAGCTCACGGATCGCCCTTGCCGATCCGCCGGCGCAGCCGATGCAGGTGAGCTATCTGCACGGAGCGCCGCAGCCCTGACTCGCCGTGCGACGAGCGCGTCGCACTGGACGGAGAGCGCCGGTGAAAGCGCGGCGTACTCACGGCACAGGCTTGCCGCAGCCGGTCCGCACCCGCGGGCCGTGCCGCCGCCGAGGACGCCGGCGACGCTCGCACCCACGCATCCACGGGCGGGCTGCGCCGGAGCCGGCGCCCCCGGCCGAAGAGCGGTCGCCCCCGCGAGGGCGACCGCGCACGCGCACCCGAGCGCGATCAGCACGCGCCCGTCGCGCGCGCCGACCGGATGCCGCAGACGCGTCGCCTCGGCTGGCACCGGCGCCTCCTACTAGCCGATCACCGTCATGTGGCATGCACCCCGGCGGGAGTTCCTGACGGCGCAGGCGCCGGCAGCCCGCCGGGCGCCCCCAGCGACGGGATGTCGGACGGATATACCTCGTGACCATGTACCGCGATGTCACCGACCTCCATTTCCTCGTCCGTCATCCGCAGAGGGACGAACAGTCCGACGAGCTTCAGGAGGATGAACGTCCCGATCGCCGAGAACCCGATCACCCACAGACCGGTCAGCGCCTGCCACTTGAGCAGGTGCATGCCTCCCGTCACCGAGAACCCGGGCACCACCTGCATCGCGGAGTCCGCGAAGACGCCGGTGAGGAGGCCGCCCGCGAGGCCGGCGAAGCCGTGGGTGTAGACGACGCCCAGGGTGTCATCGACGCGGTTGAACGGCGGCACGAGCGCGAGGTAGTTGTACGCCGCGTAGACGAGCACCGATGCGATGACGCCGATCATGATCGCGCCGTAACCGTTCACGAAGCCGGCGGCCGGGGTGATCGCGACGAGCCCGACGATCATGCCATTCACACTGCCGATCAGCGACGGCTTGCGGTTCGTCGCGTAGTCGCAGCCCACCCAGACGAGGAAGGCAACGGCGGTACAGAGGTTCGTGTTCAGCACGGCCGAGGACGCGTCCAGGCCCGCGTTGTACGGGTCGCCGCCGTTGAACCCATTCCAGCCGAGCCACAGAAGTCCGGCTCCGAGCGCCACCATCGCCAGGTTGTTCGGGGCGTCCACCTCGCGGTCGCGGGCCAGGCGCGGGCCGATCACCCAGGCCGCGACGAACCCGGAGGCGCCCGCCGCCAGGTGGATCACGTAGCCGCCGCTGAAGTCCACCGCGCCATGCTGGGCGAACCAGCCTCCACCCCAGATCAGGAAGGCGTTCACGGTGTAGATGAAGCTCGCCCAGAGAAGCACGAACGGGATCCACGCCTTGAGCCGGACGCGTCCGAGGACCGATCCGAGCATCAGGATGGGGGTGATAGCCGCGAACACGAACTGGAAGTAGACGAGCGAGGATTGGGGGAAGTCGAGCACGCCGGCCGCCCCGAGCGCGGGGATCTTCGCCTGGCCCTGCTCGGCGGCGTGGTCGAGGACCGCGCCCGGCCGGCCGACGAAGTTCGAGAAGAAGCCGTGGCTGCCGCCCGCCAACCGCAGCGGGCTGCCGAAGCCCATCTCGAAGCCGTAGGACACCCACATCACGAGCACGAGCGCGAAGGCGATGAACGCCAGCATCATGCTGTTCACCGACCAGCGCTTCTGCATCACGCCGCCGTAGAGGACGACCAGGCCGGGCACGCTCATCAGGCCGACGAGCGTCGCGGCCGTGAGCTGCCACGCGTTGTCGCCCGGGGCGAGCCAGTGCGGGTAGAGCATGGTGTCTCCCTTCCCGGGGCAGCCGCGACCGCCCCGATCGTTAAATGCGAAAGAGGCCCCAGGACTCCCGAGAGAGTCCTGAGGCCTCTTCGCCTCCACACGCGGCGCCGTGCCGCGAATGCTTGGGTCGGAGCCTAGACCGGCGGGGGGACGCCCGTCAAACGGCGACTGTCACTCGTCGGCGGCCGATGGCGCGGGCGCGCCGCCGTGCTCGCGCCGCTCGAGCTCGAGCATCACCAGGCGCAGCAGCCCGTTCAGCTGCGACTTCTGCTCGTCCGTGAGCGCGGCGGCCATCAGCTGCTCCTTCTGGGCCTGCGCGCCGACGGCAGAGCGATAGGTCTCGCGGCCGTGGTCGCTCAGCTCGACCAGCACCCCGCGGCGATCGCCGGGATCGGGCTTGCGCGTGACGAGGCCGGCGGCCTCGAGCCGGTCGATCCGATTTGTCATCGCGCCGCTCGAGAGCTCCATCCGCTTCGCCAGCCGGCCGGGGGTGCTCTGGTGCGGCGGCCCCCCCTGGGCCAGGATCGACAGCACCCGGTGCTCGGCGGTGTCGAGGCCGAACTCGGCCAGCGTCTCGTCCATCGCCCGGTTGATCCGCCGAGCGATCCCCCCGATGCGGTCGACGATTCCCTCGACGTCGAGATCGAGCTCGGGCAGCACAAGGTGGATCGCGTCCAGAAAGCGGTCGACGTGGTCGCGCTGATCAGCGTGCGTCGTCATGTTCCGTAGGATGCCAGAAAGGTTCCTTGACGTCAAGAAGCATGAGTGCTACATTCTCGATCTCAAGATATTCGAGATCAAGAGAGGTGAGCACATGCAGCCGATCGACAACGAGAGCAGACGAGTCATCGCGGCCGACCGTTTCGAGCGCCTGCGCCGCGACGCCGAGGGCACGTGGGGCGGCACCGCCTCGGCCCGCGTCCGCCTGGGCAATGCCCTCATCGCCGCCGGCGTCCGGCTCAGTCGGGCAGAAGCGGCACCTCGAGTCCCGTGTCGCGCCCGAGCAGCACGGCCCTGGTGACGGCGCCCGACCCGAACCGCGCCCGCACCTCGTCCAGGGCGGCATCGAGCGCGCCGCCGCTGTGGCGGTCGAACGGGAGCGTGAGCTGGATCGCGCGGTCGTCGCCGAGGTTCGAGACGGCCACGCCCACGAGCGTCAGCCCCTGACGCTCGATCATCGGCGTCGCCGCGGTGAGGAGCTCGCGCGCAGCGACGAGCACGAGCTCGGTCTCGGCGGTGGCGTGGGCGAGGGTGTGCGAGCGGGTGGCGCGCGAGAAGTCGGCGAAGCGCAGCCGCAGCGTGACCGTGCGGCCCACGCGATGGGCCGCCCGCATGC
This sequence comes from Gaiellales bacterium, assembly GCA_036502065.1. GTDB lineage: Bacteria > Actinomycetota > Thermoleophilia > Gaiellales > JAICJC01 > JAICJC01. Next base: position 8,190 of record DASXZF010000003.1, read on the forward strand.
GCCGCGTGACGCGATCGACGAGCGCGACGACCGACGCGTCGATCTCGGCGGCCGAGCGCCGCCGGCGGCCGAGCGCGCGCTGCGAGCCGATCGAGCCGCGCCGCCGTCGCACCTGCACCGGGCGCGGGTCGCGGTTGTGGGCGAGCGCGTGCAGGTGCCGGCCCGAGCCGCGGCCGAGCATGGCCACGAGCGCCGCCTCGTCGAGCCGCGCCACCTCGCCGACGGTGAAGATGCCGCGGCCGTGCAGCTTCGTGGCGGTGACGCGGCCGACGCCCCACAGCCGCTCGACCGGCAGCGGGTGCAGGAAGCGCAGCTCGCCGTCGGGCGGCACCACCAGCAGGCCGTCGGGCTTGGCGACGCCGCTCGCCACCTTGGCCAGGAACTTCGTGCGGGCGATGCCGACGGTGATCGGCAGACCGACCCGCTCGTGCACGACCCGGCGCAGCCGGGTGGCGATGTCGACGGGAGAGCCCGCGATCCGGCCCATGCCGCGCACGTCGAGGAAGGCCTCGTCGATCGAGAGGCCCTCGACGATCGGGGCCGTGTCGTCGAAGACGCGATAGACGTCGCGGCTGGCCTCGGCGTAGGCGGCGAACCGGGGCGGGACGACGATCGCGTCGGGACACAGCCGGCGCGCGAGGCCACCCCCCATGGCGGTGCGGATGCCGCGCGCCTTGGCCTCGTAGCTCGCGGCGAGCACCACCCCGGCGCCGACGATGACCGGACGGCCGCGCAGCCGGGGGTCGTCGCGCTGCTCGACCGACGCGTAGAACGCGTCCAGATCGGCGTGGAGGATCGTGGCCTCGTCCACGAACATATGTTCGCACACGGCGAGGCGGACTACACGGAATCGGGCGCGGCCGCGAGCGCACGCGGCAGCAGGCGGTCGTCCCCGAGCCGTTCGGCGACCGCCGCGAAGGCGGGCGTCGGCCCGGCGTAGCGCAGCTCGGCGGCCGAGGCGAACAGCTCCTCGCCCGCCCGGAGCGTCGCCAGGTCCTTGAAGAGCAGCGCCAGCGCGCGGCTCTCGCCGAGCACCTCAGCCGGAAACTCCTCGATCGGCCCGTGCTGGTTCACGAGCCGCGCCGCGGTGACCTTGCCGATGCCGGGGATGCCCGGATAGCCGTCGGCGCTGTCGCCGACGAGCGCGAGCAGGTCGGGGATCCGCACCGGGTCGACCCCGAACTTCTCGCGCACGCCCTCGGCGTCGCGGATCGTGTCGTTGCGGCGGTCGACCTGGACGACCCGTGTTCCGACCACGGACTGGGCGAGGTCCTTGTCGGGGGTCCAGATGCACACCCGCTCGACGTCGTCCTGTCCATCCGCGATGCGCGCGGCCGCGGCGAGCGCGTCGTCGGCCTCGAGCGCGACCATCGGCCAGACCGTGACGCCCATCGCGGTGAGCGCCTCCTCGAGCGGCCCGAACTGGGCCCGCAGCGCGGGATCGACGCCCGCACCGGTCTTGTACCCGGCCCACAGGTCGTTTCGGAACGACTCGATCACGTGGTCGGTGGCGACGCCGACGATGCCACCGCCCGTCTCGATCATCTGCAGCACGCTGTGCAGGACGCCGATCACCGCGCCCATGCTGCGATCGCCGCGGCCGCCGCGGCGGCGGCCGTAGAACTGGCGGAAGAGCTCGTACGTCCCGTCGACGAGGTGGACGACCATCAGCCCCGGCCCTCCAGCTCGCGCAGATGCTCGCTCGCCTCGGCCGCTCGCCGGCCGGCATCCTCGTGTGCGGCGCTGGCGGCGTCGACGGCCTTGCGCGCGCGCTCGGCCGCGCGCTCGGCGTTTCGCAAGCCGGACTCGGCCTCGCCGAGGGCGGCCTGCGCCGTCGCCAGCTGCGCGCCGGCCCGCTCGGCTGCCGCCGCGGCCCGCTCGCGCCGCTTTGCAGCCACGGCGTCGACCACCTGCGGCCGGGTGGCCTTCTGTTTGCCACGCGGGCGGCGGGCCGCAGGCCGGGCGCGCTGCGCCGGCACGGCCAGACCGGCCGGGAAGCCGACCGCCTGCTGCTCGTGGGCGACCACGCCCCGGCGCACATCCTCGCCGAGCTCCGGGTCGAGCGCCGCGGCATGGAAGGTCTCGCGGACGCGCGCGAGGGTCGTCTCGGCCGCCCCACCGGATCCGGCGAGCGCGGCCGCCGCCCGCACGAGCGCGTCCACCGCAGCCGCTTCGGCGACGATGGCCGCGCGCAGGTCCTGCGGCGAGCCGGCCGACCGCTGGACATCGCCGAGCCGCGCCCCGGCGGCGAGCAGCTCACGCACGAGGTCCGGCTCGTCCCGCGCCACCCTGTTCACCACCCACGCCGCCACCGTCGGCTTGCGCAGGCGGCCGACCGCAGCGGCGGCGTCGCGGCGGCCCTGGCTGCGAAGCTCCTTGACCGCATCCGCCCGGGCGGCCACGAACGCGTCCGGCGTGACACCGTAGAGGCGCTCGAGCTCGGCGGCGGGCGCGGCCTCGTCTGTGGGCGTCGGCATGGGACGGCACGGTAGCCGCCATCGGCGATCATGTGGGCATGGCCAAGCTCGAAAAGGCGCGCTGGTGGGCGGTGCGGCCGGCGCGCAACCGCAAGCCGGCCACCTACCGCTGCCCGCTCTGCGGCTACCGCCTGCTCGCCATGACCGACCACATGCTGATCTCGCCGGAGGGCGACGCCGGCCGGCGCCGTCACGCCCACTCCGAGTGCGTGCTCGCCGCCCGCGCGCAGGGCCGCCTGCCGCTGCGCGACGAGTGGCTTGCGACCCAGCCGCACCCGCCGTCGCGGCTGCGCCGGCTGCTTCGCCGCGGTCGATGAGTTCGGGCGTGCGGCCACGTCTATCGTCTGAACCCGGCGGGGTCACGACGCGTGCCCGCCACCCCTAGACGAGGAGGAGCAGTGGAAGGTCAGATCGTGCACTTCGAGATCCCGGCGGACGACACCGCCAAATCACAGGAGTTCTGGGGCGCGCTCTTCGGATGGACGTTCGAGTCGTTCCCGGGCCCGTCCGAGTACCACATGACCCGCATCGGCGAGACCACGGGCGGCGCCATCACGAACATGGAGCCGGGCAAGCGCGGCGCCCGCGCCTACTTCTCGGTCGACGACATCAACGCCGGCGCGGCCCGGGTGAAGGAGCTCGGCGGCCAGGCGTCCGAGGGCATGCCCGTCCCCGGCATGGGCTGGTTTGCGACCTGCCAGGACCCGCACGGCAACGAGTTCGGCCTCTGGCAGAACGACCCGTCTGCCCAGATGTAGCGCCACCGGGTGGATGGGCGCCGCCGGCGGGCCGCGCCCATCCACCCACCGCCACCACCATCGCATTTGCAATATTTTGCAATATACCCCGCTCGAGGGATGTAGAATGCAAGAGAAGCA
>DASXZF010000004.1:0-3884 GCA_036502065.1 Gaiellales bacterium
CGAGGTCGAGCTCGTCCAGATCGAGCAGGGCGCGGTGGCGCTCGAGCCAGGCGCCGCTTTGGAGATCCGCCCGCAACGCCGCCACGGCGCGGTCGACCGCGGGCCCGAGCAGGGCGAGGTTGGATGCGCCGGCGCGCACGACCGGGTCGAGATATGCCTCGGGGCGGCGCCAGTTGGCGCAGAAGAACCCGTCGGCGCAGTCGTGCGGGACGGGCACGGGGGTGACGTCGGCGCCGCCCATCCAGTCGCGCACGTCGTCGATCGCCGGCATCCGGCCGCGATCGAGCCCGACGCTCTCCGGCAGGTAGTCGTGCACGAGCCAGAACCGGTCGGCGAAGTCCGGATCCCAGTGCAGGACGACCAGCCGGCGGGCGACCCGGCGCATCTCGGCAAGGCCGCGGCGGGGATCGCTCCAGTGGTGCAGCGTGAGCACCGCCAGGGCCACGTCGCACGCGCCGTCGGCGAGCGGGATGTGCTCGGCCGTGGCCTTCACGGCGGGTGCACTGCCGGCGGGCCGCTGGGCGATCATCGTCGCCGACGGCTCGACCGCGAGGATGGTCGCGGGCGGCTCGTAGGAGCCCGTGCCCGCGCCGACGTTCACGACCGTCGCGGCGTCACCGACCGCGGCCCAGATCGCCGCCTGGATGCGCGGGTCGGCCCGCCGCGCGGCGGCGTACGTGCGCCCGATCTCGTCGTAGATCGCGCCCGCATTCGCGGGCGCTGCGTCGCCGGGATGGTGGGCCATTTCCGGGCCTGAGTGTAGAGTGGCAGGCCGACCGTGAGCTCCCCCGTGCGCACCGACTTTTCGATGACCGCCAACCCCGGCAAGCGCCTGCCGGTGGCCGTCCGCGCGGGTGGCTGCGTCATCGAGGACGCCGAGGGCAACCGCTATCTGGACGCATGCGGCGGGGCGATGGTCATGCTGCTCGGCCACTCGCATCCGCGCATCGTCGAGGCGCTGCAGCGCCAGGCCGAGCGGATCGCGTTCACCTACCGGTTCTCGTTCCAGAACGAGCCGATGCTCGACCTGGCCGAGCGGATCGCGGGCATCGCGCCGGGTGAGCTCGAGTGGTGCTTCTTCAACTCGTCCGGCTCCGAGGCCAACGAGTCGGCGCTGCACCTGGCCGTGCTCTACTGGGAGCTGCAGGGCAAGTCGGGCAAGGTCGAGTTCCTGAGCCGGGTGACGTCCTATCACGGCTCGACGATGGGGGCGCTCTCGCTCTCGGGGTCGCGCTGGCGCGCGCCGTTCGAGCTCCTGCTGCGCAAGTACGCCGTGGTGCCGAACTCCGCGACCGCCGAGGAGGGCGCGGCGGCGCTCGAGGCGGCGATCCAGTCGCGCGGCGCCGAGCACGTGGCCGCGTTCGTGGTCGAGCCCGTCACCGGCTCGTCGGGCGCGGCGGTGCCGCTCCCCGACGGCTACCTGGCAGCGGTGCGCGAGGTGTGCGACCGCTACGAGGTCCTGCTCGTCGCCGACGAGGTGATCACAGGCTTCGGCCGCACCGGACGCTGGTTCGGGGTCGAGCACTTCGGCGCTGTGCCCGACGTGATCACGTTCGGCAAGGGCATCGGCGGCGGCATCGTCCCCCTTTCCGGAATGGTGGCGACGCGGCGGCTGCGCGAGGTGATCGAGACCTCGCCGAGCGGCTTCTCCTACGGGCACACGTTCTCGGGCAACCCGCTGGCCTGCGCCGTGGGCTGCGAGGTGATCGACACGATCGAGCAGGAGGGCCTGCTCGAGGCGGCGACGGTCAGGGGCGACCAGCTGCGGGCGCGGCTCGACGAGATCGCCCAGCGCCACCCGGTCATCGCCGAGGTGCGCGGTCTCGGCCTCCTGCGCGGCATCGAGCTGCGCCGGCCCGACGGTGGCCGCTTCCCCGCCGCCGCCGGCATCTCCGGGCTCGTCTCGGCCGAGGCCAAGCGGCGCGGCCTCATGATCTACTCGTGCCCGACGCCGGTCGGAAACGAGCACATGGATGCGCTCCTGCTCGCGCCGCCGCTGACGGTCTCGGAGGCCGAGATCGACGAGATCGCATCGCTCCTCGACGCCACCTTCGCCGCCGTCGAAGGCGCCCTCTGAGCACCGATCCCGTCGCCGGCCCCACGACCAGCGACCTGCGGGCCGCCCTCGAGCAGGCCGCGGAGTGGATCGAGCGCTACCTGAACGACGTCGATCGGCTGCCCGTGCTCGCGCAGGTGCAGCCGGGCGACATCGCCGCCGCGCTTCCGGCGCATCCGCCCGAGCAGGGCGAGCCGCTCACGGCGATCCTGGCCGACGTCGATCGCGTCCTCGTGCCCGGCCTGACCCACTGGAATCACCCCGCCTTCATGGCCTACTTCGGCATCACCGGCTCGCCGCCGGGCATCGTCGGCGAGACGATCGCGGCGGCGCTGAACGTGAACGCGATGCTGTGGCGCACCTCGCCCGCGGCCACCGAGCTCGAGCAGGTGACGCTGCGCTGGACGGCCGAGCTGCTCGGGCTGCCGGTCGCGTGGTTCGGGCAGATCACCGACACCGCGTCATCCTCGACGCTCTGGGCGCTTGCGGCGGCCCGCGAGGCGGCAGACCTCGATGTGCGCACGCGGGGCATGGCCGGCCGGACCGATCTGCCGCCGCTGCGCGTCTACACCTCCGAGGAGGCGCACTCGTCGGTCGAGAAGGCCTGCATCGTGCTCGGCTTCGGCACGGACGGGCTCGTGAAGATCCCCTCCGACGACGACTTCCGGATGCGAACCGACGCGCTGCGCGAGGCGATCGCAGCCGACGTCCGCGCCGGGCGCAGGCCGATCGCGGTCGTCGCCACGGTCGGCACCACGTCCTCGACGAGCATCGACCCGGTCGCCGAGATCGCAGACATCTGCGCCGAGCATGGGCTCTGGCTGCATGTGGATGCGGCCTACGGCGGTGCGGCGGCGGTCGTGCCCGAGCTGCGGCATGTCGTGGACGGCTGCGACCGGGCCGACTCGCTGGTCGTGAACCCGCACAAGTGGCTGCTCACGCCGATCGACTGCAGCCTGCTCTACACCGCCCGGCCCGACGACCTGCGGGCGGCGTTCTCGGTCGTGCCGGAGTATCTGCGCTCGAGCGAGGAGGACGTCGTCAACCTGATGGACTACGGCGTCGCGCTCGGGCGCCGGTTCCGGTCGCTGAAGCTGTGGATGGTGCTGCGCGCCTACGGCGCCGAGGGCCTGCGGACGATCGTGGCCGGCCACGTCGAGCTCGCCCGCCGGCTCGAGGCGGCGATCCGGGCCGAGCCGGGGTGGGAGCTGCTCGCGCCCGTGCCGTTCTCGACCGTGTGCTTCCGCCACCACCCCAGCGGCGTCGACGACGAGGCCGCCCTCCGACGGCACAACGAGACGATCATCGAGCGCGTGAACGCGACGGGCCGGGTCTTCATCTCGCACACCCAGCTGCATGGGCGCTACGCACTGCGCGTCGCGATCGGCAACGCGGCCACGACCGCGGAGCACGTCGACCGCGCCTGGGACCTTCTGCGCGCCGGCTGCTAGTGGGGACTGTCCCCGGGCACCGGGGACAGCCCCCGATCTCCGTGGGCAGTCAGCTCGCGGAAGAGCAGCTGCAGCGAGCCGGCCACCGGGATCGCGATCAGCGCCCCCAGCACGCCGAGCAGCTCGCCGCCGATGAGCACGGCGACCAGGATGAGGAAGGCCGAGAGCTGGACGGTGCGGCGGTACACGATCGGCTGCAGCACGTGGTTCTCGATCTGCTGGTAGACGACGTTCACGACGATCATGACGATCCCGGCCGTCACCCCCGCCGTCGCGAAGGCGACCCCGATCGCGGCCAGCGCGCCGACGGTCGCGCCGACGAGCGGCACCAGGTCGAAGACGCCCATCAGCACCGCCAGGGCGAGCGCGTAGGGCAC
>DASXZF010000005.1:0-1637 GCA_036502065.1 Gaiellales bacterium
TGGCGTCCGACCTGGACGCGGCCGAGGCGCAGATCGACTCGCACGGAGCCGGGCACGCCGCCGCGTTCGCCTACCCGTACGGCAACTGGGGCCAGGACGCGCCTCCGGGCGTCGCCGCCGAGCTGCGCAGCGTCGTCGCTCACCGGTTCAGCCTCGCGTTCGACCAGGACGGCCAGTCCGGATGGCGGCCCGCGCTCCCCGGCGACGACCGCCTGCACGTCCATCGCCTCGAGGTGATGGACTGGAGCGGCACACAGCTGCTGCGCCGGCTCGACGCGGGCGCGAAGCTCGGCCGGGCGACGTACGCCGAGCGCGGCCTCGACCACAACTACAGCTCGCTCGACCTCGTGCAGTCGGCCAAGGCCTACCGCTGCGCCGGCACCGTCGGCACGGTGCTGCCGACCACGCTGCGCACCGCGCACGACGTGGCGCTCTCGTTTGACGACGGGCCCTCGGCCTACACGCCGCAGGTGCTGCACCTGCTCGAGAACGCCCATGCCCACGCCACGTTCTTCGTCTCGCAGAGCCAGCTCGCCGGCCGCCAGCGGATCCTGATGCGGATGCTCGCCGACCGCGACGAGATCGGGATCGGCACGCCGGCCGCACCGGCCGGAGTGCTGCCCTCGGCGAACGACGTGCAGGCGCAGATCGAGTCCACCGTGAGCGCCATCCAGACGGCCGTGCCGCTCTCGCCGTGCCTCGTGCGGCCGGCACAGCGGATCGGCGCCGCGGCGCTCGCCCCCATCGCGGGGCGGCTGGGGGAGCGGGTCGCGCTGTGGTCGGTCGACCCGCGTGACTACGACACGACCGACCCGAACCTGATCGCCCAGCGGGTGCTCGCCGAGGCGCGGCCAGGCTCGATCATCACCCTGCACGACGGCGGATCGAACCGCTGGGCGACCGTGCAGGCCATGCCCGCGATCCTCGCCGGGCTCGCGAAGCGCGGCTTCCACGTGACCACCGTCACCGCCCTTTACCACAACATGCTCGGCGCGCCGTCCGCGGCGCACCGTCACGGACGCTGAAGGAGACATCGACGATATGTGCGGAATCATCGGCTACATCGGTCCCAGGCAAGTGCATGACGTCCTTCTGGAGGGGCTCTCCCGGCTCGAGTACCGCGGCTACGACTCGGCCGGCCTGGCCGTGCACACGGGTGACGAGGTGCTCACGGAGCGCACCGTCGGCAACCTGGCCGTGCTGCGCCGCGCGATGAGCGCCGGATGGGCCGCACATGACGCCACCACGACCAGCACGGTCGATGTGGCCGCCGGGATCGCCCACACCCGCTGGGCGACGCACGGCGGCGTGACCGAGGCCAACACCCACCCGCACACCGACTGCGGCGATCGCATCCACGTCGTCCTGAACGGGATCATCGAGAACCACCAGGAGCTGCGCGCGCGGCTCGCCGACGACGGCTGCGCCTTCACGTCCGAGACCGATGCCGAGCCGATCGCCCACCTGATCGAGCACCATCTGCGCGCCGTGGACGACCTGCACGAGGCGGTGCGGCGCACCGTGCTCGAGCTCGAGGGCCACTTCGCGATCGTGGTGCTCGACCGGGACGAGCCGCACACGCTGATCGCCGCCCGCAGGGACTGCCCGCTCGTCGTCGGGCTCGGCGACGGCGAGAC
>DASXZF010000006.1:0-3625 GCA_036502065.1 Gaiellales bacterium
TTGCCGTGGCGACGGTCGTCGCCGCGATCACCGCGATCGCCGTCATCGCGGGCGCCGCCGTCTCGGGCGCGTGGATCGAGGTGCCGAGCGCGCTCCTGCTCGGCGTCGGGGTGATCCTCTCGACGGCCGGCGTCGGCCTGGTCGCGTCCGTGCACTCGCCGTATCCCGTCGCGATGAGCACGCCGACCTTCGGCCGCGCCCGGCGACCGCGCGGCACCGGCACCGCCGGCGTCTCGCTGGCCGCGTACCTCGTCGAGATGGCGCTGATCGGGATCCTGGTCGGACTCGTCGCGCTCAGCCGCTTCGCCTTCGGCATCGGCACGCTTCCGGGCGCGGTCGTGGCCGCCCTCGCCGGCGCCGCGATCGCACCGGCGGCGACCGCGATGGCCGCCGGCCACCTGCGCACCCGGCTGCCCGAGGTGCTGCTCGCACTCGCGCCGCGTACATAGCCGGCCCGAAGCGCGCCGGCCCTACGCGCTCAGGAACTCCTCGACGAGCGCGGCGTAGGCCTCGCCCTCCTCGAGGTGGGCGATGTGCGCGCTCTGCTCGAACACGTGCATGCGCGCATCCGGGATGCCTGCCGTGATCGTCTCGGAGCACGCCGGCGTGATCTCGTCGTAGCGGCCGCAGGTGACGAGCGTCGGCACGGTGATGCGCGCCAGGTCGGCGGTGCGGTCCCACTCGCGCAAGAGGCCGATCACGTCGAACTCGGTCGGGCCGTTCATGGTGAGGTAGACCTGGTTTCCGTCCATCTGCTCGCCCGAGCGGACGAGCGCCTCGGGCCACGGGTCGGCCCGGCACAGGTGGTGGTGGTAGAAGACGTCGACGGCGGCCACGTAGTCGGGATGGTCGTACTCGCCCTTCGCGCCGAGGTCGATCAGCACCGAGCGGTGGGGCTCGGGCAGCGCCTCGATCAGCTTCCGCGCCTCGGCCATGAACTGGGGGATGCTCGCCGACGTGCTCGCGAGCACGAGCCGGTCGATGCCCTCCGGCCCACGGGCCATGTACTCGATCGCGAGCCAGCCGCCCCACGACTGGCCCAGCAGGTGGCAGCGGCCAAGGCCGAGCGCGGCCCGCACCTGGTCGAGCTCCTCGACCGAGCGCTCGACGGTCCAGAGGGACGTGTCGGCGGGCTGGTCGGAGCGGCCGCAGCCGAGCTGGTCATACACGATCACCGGGCGGTGCTCCGAGAGCCGCTCGGCCATCGGCTCCATGTAGTAGGACGCAGCTCCAGGGCCTCCGTGCAGCACCAGCAGCGGCATGTCGTCGCCCGAGCCAAGCCGGGCGGTCCACACCTGCCCCCCGGTGACGTCGACCATGCGCACGTCTGCGTCGGCGATCAGCATCGCGGCGACATTACCAGCCGCGCGGGCGACCGCGCCCGCCCGACCCCGGTCGCGCCGGGGCCGGGCGCTTGCGATCACGCGCTCAGCTGCAGATCCAGCTCGGGCTCGAGGTGGAGCAGCTGTTGCCGGAGAACACGTTCCCGGCGCCGGTGCCGTCCCAGATGACGTCGTCGGGCTGGTTGCCGGACAGGCGGTTGTCGACGATCCGGTCGAAGGCGGGGTTGTGGCCGCCGCCGAACGGCTTTGCCGAGAGCAACAGGAAGCCGCCGGAGAACGGCGACGGGCCGCTCGCGACGTTATCGCGGATGACGTTGTCGCGGGCGACGGAGTGCTGGGCGCCCAGGAACAGCACGCCGACTCCCGAGACGGCGGGGCCGTCGTCGCTGGCCGCGCACGCCTTGTCGTTCGCCCACGAGCGGTTGTGCTCGAGGGTCAGGTTGTGCTCGCCGCCGGGCTGGCCGTCGTCGAGGAAGAACACGCCGATGCAGTTGCCCCACACCTGGTTGTCGCGGACGACGCCGTGGGCGGAGTGGCGCACGAAGATCCCGAACTCGTTCCCGAACGAGACGTTGTGCGCGATCACGTAGTCGGCGTGCGGGGAGTCGCCCAGGTAGAAGCCGGGAGCGGTGTTGTCGTGGGAGACGTTCCACAGGTAGCGGCCGCCGTGCTGGACGAAGCCGACGATGCCGTAGTCGCCGTTCCAGGCGGCCACGTTTCGGACGATCGTCGTGTCGGCGACGTTGAACAGGAAGATCCCCTCGCCGGAGAAGTGCTCGACCCGGAAGCCGGTGATGCGGTTTCCGCTGGCCGGGTGGGTCGTGTCGGGGTTGCCCTGCGCGTCGAAGCGCCCGAACACGCAGATGCCGCTCACCGTCGGCGCGCTCACCTGGGCGCACAGCCCGGTCGGATGCGCGGGCGGGAGGAGCGTCACGTGCCGCCCGACCAGGTTGATGTCGTTCTTCGTGATCGCCACGGTCTGGTGGTAGGTGCCGTGGTGGACGAGCACGGTGTCGCCCGGCTTGGCGTGGTTCACGGCCTTCTGGATCGAGTGGCCGGGCCAGACGTTTCGGGTCTTTGCGAACGCCGGTGTCGCGAGCATCGCCATCGCGAGACCGACGAGGGTGAGAACGAGCGCGAGCCGTCTCATGTGCCTCCTCCTGGTGGTCGGATTCCGGCGCGACTCTAACCTATCCCCCCGAGCCGGATCTGGAGAATTTTTACAGGAGGTAGCGACGGTTGTAAGCCAGGTCACATGCCGGCACGCACGTGAGCGGCTCGCCGTCGAGCGTGACCGTGCGCGCGGCCGGATCGACGGCGATCGTGCCGGTGCGGGCGTTGCGCACCATGTCGGCGGCGGTCAGTTCGCGGCACTGCGACACCCTGGCCCGCGCACGCGTCGTCGGCACGTCCGCCGCCATCGCCGATCCGGCCAGGAACGCGAGCGAGAGCCGCCCCGGCGCGGCTCCGATGGCGCCGATCTGCGGGCCGATGCGCACCGGCTCGGTCATCATCGTGGTCGCTCCGCCCACGCCCGATGCACCCCATGCGGGCATCCCCGCCTTCAGCACGAGCTCGGGCCGGACCGGGAAGAGCTCGGGCCGCCACAGCACCATGTCGGCCAGACGGCCGGGTCGGAGCGTGCCGACGTCGGCCGCGAGCCCGTGCGCGACGGCGGGGTTCACCGTCACCTTCGCCACGTACCGCAGCACCCGCTCGTTGTCGGCCGGGCCGGTCTCGCCGCCGCGCTGCGCCTTCATGACGTCGGCGCACTGGAAGGCGCGCCGCACCGTCTCGCCGACGCGGCCCATCCCCTGCGAGTCCGACGAGAGGATCGGGATGACGCCGAGGTCGTGCAGCACCGTCTCGGCGGCCATCGTCCACGGCCGGACGCGCTCGCGCAGGATGGTCGCGTCGCCGGCCCGCACGCCCGGCTCGAGCACGTGGACGGAGGCCACCATCGCGAGGTGCTCGGCCTCGGCTCCGACGCCGAAGGGCACCGTCGGGTTGGTCGACGAGGTCAGCATCCGCTCCCGTCCGGCCAGCGTGAGCAGGTCGGGCGCGTGGCCGCCTCCGACGCCCTCGATGTGGTACAGGTGGACGGTGCGCCCTGCAAGGACGCGCGCGGTGTCGGCCGCCGACAGGGCCTCGTTCAGGCCGTCGGTGTGGATGGCGAGCTGCACGTCGTGCCGGTCGGCGACGTCGAGCGCGCAGCGCAGCTGCTCGGGGCCGGCCGCGACGTCCTCGTGGATCTTGAGACCCGCGCCGCCGGCGGCCAGCGA
>DASXZF010000007.1:0-26507 GCA_036502065.1 Gaiellales bacterium
GGTGATCGGCGGCGCCGGCAGCGCCGGTGCGATGGCGGGCGGCGAGGCGCACGTGCGCCCGAACGCGGTCGGAGAGCTCGACTGCAACGGCTTCAGCCCGATCCAGCGCTCCGTGAAGCCGACGATGCTCTGCGCCGACCCGTCCCTCTCCCACACGGTGCGGCTCGAGGACCACGAGCACTACATCGGCCACGACGAGCCGTCGATCCGGTTCCTGTCAAACCGGCCCGGCTCGGGCAGCGACGTCACCCACAACTTCGAGCTCACGGTCGCGCCGTGGTTCTCGATGACCGTCTGCGATCCGAACTCCGACCCGCAGCTGCCCTGCACCCCGCGGTCGGACGCAAACGCGCCGCACGGAAGCTATCCGGGCGGCGGGGCGGCCTTCATGGAGCTCCAGTTCTACCCGCCCGGATTCGCCCCGTTCGACGACTCGATCAGCTGCGATGACACCCACTGGTGCTCTGCCCTCACGATCGACAGCGTCGAGTGCACGCTCACCGGCCCCTGCAACAACAACTGCGTCGAGCCCGTGAACTTCGCCTTCATCCAGAAGGACGGCGTCCCCACCGGGCCGCCGAGCCCGCAGGACTCCGACCTCGCGTCGTTCACGCCCAACGCGCACACGCTCATGATGGGGCAGGGCGACCGCGTGCGCATCCACATGTTCGACGCCACGGTGCAGGGAGGGCACGCCCTCGAGATCACCGAGGACGACCTCACCACCGGACAACGCGGCCGCATGGTGGCCTCGGGATCGAACGGGTTCATGAACACGAGCATCGCCGACTGCAGCGGCACGCCCTTCAACTTCCAGCCCGAGTACTCCTCGGCGCGGGCGCAGAACATCATCCCGTGGGGCTTCGGCCCGTACATGATCAACACCCAGTTCGAGATCGGCCACTTCGAGCCGTGCACCAAGGTGACCGGCAAGAGCACGTTCACCGACGGCTCCTTCACCGACACCTACTGGAACGTGTGCCACGGCCCGTACGAGAACGACGCGCCACCGGACAAGGGCAGCAGCGAGGAGCCGGACGACTCACCCTGCTACCTGCTCGGCGACACGCACGGCGGCACGGTGCCGCCCAACCAGGTGACCGGCTGCGACGTCTTCTTCGACGCGGTCGGCGACCTCGACTTCGACGGCACGTCGTATCGCACGGACTGGCCGACCTCGGTGCACCCGAACCGCTTCCCGGCGACGTTCCAGCAGCGGACGCCGACCAGCCACGGCCATCCGCTGGGTCAGATGCAGTTCGTCACCGACGTCAGCGCGAGTGAGAGCGCGTGCAACCTGACGAGCGGCGCCGGCTGCGCGATGCCGCCGATCGGCCCCGGGAACTTCTACCCGTACTGGACGCGGGCCCGCGTCCACGGTGCGTGCGTGTGGGAGTTCGGCAACATGCGCAACGGCAACACGTTCGGCCGCGATCGCCAGTGGGGCCGGGTCGGCCCGCGCTCGATCGGCGCGTTCGTGAGCCGGATCCGCTCGACGCCGGGCTGCTGATCGCCCGATGAGAAGCGCGGACTGTCCCCGGGCAACCGGGGGCAGTCCCCGCGCGTCTCAGGCCGGTGCGCCCTCGAGCCGCAGCACCTCGTGCAGCGCCGTCTCGGCCACCTCGAGCTCCTCGGCGGACGGCTCGCGCGTGGCCGCGACCCGCTGCAGCTCGTAGCCGGGCCGTTGCATCGCCTTGGCGATGGGATGGTCGCGGTGGCGCGTCATCCAGGCAAACGCCTCGGTCGCGGCGCCCATCGAGGCCAGGCTCACGACGAGCCGAGCCGGGCCGCGCCGCGATGCCGGCAGCCGTGAGACGAGCACGTTTCCGGCCGCGCTCAGCACGATCATCGGGCCGACCATGTGCGACCCGCAGCGCTCGTGCTCCTTGGCGATGTCGACCGGCGCGCCGTCGTGCTCGTAGCCGCCGATCGCCTTGTGCTCGGCGCCGTGGTAGCCGGCGATGCGCGACCCGCGCAGCGCGAGCATGGCCGGGAAGAGCGCGGCCCCCGCGGTGACGACCTCGACGGCGGCGGGGTGAAGCCGCGTGCGCCGGATGACCTGGGCGAGCACGGCCGAGCCGGCCAGCGCCGCGCCCATCCCCGGCGACTCCATCGGCAGGCGCGCCTCGGGCAGGCGGCGGCGGATCAGCGGCAGCAGGTAGGCCACCTCGAACATGCGGGCGACGCCGCGCAGGAGCGGCGTCCCGGCGATCGCCGCGGGCAGCTCGGGCTTTCGCCCCGACGCGAGGCGCACGTTGCCCTCGCCGTCACGCACGGCCGCCGCCCAGTGGGCGAAGCTGTGCACCAGGATGCCGTTTTGGAGCGCCATCCCGCCCAGCCGCACCTTCTCCTTGGTCTCGGTCATTGCCCACCTCCGATCGCCCTTGACACGTGCTCGAAGAAGCTCACCGCGAGCGCCAGATCGTCGACCGGCACGCGCTCGTCCGCCGAGTGCACGAGCGAGCCGGCGAGCATCGGGTCCATCCGCGACGGCATGAACCCGTAGGCGACCGACCCGAACGCCTCGCGCATCCAGTGGCTGTCGGTGAAGCCGGTGCAGATCACCGGCGCCGCCGTCGCGCCCGGCTCGATTGCGGGGATGAACTGCTCGATGGCGGCGAAGAGCGGCGTGTCGGGCGGCGACATCGTGCCGCCGTCGCGCTCGAGGAACTCGAACTCGTATTCGAGCCCCGCCAGCGCCTCACGCACCGCTCCTTCCAGGCCGGCCTGGGTCATGCCCGGCAGGATGCGGCAGTCGCAGCGCAGCTGGGCGCGGCCGGGGATGACGTTGATCTTCGCGCTCGCGGACATGCCCGTCGGTGCGATGGTCGCCCCGAGCATCGGCTCGATCATCTCGGCCAGCAGCGGGTTCTGCGCCCGCGTGCGCTCCATCAGCCGCCGCGGGTCGGCGTCGTCGGCGCCGATTGAGCGCAGGAACGCGTGCAGCTCTGGCAGGTCGTGCGTCGGCCGCGCCATGCGGTCGATCCGCTCGAGCACCGGGATCAGCTTCAGGAGGGCGTTGTCGGCCGCGCCGGGCACCGAGGCGTGTCCGCTCTTGCCGCGGGTCGTGATCGCGAACGCCGAGCACTGCTTCTCGCCGATCCCGACCGTGTAGGCGACCTGCGAGCCGTGCGTCACCCGCTCGCCGCCACCCTCGTTCACCACGAAATCGGCCCGGACGAGGTCGGGGTGATGCTCGGCGAGCCACATGAGCCCCCAGCCGTCGCCGACCTCCTCGTCGGCCACGGCGCACAGGACGATGTCGCCGGCGCCGCGCCATCCGCCGCGGGCGAGCGCCGAGATGGCCACCGCCTCGGCCGCGACCTGGCCCGTCATGTCGAGCGCCCCGCGCCCCCATACCTGTCCGTCGCGCTCGAGGCCCGAGAACGGCGGCACCGACCACTCGTCGGGGTCAGCCAGGACGACGTCGGTGTGGCCGAGCAGCATCAGCGTCGGCCCGTCGCCCGTCCCGCGCACCCGCGCGACGAGGCTCGCGCGCTCCGGCGAGCGTCCGCGCAGCTCGGCCTCGATCCCCGACTCGGCCAGGTACGCGGCCAGGTGCTCGGCCGCAGCCGTCTCGTTGCCGGGCGGGTTCGTCGTGTCGATGCGGATCAGGCCGGCCAGCAGGTCGGCGGCCTCTGACCGCAGGTCGTGATCAAGCATCCCCTGGACGCTACACGACGCCGCGATGGCCGGCCCCGGCAGAAGAGTAGATTTGCGGCATGACGCGCGACCTCTTCTCGGACTCCGCCGACACGCAGCTCGACGCGTACGCCCCGCTGGCGCAGCGGCTGCGGCCGCACACGCTCGAGGAGTTCGTCGGCCAGCAGGGCGTGGTCGGCCCCGAGAGCGCGCTTCGGCGGGCGATCGCCTCGGACCGCGTGCCGTCGATGATCTTCTTCGGCCCGCCCGGCAGCGGCAAGACCACCCTCGCCCGGATCGTCGCCACCACCACCGAGGCCCACTTCGAGGAGCTCTCGGCCGTGCAGGTCGGGGTCGGCGACGTGCGCCGCGTGCTCGGCGAGGCCCACGACCGCCTCGGCGGCAACGGCCGGCGCACGATCCTGTTCCTCGACGAGATCCACCGCTTCAACAAGGGCCAGCAGGACGCGCTCCTGCCCGCGGTCGAGTCGGGCCTCCTGACCCTGATCGGGGCGACCACCGAGAACCCGTACTTCGAGGTCAACTCCGCCCTGCTCAGCCGCTGCCAGCTGTTCGAGCTGCAATCGCTGGCCGCCGAGGACATCGCGGCCATCGTCCACCGCGGCGAGGCCGCGCTCGGCGTCGAGCTCACCGGCGAGCTGCGCGACCAGATCGTGCAGGCCGCGGGCGGCGACGCCCGAAACGGCCTGAACGTGCTCGAGGCGGCGGCTGCGAACGCGGGCACGAACGCGATCACCGCCGACCACATCCGCGACGCGGCCCGCAAGCAGCCGCTCGTCTACGACAAGGGCGGCGACCGCCACTACGACACGACGTCGGCCTTCATCAAGAGCATGCGCGGCTCCGATCCCGACGCCGCCCTCTACTACATGGCGGTCATGATCTCGGCGGGCGAGGATCCCAAGTTCATCGCCCGGCGCATGATCGTGTTCGCGTCCGAGGACGTGGGCAACGCCGACCCCCAGGCGCTGCAGGTGGCGGTCGCGGCGGCGCGCGCCGTCGAGTTCGTGGGCCTGCCCGAGTGCCGCATCAACCTCGCCCAGTCGGCGGTCTACCTGGCCCGGGCGCCGAAGTCGAACGCCGCCTACGTCGGCATCGACGCGGCGATGGCCGAGGTGCGCGACCACGGCAGCCAGCCGCCGCCGGCGCACCTGCGCGACGCGAGCTACAAGGGGGCGCAGAAGCTCGGACGCGGCGTCGGCTACAAGTATCCGCACGACTTTCCCGGAGGCGTCGTCGACCAGCAGCACCTGCCCGACACGCTGGCCGGCCGCCGCTTCGTCCCCGACGGCGAGTAGGCGTCAACCGGGGCCTGGCCCCGATCCGGGGCCAGGCCCCACACTGCTCCATCTCCAGCCCCGTCGTTACAGGATGCGGGCGCCCAGAGCCGAGCAGACGAGCTCGACAGCGAGGCTCGCCGTGGCGTTGTGCTCGTCGAGCACCGGGTTCACCTCGACCACCTCGAGCGAGGACGCGAGCCCGTGCTTGGCCAGGATCTCCATCCCCAGGTGGGCCTCGCGATAGGTGATGCCGCCCCGGACGGGCGTGCCGACGCCGGGCGCCTGCTCGGGGTCGACCACGTCCATGTCGAGCGAGACGTGCAGGAACGCGCCGCCGGATGCGAGCTCGATCGCCTCCTCGACGATCGTGTCGATCCCGCGCCGGTCGATGTCGTACATCGTGTAGACGTGCACGCCGAGCTCGCGCAGACGCCGCTTCTCGCCCTCGTCGACGCTGCGAACGCCGATCAGGACGGTGCGGCCGTCGGTCAGCATCGGCAGCGGCCAGGCGTCGCTCTTGAAGCGCTCGTCGTCGCTCAGGCCGAGCGCGATCGCAAGTGGCATGCCGTGCACGTTGCCGCTGGGCGACGTCTGAGGCGTGTTCATGTCGGTGTGGGCGTCGAACCAGATCACGCCGCCGGGCCCGCCGTAGGCGGCCGCGAGCCCACCGAGCGTCCCGACCGCGATCGAGTGGTCTCCGCCCAGCACGAGCGGGCGCTCGCCGGCCGCGACCGCCCGCATGACCTCGCGGGCGAGCTGCTCGCACGTCATCTTGATCGCGGGCCAGTAGCGGGCCGAATGGTCGCCCTCGTCGAGCGCCTCGGCGAGCCGGGTGTCGACGTTGCCGTGATCGTCGATCCGGTAGCCGAGCGCGGTCACCTGCTCGCTCAGCTGGGCGTAGCGGATGGCCGACGGCCCCATGTCGACGCCCCTGCGGCCCGACCCGAGATCGAGGGCCGCGCCGATGACGGCGACGCGGCGGACGGGGTCGGGATCGGCGGACACGGCGCGCAAGCCTATCCGAGCCGGGGGGCCGCCGGCGGCCGATCGGCGAACCGGGCCTAAAGAAGCACGCCGAAAGCCCCGATAACCCAGAAGGACGACCCCCTCGTCCCATCCGACCGCGCCCGAGGAGTCCCATCCGAATGATCGATCTCGCGAGCATCCGTAACGCGTCGTTCACGCTCACGCCCACCGGGTACAACCCGGAGGAGGTCGACCGCTTCCTGGCCGACCTCGCCGACCAGCTTGCCGAGGGCCTGGCCGCCGCGCCTGCCGCCGCGCCGTACGAGCCGAACCCGCAGTTCGACATCGAGCCGGAGCCGCAGTACGCCATCGAGCAGCCGCGCTACGAGGCGCCCGCCCCGGCGCCCCGCGAGCCCGCCGACATCGACGGCCTGCGCGAGACGATCGAGCGCACCATCGGCGCGATGGATGCCTTCGTCGCCAACGAGCTCGCCACGCTCAAGTCCGCCACCGAGCTCGAGACCGACGAGCTCGTGCGCGAGCGCGAGCGGCTCCTGGACGAGGCCGGCGCTGCCGCGCAGGCGCATCTCGAGGAGACGCGCGCACGGGCCGAGAGCATCCTGGCCGAGGCCCGTCGCGACGGCGAGGCCATGCGCGCCCGGTTCGAGGGCGAGCTGCAGGTCGACCGCGATCGCTTCGAGCAGGCCCTGGCCGACCGCGAGGCCCTCGCCCACGCCCAGGTCGCCGAGATCCTGGCCGACGCCGAGAGCCGCCGCCGCGAGGCCGAGGAGCTCGTGACGAGCGCCAACCGCGTGCAGACGCAGGTGCTGGCATCGCTCGAGAACGCCCGCGCAACCCTGTCCCCCGCCGCCCCGACCCCGGTGGTCGTCAGCGAGCCCGTGTATGCCGACGACGCCCATCGGTTCGAGCTCTCCGACGCCTCGGCGGATGCCTTCCCGGCGCACGCCGACGAGGAGCGCCGGTACAACGACGCGAACGATGCCGCAGCTTGATGCGCAGCTGCCCGCATTCCAGCTGACGTCGGCTGATGGCGAGCGGATCGCGGTGGACGAGCTCGTCGTCCGCGGCCCGGTGGTGCTCGCCGCGCTCGAGGCCGACCTTGCGGGCGACCCGCGCGAGGAGCTTCTGGCCGACCTGGCCGAGCGCCTGGGCGGGAGCAGCCGGCTCGTCGTGATGTCCCCGGGCGCCTCGACGCTCGGGCGCGGCCTCGCCGCCGCCGGCGGCGCGACCTGGCTGCAGGACACGACCGGCGAGGCCTTCGCAGCCCTGGGTCTCACGTATCGCCGCATCGGCCGCTCGCGCAAGCTCGGCGGGCTGTTCGTGATCGACGTCGACCGGCGGCTTCGGTTCGCCTTCACGAGCGCCGAGCGCGACGCCTGGATCCCCGGATCGTTCGTCCTCTCGCGCCTCGACCGGCTCGGCGGGGCGCCGCAGGCCCCGCCCGCGGGCCCGGTCGATCTGTACGAGGAGGCGGCCGAGCCGGAGCTCGAGCGGCTCGTGCTCACGCTCGGCCGGCGGCTCGCGCTGGGCGCAACCGAGCTGACCGACCTGGCGACGGCGACCCGCGTGCGCGACATCGGGATGACGTGCGTGCCCGACGAGATCATCACCAAGGACGGGCCGCTCGACGACGACGAGTGGGCCGTCATCCGGATGCATCCCGAGCGGTCGGCCGAGATGCTCGACCCGGCTCCGGCCTTCGCGCCGGTGCGCGCGATCGTGCGCGCGAGCCACGAGCACTTCGACGGCTCCGGATACCCTCACAGGCTGGCCGGCGAGGCGATCCCCCGCGGCTCCCGGATTCTGCTCGCAGTCGAGTCCTACCTGGCCATGACGTCCGATCATTCCTACGGCGGCATGCTCACACCGCAGGACGGCCTCGAGCGCCTGGAGCTCGACGCCGGCCGCATCTACGACCCCGCCGTGGTCGCAGCGCTCCGTGCCGAGGTCGGCGCGCAGAGCCACGCCGCCTAGCTTCCTCGCCTGACTCCGCGCACCCGGCGGGCGTGCGAGCATCACGCGGTGCTCGCCGTCGCCCTCGCCCTGGCCTCCAGCGTCGTCTGGGGCACCGCCGACTTCCTCGGCGGCGTGTACACGCGCCGGCTCGCGCTCGCGCCGGTGCTGATCGTCTCGCAGCTGGCCGGCCTCGTCGCGATCGCCGCCGCGCTCGTCGTCACGGGCGGATTCGACGCGCGGGCGTTCGCGATCGGCCTTGCCGCAGGAGCATCGGGCGCCGTCGGCATCGCCGCGTTCTACCGCGCTCTTGCGACGGGCACCATCAGCATCGTCTCGCCGGTGAGCGCGTGCGGGGCGCTCGTCCCCGTGGGGCTCTCGCTGATCGAGGGCGAACGGCCCGGCGCGATCGTTCTCGTGGGGTGCGCGATCGCGCTCGCGGGCGCGGTGCTCGCCTCGGTGCACGAGTACGCCGGCGACCATCCGGCGGCCCGCAGCTCGGTCGTGCTCGCGGCGACGGCGGCGCTCGGCATCGGCGGCTTCCTCTTCTTCATCAGCCACGCCGCGCGCGGCGGCCACGCGCTGCCCGCGCTTTTGGGAGGGCGCACGGCGTCGCTCGCGCTGCTGCTCGCGGGGGCGGCGGCGACGCGGTCCTCGGTGCGGCTCGCCCGCGGCGACGTGCCGGCTGTTGCGACGGTCGGCCTGCTCGACTCGGGTGCGAACGCGCTCTTCGTCGCGGCGGCCGAGCGCGGCTTCCTGGCCGTCGTCTCGGTGCTCGGCTCGGAGTACCCGGTCGTCACGGTCGTGCTCGCCCAGACGCTGCTCGGCGAACGGGTGTCACGCCCCCAGGCGGCGGGGATCGCGCTCGCGCTCGTCGGCGTCGGCATCGTCAGCGTGAACTGAGGCCGATGCAGGGGAAAGATCCCCAAAACGGGTGACGCGATCCGGCGAGGCAGAAGTAGTGTCCTGTCTGTTGGGACAGGGTTTACCGGTGGGCCGCCGGGCGGCGTGTCCGAGATGGACACGCCGCATACAGGCGCCCGTGCTGTCCTTCATGGCGAGGGCCAGGATCGAACTGGCGACACCGCGATTTTCAGTCGCGTGCTCTACCAACTGAGCTACCTCGCCGGGCGGCGCGCATTCTATCGCCCCCGCGCGCCCGGCCCCTCAAATGCAACGGCCTCCGGGACGGTGCTACCGCTCCTCGAAGGCCGTTGCGATCCCCTGCATCAGAGCACGTTTCCCGCGCGCGGTCAAGTCGATTCGCGCGAGAGCGCCGGAGCCAGGTCGACGGCGATCTCGGCGCCCACCTCGGTTGCGGTCAGCTCGGCTGCGTTGCCCTGGTTGAGCGCGAACGAGAGCAGGCCGACGGAGTCCTCGTACAGCACGAACTCGCCCGGGCCGACGTCGGCGAACGTGACCGCGCAGCGGGCATAGTAGCGGTCGTCCCCCGTGTCGATCTCGGCCATCCGGCCGATCTGGAAGAGGCCGTCGAGCTCGCCCGCCGAGACGGCCAGCTGGATGTTCCCGAACCGGTCGACGTACTGCACCATCGCGTGCAGCATCGTCCCCTCGAGGCGGTGGTCGGGCGTCGAGCGGCGCACGAGCTGGGCCGGCTCGATCGGGGGCCCGAGCACGGAGAGCGGCATGCCACCGGCCAGACGGGCGGCCGCCGGGGCGAACACGTCACGGCCGTGGAACGTGCGCGACACGGGCTGGAGCATGACGTCGGGGTTCGTGATCGCGACCGCCTCGGCGACGCCGCCGCACACCTCGGCCGCCGGGAGCAGCAGGCCGTTGTCGGGCCCGACGAAGTAGCGCCCGTCGCCGCTTCGAAGCGCGATCCCGCGCCGGTCGGAGCCCACTCCCGGGTCGACCACCGCCAGGTGCACGCCGGCGGGCAGATAGAGGATCGCCCCGGCGAGCACGCGCGCGCCCTGGCCGATCGCCTGCGGCTGGATGCCGTGGGTGATGTGGATCACCTGCGCCTGCGGGCAGAGCAGGTTGATCACGCCGTGGCAGATGCCCGCGAAGTCGTCGGACGTGCCGAAATCCGAGAGGAAGGTGACGAACGGCGGCTGCTCCTGTGCCGGCATGCGGGCACTCTATCCAGCGCGGCGCAGCAGCCGCTCGACCGCGCTCACGAGGCCGTCGACCGAGTGCGGGTCGGCCTCGCCCACCGGCTCGACGCCGTGCTCGCGCAACGTTGCGCTCGTGACCGGCCCGATCGAGAGCGCGCGCAGGCCGGCGAGACCGCCGTCGCCCAGGGCCGCGGCGAGGCCGCTCACCGTCGACGACGACGTGAAGGTGACGAGATCGGCGCCGCGCACGGCAGCGGCGTCCACCGGCTCGGGCACCGTGCGGTAGAGATGCACGACGTCGACCTCGGCGCCGCCCGCGCGCAGGCCGTCGGAGAGCACCGCGCGGGCACCGGCCGCGGTCGCGACCAGCACGCGCTGCCCGGCGACGTCGCCGAGCGCGGCAAGCAGCGCCTCGGACACGGCCTCGGCGGGCACGAGGTCGGGAACGACCCCGCGCGCGGCCAGCGCGGCCGCCGTCGCCGGACCGATCGCGGCGACGGTCACGTCGCGGAGCGCGCGCACGTCGCCCGGCAGGAGCAGCTCGGCGCCGTTCGCGCTCGTGACGACCAGCATGTCGTAGGCGGCCAGGTCGGGCGCCTCGAACGCCAACGGCTCGATCCGGATCGTCGGCGCCTGCACGACGTCGGCGCCCAGCAGCTCGAGCCGCGCCGCGAGCCCGCTCGCCTGTGCGCGCGCCCTGGTCACGACGACGCGGCGTCCGTGCAGCGGCCGGCGCTCGAACCAGGCCAGCTGCTCGTGCAGCGAGGCGACCGCGCCGACGAGCATGATCGCCGGCGGTCGCATGCCGGCCGCCGCCTCGGCGATGCCGGACAGGGGCGCGACGACGGTGCGCTGACCCGGCCGGGTGCCGTCCGAGATGACCGCGGCGGGGGTGTCTGCGGCCATGCCGTGTTCGATCAGGCGGGCCGCATTTGCCGCCAGCGCGCCGACGCCCATGAGGAACACGAGCGTCCCCGGCGTGGCGGCGAGCGACGTCCAGTCGAGGTCGCTGCCGGGCTTGGTGGGATCCTCGTGCCCGGTGACGAACGTCACCTGCGCGGCCGCGCCGCGCTGCGTCACCGGGATGCCCGCATAGGCGGGGACGGCGTAGGCGGACGAGATCCCCGGCACGACCTCGAAGGCGATCCCGGCCGCGACCAGGGCAAGCGCCTCCTCGCCGCCGCGGCCGAAGATGAACGGGTCGCCGCCCTTCAGCCGAACGACGGTGGTGTGCGCGCGACCCAGCTCGACCAGCCGTGCGTTGATCACGTCCTGCGTCATCGCGTGCTCGCCGGGCCGCTTGCCGGCGTAGACCCGCTGCGTGCGCCCGGGCGCGAGCGCCACGATGCGGGGATCGGCCAGGCGGTCGTAGACGAGCACGTCGGCCGCCTCGATCAGCTCGCGGGCGCGGACCGTGAGCAGGCCCGGGTCGCCCGGCCCGGCGCCCACCAGGTAGACCGTCACGCCGCCGCCCACCGGCGCAGCTGCAGGCGCCCGCCCTCGTGCCACGCGTATGCCGCCACGGGGACGCTGCAGCCGCCGCCCATGCTCGCGACCGCCGCCCGCTCGGCCTCGACGGCTTCGCGGGTCGGCGCGTGGTCGAGCGCGGCCACCAGGCGCTCCTCGCCCCGGCGCACCTGCACGGCGATCGCGCCCTGGCCGGCCTCGGGAACGAACACCTGCGGATCGAACAGGAACCCGATCCGGGCGGCCAGCCCGAGCCGCACGAGGCCCGCCGCTGCGAGCACGATCGCGTCCGCATCGCCCGCATCGAGCTTGCGCAGACGCGTGTCGACGTTCCCGCGCAGCGGGACGATCGCGAGGCCGGGCCGTAGCTCTGCGAGCCGGGCCGCGCGCCGCGCCGACGACGTGCCCACCCGAGCGCCGTCGGGGATCTCGTCGAGGGCGGCGAACGGCCCGCAGACCGCGTCGCGCGGATCCTCGCGCTCGAGCATCGCCCCGATCACGAGGCCGGCGGGCATCTCGCCGGTCAGATCCTTCGCGCTGTGCACGGCGGCGTCGATCTCGCCGGCGGCGAGCGCGCGCTCGATCGCGCGCGTGAACACGCCCGTGCCGTCGCCGATCTGATCGAAGCGGCGCTCGCGGTCGTGGTCGCCCGCCGTCTGGATCGGGACGAGCTCGGCATCGCCGAGGCCGTCCGCGACCAGCCGCGCCTGCGCGACCGCCAGGCGGCTCGAGCGGGTTCCCAGGCGGATCATTCCGGCGATGCCGGGTGCGCGTGGAGCCCGAAGAGCTCCGTCACGGCCTCCGCATACGGCGCCGATTTGTCGGCGGCGGCGAGCTGCTTCAGTCGCACCGTCGGCTCGTGGAGGAGCTTGTTCAGCATGCCGCGGGTGACCGCGTCCAGGCGCTCGCGGTCGGCGGGCGTGAGCGAGTCCCAGCGCGGCTCCATGCGCCGCAGCTCGGCGGCGCGGATGCGCTCGGCGTGGTCACGCAGGGACGTGATCGCGGGGACGACGCGCAGCGCCGCCATCCAGTCGCGGAACTCCGCCGCCTGCTCGGCCACGATCGCCTGCGCACGACCGCTCTCGCCACGCCGAAGCGCGAGCGTGCGCTGCACCGCCGCCTCGAGCCCGTCCAGGTCGACGACCGAGATGCCGTCGACCTGCGCCGCCGCCGGGTCGACGTCGCGCGGGACGGCCAGGTCGATCAGGAGCCGGGGCGGGCCGGGTCGCAGGTCGGCCGCGTGCACGACGTGTCCGGGCGACGCCGTCGAGCTGATCACCACATCCGCGCTGCCCACGACCTCGCCCAGGCGCTCCCAGGGGATCGCCGTCCCGCCGAAGCGCGCCGCCAGGCTCGCCGCGCGGTCGGGGTCGCGGTTTGCCACCGCGAGCGAGCCGACGCCGCGCGCCGTCAGGTTCGCGACCACGAGCTCGGCCACGCGCCCGGCGCCGATCACGAGCACCGAGGCCGCGGCGAGCCCGCCGAGCCGCCCGGCGGCGACCTCGGCCGCCACCGACGCCACCGATCCCCCGCCCGACCCGATCGCGGTCTCGTGGCGGACGCGCTTGCCCGCCTCGAGCGCGGTATGGAAGAGCCGGTTCGAGACGGGGCCGGTCGCCCCCCACTCGAACGCGCTCGCGTAGGCGTCGCGGATCTGGGCCAGGATCTGGGCCTCGCCGGGGACGAGCGAGTCGAGGCCGGCAGCGACCGAGAACAGGTGCTCGGCCGCCTCGGCGCCCGAGCGCACGTAGAGCATCGGCTCGAGCTGCTCCCGGCTGCGCCCGGAGAGCTCGACCAGCCGCTGCACCGCCGCCTCGCGCAGCGCCTCGGTGTCGGCGCCGACCAGGTAGAGCTCGCACCGGTTGCACGTCGCCAGGCCCACCGCCTCGGCCACGGGCTCGGCGGCAAGGACGTGGTCGACCAGATCGTGCCCGTGATCGTGGGCGGCCAGCCGCTCGCGCACGGGCAACGGCGCGCTGCGGTGGTTGGTGCCGACGAGCACGACGCTCAGGGCGACCGTGGCCTCATCCATCGGTCTTGGCCTCCAGGATGCCGGCGATCTCGTCGAGCTCGCGCTCGAGCCGGCCGAGCTTGGAGTTCAGGATCACGACGTAGGCGAGCGTGACGAGCCACGCGAGGGCGTAGACCGCCGCGACGTAGTGGACGTATGTCGCCCGGATCACGGGGTCCCCTGCGCCAGCCGGCGCAGCCGCGCCACCTGATCGTCGAGGCGCTTGCCGCGCAGCTCGACGAGGTACATCGCGACCGCGAGTGAGAGCATCGCCGCCAGCGACATCAGGAAGGTGAAGAGCATGCTGCCGTCCATGTTCGCACCGTGATCGGTGAACGTGATCGGATGGATCACGTCCTGGCCCAGGTGCACCGCGAGCACCGAGATCGGGATCAGCCCGACGCCGAGCAGGGCGTAGACGGCCGAGTAGCGCGCGCGCCGCTCACCCGGCTCGACCGAGAAGCGGAGCATGAAGTAGGCGCAGTAGAACAGGAAGATGATCAGGAACGTGTTCAGCTCGGTGCTGCCCCAGTACCACCACGTGCCCCACGACACCTTCGCCCAGATCGACCCGGTGACAAGCGTGAGCGTGCCGAAGATGACGCCGAGGTGCATGGGGACGTAGCTGCGCAGGTCGAGCTGCATGTCACCCGTCCACAGGTAGCGGGCGGCGTTCAGCGCTCCCCACCCGAAGAGCGCGTACGTCGTCATCGCGATCGGCACGTGGAAATAGAAGATCCGCTGCGAGAAGCCCTGATCCACGTCGTTCGGGACGTAGAAGAAGATCAGGCCCAACGCCACCGGCATCAAAACGGCCGCCACCAGGGCCGCGAATGTCGCGCGGTCGAGGCGGGCGGCGGCGGTCGTATTCACTGGCTAATCCTCCACCACGAACTCGAAGAGTCCCCACCCGAAGAGCACGAAGACCGTATCATAGAGAGCCAGATATCCCAGCCGCTCAACCGTGTGCAAACCGCTTGTTTGCGGGGAAATCGTTCCTGTGGTCGCGCTCACGGCGCCGAGCACGAGCGGTATGGCGAAGGGCAGGAAGAGCACGGGCAGCAGCACCTCGCGCGCGCGTCCGGCCGACGCCAGCCCGGCGACGAGCGAACCGAGCGCGGCGATGCCGATGTCGGCGAGGACGACCGCGGCGACGAGCACGCCGTAGTCCGGGGCCGGCCCCTCCTGCAGGAAGAAGAGCCAGAAGGCGGGCAGCGCGACCACCTGCACCGCGATCAGGAACAGGCAGGTCGAGCAGGCGCGCGCGAGCCACAGGAGCGCGCGGTCGATCGGCGCGGCCAGCAGGCCGTCCCAGATGCCGTGCTCGCGCTCCTGGGCGAACGTGCGCAAGAGCCCGAGCATGGCCGTGAAGACGATGGCGACCCACAGCATCCCCGTGGCCGCCCGCGTGCCGCCCGCCGGCCGGCCGCCGCCGAGCCCGAAGCGGAAGAGCACGAAGGCCGCGAGCACGAACGCGACCATCGCGAGCACGACCTCGCTGCCGCGCAGCTCGAGCAGCAGATCCTTGCGCACGAGCGCCGCAAAGGCGCGCCTGCTCACGCCGCCACCCGCCCCGCCTCGATCCGCACCGCGCCGGTCGCAAGCCCCTCGAACCAGTCCGGCTCGTGGGTGGACACGATCACGGTGCGGCCCGGCTCGGCGAGCACCTCGCGCAGCACGTCGCGGCCGCCGCTGTCGAGCCCCGCCGTCGGTTCGTCGAGCAGGAGCAGCGAGGGCCGGTGCAGCACCGCCCGGGCGAGCGCGAGCCGCTGGGACATGCCGCGCGAGAACTCGGCCACCGGGTCGCGGCGGCGGGCCCCGAGCCCGACGCGCTCGAGCACAGGATCGATCCACTCGGCCGGCACGCCGTAGAGGGCCGCGTACAGGCTCAGGTTCTCGAGCGCGGTCAGCCCCGGGTAGGTGAGCGGCCCGTGGGCGACGTAGCCGATCAGCGGCCGTGCGGCCATGGCCGCTCGCGGCAGCTCGTGCCCGCCGACCGCCACCGTGCCCTCGGTCGGGCGAAGGACGGTGGCAAGGACGCGCAGGAGCGTCGTCTTGCCGGCGCCGTTGGGACCCGTGACGAGCACGAACTCGCCGGCGGCCAGGCGCAGGTCGACGCCGGCGAGGGCGGCCCGCTCGCCGAAGCGGCGCACCAGGCCGTCGCACGCAACCACCTCGCTAGGCGACGGCATCTGCCAGGACCGCGGCCAGGAAGATGAGCGCGATCACGCCGTTCATGGTCAGGAACGCCATGTCGACGCGGGAGAGGTCATCGGCGCTCACGATCGAGTTCTCGTAGGCGAGCAGGCCCGCGACGACCACGACGCCCAGGTAGTAGAGCGGCCCCAGGCCGAGCGAGGCCCCGAGCCACACGAGCAGCAGCACGGAGCCCAGATGGGCGGCGCGCGTGATGCGCAGGGCGCCGGCGATGCCGAACCGGCGCGGGATCGAGTGCAGGCCCTGGCTGCGGTCGATCTCGATGTCCATCGTCGCGTAGATGATGTCGAACCCGCCGATCCAGAGGGCGACCGCGCCACCCAGCAGGAACGGCGTCCCGGTGACGTGATTCGTGACGGCCACCCAGCCGCCGACGGGAGCGAGGCCGTCGACGATGCCCAGGAACGGGTGGCAGAGCCACGTGAACCGCTTCAGGTACGGGTAGAGCACGAAGCCCGCGACCGGGATCGGCCACAGCCAGCGGGTGATCGGGGCGAGCTGCCACACCGCCAGCAGGAACACGATCAGCGACCCGGCCGCAAACGCGAGCACGTTCATGCGCGAGAGCAGCCCGGCCGGGATCTCGCGCCGCGCCGTGCGCGGGTTGCGCGCGTCGATCGTCGCGTCGATCAGCCGGTTGAGGGCCATCGCCAGGCTGCGCGCCCCCACCATGGCGACGGTGATCCACAGGAGGAGGCGCGCCGACGGCACGTGCCCGAGCGCGAGGATGGCGCCCGTGTAGGCGTACGGCAGCGCGAAGACCGTGTGCTCGAGCTTGACGAGGCTGACGAACCGGCGGGCGTAGACGGCGGTCGCGCTCAATGCCGTGTGGGCTGGTCGAGCAACAGCCGCAGCCCATGGTCGAGGGCGGGAGCGATGGCGTCGAAGAGCTCGGCGCAGGCCTTCGGGCTGCCGGGCAGGTTTACGATCAGGGTCGAGCCGGCGATGCCGCTGCGGCCGCGCGAGAGCATCCCGTGCGGCGAGACGGCGATCGAGACTGCGCGCATGTGCTCGTCGAGCCCGGGTGTCGGCCGCTCGACGACGTCGGCGGTGGCCTCGGGGGTCACGTCGCGGGGGGCAAAGCCCGTGCCGCCGGTCGAGAGCACCAGGTCGGCCGCGGCCGTCAGATCGCGCAGCGCCGCGCCGATCTGCGCCCGCTCGTCGGCGACCGTGCGCCGCTCGGCGAGCTCGAACCCGGCCGCGCGCAGGCGGGCCTCGAGCACATCGCCGCTCGTGTCCTGCCGCGTGCCGGCGACGACGCCGTCTGAGACCGTCAGAACCGCAGCCCTCATTCCGGCGCGCGCCTCCAGTGGCCGCTCTTGCCGCCGGACTTCTCGACCAGCTCGGCCGACGCGATCGTGATGGCGGGGTCGAGGCCCTTGGTCATGTCGTACACCGTCAGCGCGGCGACGACCACGGCGGTGAGCGCCTCCATCTCGACGCCCGTCTGGGCGGTCGTCTCGGCTGCGGCGGTGATGTCGACGCCGTCGCCGGACACCGTCGGCTCGACCTCGACCAGCGTCAGCGGCAGCGGGTGGCACAGCGGCACGATGTCGGGCGTGCGCTTGGCAGCCATGATCCCGGCGATGCGCGCGGTCGCGAGGACGTCGCCCTTGGGCAGCGTGCCGTCGAGGATGCGCGCGCGGACGTGATCGGGCATGACGACGCGTGCGTGCGCGACGGCGCGGCGCTTCGTCACCGGCTTGTCGCCGACGTCCATCATGCGGATCTCGCCCATGCGGCGGGAAGTCTACGGCCCGGCGGGCCGTGCGTCCCCGCTGGGCGGTGGGGCCTGGCCCCGATGCGGGGCCAGGCCCCGATTCTCAGCCGACGAGCAGCGGCTGCAGGGCGTGCGCGTAGGCCTGCGCCGAGCGGCCGTCGGGATCGCGGTGCGGGTTGCCGCAGCACACGCTCACGCCGACCACGCGGCCCGTCGCGGCGAGCACGGCCATCTCCTGGTCGAGCCGCGCGCCGCTCCATCCGTCCGGGGCGGGGAAGTCGACGCCGGGGCCGTCGGCCGGGTCGAGCACGTCGCCGTCGAGGTGCAGGTGGATCGGCGCGTCGGCCGGCAGCGCGCGCAGCGCGCCGGCGACGTCGTCGGCGACGACGAGCGCCGAGCCCGCGATCGCGACGCGCTCGCCCGGATCGAGATCGCGGGCGCCCACGAGCGCCGCCCGCTCCGCGGGCAGGGCGGGGTCGAGGCCGGCCGCCGACCGCAGCCGCTCGTGGCACCAGCCGAGCAGGATGGCGAACGGCATCCCGCCCAGGAAGCCGCTCGGCGTCGTCGCAGGAGTGTTCAGGTCGCCGTGTGCGTCCACCCAGA
Source organism: Gaiellales bacterium (assembly GCA_036502065.1). Lineage (GTDB taxonomy): Bacteria > Actinomycetota > Thermoleophilia > Gaiellales > JAICJC01 > JAICJC01. The sequence goes on from DASXZF010000007.1 coordinate 17,983, forward strand.
CGAGCACGAGCCCCGGGTGGCCGTCGCGCAGGCCTGCCGTCACCGCCGGCGTGAGCGTGCACTCGCCAAGCAGGACGAGCGGCGCCGCCGCGGCGGCAACCGCTCCGCGCAGGCCTGGCAGGCCGGCGGCCAGGGCGTCCTGCGGCGGCGCTTCGAGGTCGATCTGCACCCGCTGGGGGCCGGTGACGCCGAGCGCGGCTGCGACGGCCGCCGGGCCGTCCTCCATGCCGGGGCCGTGGAACCGGCTCGACCACGGCACCTCGATGACGGCGCCGGCGGCTACTGCACCGTCTCCGGGCGCGCGGCCGCGACCTCGTCCATCAGCGCGTCGACCCAGTGGGTGATGTCGTGCTCGCGCACCTGCGCCCGCAGGCCCTCGATCCGCTCCTTGCGCTCCTCGGCCGGCATGGTCAGGGCGGTGTGGATCGCCTCGGCCTGCTCCTGGAGGTCGAACGGGTTCACCGTGAGCGCGTGCGGGCCGAGCTCGGGGTGCGCTCCGGCGTTCTCGGACAGGATCAGCACGCCGTCGCGCTCGTTCACGAGCGGCGCCTCCTTCGCGATCAGGTTCATGCCGTCGAAGATGGCGTTCACGAGCAGCACGTCGTACTGGGTGTACGCCGCGACCGCCTCGGTGAAGTTGTCGGAGATGCGCAGGTCGACCGGCACCCATTCGTCGCTCCGGTAGAAGCGGTCGTTGACGGTGCGGGCGGCGCGCTGGATCGCCGCCATGTACTCGGAGTACTCGGGGATGTCCTGCCGCGAGGGGTCGAGCTTGGCGAGCAGCGTGACCCGTCCCTCCCACTCCGGATGGTCGGCCAGGAACAGCTCGAACGCCTGGATGCCGCGGACCACGTTCTTCGACGGGTCGGTGCGGTCCACGCGCAGGACGACCCGCTCGGGTCGCCAGGCCTCGAGCGCCTCACGCTCGACGGCGACGGCGTCGCTCTCGCGCAGGCGCTCGAACTCGGCCGGATCGACCGAGATCGGATGGTCGCGCACCCGCACCGTGCGGCCGTCGAAGCGCGCCGTGCGCTCCTCCAGGTTCACGCGCGCGTCGGTGAACTGCGACAAGCAGTTCAGGAAGTTGCCCACGTAGCGGGCGGTGTGCAGGCCGATCACGTCGCAGGCGAGCAGCGACGTGTGGATCTCGCGCCGGATCTCCTCCGGCAGCACCCTCCAGTAGTCGGCCATCGGCCAGGGGATGTGGGTGAAGTGCTGCATCACGACGTCGGGCACGCGCTCGCGGATCGAGGCCGGCGCGACGAACAGGTGGTAGTCCTGCATCATCACCACCGGCAGCTCGCCCTCGGCCGCCTCGAGCTCGGCGACGACGGCGTCGGCGAAGCGCTGGTTGACCGGGATGTAGCCCGCGTCCCAGGCCAGGCGGACGTTGCGGTCGACCGACGGCTCCGACGCGAGCCCCCACAGGTAGTGGTGGATGAACCAGAGCGTCGGGTTCGAGAAGACGTTGTAGTAGCGGTCGTACTCCTCGCGATCGTGCACGACGAGCCGCACGGTCAGGTCGCCGTCGCGGTAGGGCCCGTGCTCGGCAACCTCGGCGTCCTCGTCGGTGAGCGCGCTTGCGATCCACGTCACCGGCCGCACGGCCGCGAGGCCGGAGAGGGCGGTCACGAGCCCGCCGCCGCCACGGGTGCTCACGATCTCGCCGTCGGGCCCGCGCGAGAACCGCAGCGGGCCACGGTTCGAGACGATCAGCAGCGGCGGCTGGTCGGCCATCCCCCGCACCCTACCCGAGCCCGGGCCGGCCTACACCTCGGCGGGCATGATCTCGAGCTCGGCCTGCCCGGGGTCGCCGTCCAGGCGATGCATGAGCGCGAGCCAGTCACGCAGGAGCCGCGGGGTGAGGAAGCGGCGGCGCACGTGCTCCTTCGCCCGCCGGCTCATCTCCTTGGTCGCCGCCCCGTCGGCAAGGATGGTCATGACCCGGTCGGCGCACTCCTCGGCCGACGACACGAGGTACCCGGTCTCGCCGTCGGTGATCTGGGCGACGATGCCGCCGACGTTGCCGCCGATCGTGGGGCGCGCCTTCCAGAGCGCCTCGGACACGGTCAGCCCGAAACCCTCCTTGATCGACTTCTGGATGCACACCTCGGCCTGAACCTGGAACGCGTTCACCTCGACGGCGCCGACGTTGTTCAGGTTCGAGAACATGAAGATGTCCGGGTCCTCCTGGCAGTAGTCGCGCGTCGTGTTCCAGAACTCCCAGCCCTCGGGGTCGTCGTGCGCCATCGACCCGACCAGCGCGAGCTGGACGTCGGGGTGGCGTTCCTTGACCATCCGGTAGGCGTCGATCACGCCCATCGGATCCTTCCAGGGGTCGAAGCGCGAGACCTGCAGGAGCAGCGGCCGGCTGACGTCGACGCCGAACTGGTCGACGATGTATGCGGCGTCGTCCTGCGACAGCGCCATGTTCTTGGGCGCGAGCGGGTCGATCGCGGGCGGCCAGATGACCGCCTCGGCGAGACCGGCGCCGCGCGGCACGTACGCCGGCATGTGGAAGATGGCTGCGTCGTAGTCCTTGAGCCGGGGGGCGAGGAAGTCGAGCACCTCGGGGTTGGGCGTCGAGAGGTCGATATGGCAGCGCCACACCCAGTGCGGGCGGGTGGTGTGCAGGTACTCGCGCATCGCCATCGGCTGGGGGTCGTGCACGACGATCACGTCCCACTCGTCGGCGTCGGTGAGGGCGTCGGCGTTCATCTTGTTGTAGCCCTCGAAGATCGCCTTCTGGTGGTCGGTGACCCCCTTCTCGTCACCCTGGAGGGCGTTGTGGATCGTCTTTGTGACGTCGTAGAACTCGTCCCGGCCGTCGATCACGCGCCACTCGGCGTCAAGGCCGGCGTCGATCATGAGCGGTATCAGCGTGTACTGGATCTCGGCGACGCCGCCCCCGAACGCGGTTGCCGAGAGATGCAGGATGCGCTTGCCCTTGAGCGGCTCGGCCAGGCGCCTGATCTCCTCCGCCAGCGACCGCCCGATCAGCGAGTTGTAGTCGGCAAGCGACTTGTGACCGACATTGACTCTCTGCATCCGGCGGAACCTAGCACCATCAGCGGTCCACCCCGTCGGACGGCAGGCGCAGCGCGAAGCTGGTCTGGCCCTCGCGCGACGAGACGGCGATGTCGCCGCCCATGCGCTGCGCGAGCTCGCCCGCGATCGCGAGGCCGAGCCCGCTGCCCGATGCGCTGCTCTGCGGCCCGCGCCAGAACCGCTCGAACAGGTGCCGCTGCGAGTCGGCGTCGATGCCGGGCCCATCGTCGGAGACGGTCAGCGTCACATGTCCGTCATCCGCGCCCACCTCGACCCGCACCTCGGTGCCGTCGGGGTTGTGGCGGACGGCGTTGTCGACCAGGACACGCCCGATCTGCTGCACGCGCTGCTCGTCGCCGATGCCGTGCGGCAGGTCGCTCGCCGGCCGGGTGAGCACGACCCGGCTACCGTGGCGGGCGGCGATGCCGCGGAACTCGCGCACGAGGCCGCGGGCGGCGGCGGCCAGGTCGACGGGCTCGGCGCCCACCTCGACGGCGCCCGAGTCAAGGCGCGACAGGTCGAGCAGGTCGGTGGCGAGCTTCGTCAGGCGCGTCACCTGCTCGCGCATCGTCAGCACGAACTCCTCGCGCGTCGCGGCATCCAGGTCCTCCTCGGCCAGAAGCTCGAGGAAGCCGCCGAGCGAGAAGAGCGGCGTGCGCAGCTCGTGCGAGGCGTTCGCGATGAAATCCTTGCGGGCGCGGTCGACCTGGGCCAGGCGGTCCTGCATCAGGTCGAACGACCGCGCCAGGCGACCGAGCTCGTCGGGGCTGTCATCGCCGATCGGCTGGTCGAACTGGCCGGCGGCGATCCGGCTCGAGGCCGACTCGAGCTTGCCGACGCGGCGCGACACGGCGACGGCGAGCACCCAGCCGACGATCGTCGCAACGGCGAGCGCGAGGCCGGTCGCGATCAGGATCCGGCGCTCGACGAGCGCCGCGGCCGTGTCGACGTCGGCGACGCCCTGGGACAGGAGGACGACGCCGCCATTGGCGACCGGGAAGGCCACCACGACGCCGCCGCCGGGTGTGCGGCCGCGGCCGATGCCGCCCCGCTCCGCCGTGCGCACGATCCGGTTGCCGGCCGAGAGCACGGGCGGCGTCACGCCCGGGACGGGAACGAGCCGGCCATTCGAGCGCACGTACGCGCTCGCCTGTCCGTTCACGATCCGGCTGGCGCGCTGGAGCGTGCGCGGGATGTGGGTGTTGTTTCCGAACGCGCTCTTGATCCCCGGCGCCTGGCGCTCCGACTGCGCCACCGCCACCAGCCGCGTCAGCCGATCGGAGATCAGGTTCTGGCGCAGGCTGGGAACGACGTAGAGGAACACGACCCCCATCGCGCACGCGACCACCCCGGTGAGCACCGCCACCAGCCGCAGCCGCAGCGATCGCAACGGGCTCATCGTGCGCGCACGGTCACGTGTCGCGGAAGCGGTAGCCCACGCCGCGCACGGTGAAGATGAATGCCGGCTCGCGCGGGTCGGCCTCGATCTTCTCCCGCAGGTGGCGGATGTGGACGTCGATCGTGCGCGGCTCGCGGTAGGCCGAGTCGCCCCACACCGCCTCGAGCAGGGCCTGCCGCGTATAGACCCGTCCCGGGTTCAGCGCCAGCGTGTGCAGCACCTCGAACTCGACGTAGGTCAGCTGCACCGGGGCGCCCGCCACGGTCACGGTGCGCTTGGCCGGGTCGATGGCGAGCCCGTCGGCGACGATCGCGCCGTCGGTGTGCTCGCGCTGCTCGGCCACGAGCGTCGCCCGCCGCAGGACGGCCCGGATGCGGCTGCGGAACTCGCGGATCGAGAAGGGCTTGGTGATGTAGTCGTCGGCGCCGAGCTCGAGCCCGAGCACCTTGTCGACCTCGTCGTCGCGGGCGGTCAGCATGATGATCGGCACCGCCGACTCGGTGCGCAGCCGCCGGCACACCTCGAGGCCGTCGAGCCGGGGCAGCATGACGTCGAGCACCACGAGGTCGACGGGCTGCTCCGAGAACCGGCGCAGCGCCTCCTCGCCGTCGCGCGCCTGGACGACCCGGTATCCCTCCCGCTGGAGCGGGTAGGTGAGCAGCTTCTGGATCGACTCCTCGTCGTCCACGAGCATGATCGTCGCCTCGGTCGCCATACGAGCGGAATGGTACGCGACGCGATCCCCCGCAGCCGTACTGCGGCCCGTAGCGTGTGCTATAACCGCCGCTTCGGTGGCTGCTCCCGCACGCAGAAGGCCCGTCCGGCGCGGGTCGCACCGACCGCTGGTGTCGTGGCCGCTCCACGCGCTGCTGCTCGGAGTGTCCCTCCTCGTGCCGCTCGTGGCGCTCCTGACGCTCTACCAGCCCGCCGAGCCGCTGCCGCCGACGCCGCCGCTGCAGTTCAGCGGCACGACTGCGGCCAACCTGACGGGCCGCCTGGCCACGGCCGAGCGGGACAGCGGCGGGGCCTGCTGCGAGGCGGGCAGCCCGGGCGAGCTCGCGGCGGCCGATTGGGTCGCGTCCAGCATGCAGAAGTTCGACCCCGCTCCCCGCCGGATCCTGTTTGCGTCGAACCTGCCGTGGCAGTCCCAGCCCGTGCCGATGACCGATGTGATCGCCTTCCGCCCCGGCCGGTCGCGCCAGATCGTGGCCGTGATCGTGCACCGCGACGGTGCGACCGCGGCCGACCTCGCCGACACCGCGATCCTCGTCGAGCTCGGCAAGGTGCTCACGAGCGTCGCCCGCGACCGCGGCATCGCGCTCGTCTCGACCGACGGCGGCCTGACGGGCGGGCAGGGGGCGTCGGCGCTTGCGACCCGCTGGCCGCCCGCGTCGCGCATCGTGGCGGCGGTCGTGATCGACGCGGCCGCGGCCCGGCCCGGCACGCAGCTTCGGATCATCACCCGGCCGAGCACCCCCCGCGGCGTGTCGCCGACGCTCTACGCAGCCGCGCGCACGGCGGTGTCCACCTGGTACGGCAGCCCGGCGCTGATCCCCGGCCCGTACGATCAGCTGTCGGGCTACGGCGTGCCCTATGCGCGCGGCGAGCAGGGCACGCTGCTGGCGCACGGGATCTCGGCGCTCACGCTGACCGCGGGGCGCGACCACTCCCTGCAGGGCCCGCTCTCGAGCATCGACCCCGACCAGCTCGCGAAGGTCGGGACGACGGTCGCAAATCTCGTCTCCGAGCTGGCCACGGCGCCGTCGATCGAGCGCGACGGCTCGCCGGTGCTGCTGCTCTCGGGCAAGGTGATGCGCGGCTGGCTGGCCGAGGCCTCGATGGCGATCCTGCTCGCGCCGTTCGTCGCCTGCGTGCTCGACCTCGTGGCCCGCCTGCGCCGCCGCCGCGTGCCGATCGCACCCGGCCTGATCGCGTTTGCGTGGCGCTCGGGGGCGTGGCTCGTCACGCTCGCGACGATGTGGGTGCTCGCGGCAGCGCCGGGACGGCTGCTTTCGGGGATCTCGATCGCCCCCCAGCCGGGGCGCACGGGCGCCACCACGGTCGGCATCCTGATCGCGGTGGCGGCCGGGCTCGTCTTCTGGCGCTTCGTCAGCCGGCCGCGGCTCGTGCGCATCGAGGCGACGACGGGGCAAGACCGCGTGTCGGGCCTCGCCGGCGGGCTGCTCGGCCTGACCCTCGCCGGGCTCGTGCTCACGGCCGTCAACCCGTTCGCCCTGATCGTGCTCCTCCCGGCGGCCCACATCTGGCTGTGGCTGCCGTCGGCGGCCCGCGCCGGGCGGCGCATCCTGCTGGCGGTCTACGTGGCGGGGCTGATCGGGCCGGCGGCCCTCCTGTTCGAGCTGTGGTCGAGCCAGGGTCTCGGCTCCGATACGCCGCGGGCGCTGATCGCGATGACGGCGAGCGGCTATCTCGCCCCGGCCGAGTCGGTGTGCTTCGCGCTCGCCGCCGCCGCCGCGGCCCAGTTCGGCGCCCTCGTCGCGGGCCGCTACGCCACGCCGCACCCGCCCGTCAGCGGCGGCGCGCGGCAAGTGCCGCTATAACAAGGGGGTGGCCACAGGCACAGCCACCGCGCAACCGGCCGAGGGCCTGGGCCGTAGGCGCCTCGCGATCCGGAGGCTCGGCACCATCCTCATGGTCGTGGGCGTGCTCACGATCATCTACGCGGGCGTCATCCTCGAGTGGGGCGATCCGTTCACGGCGCTCTACGCCGACTGGCGCCAGCAGGGGCTCTCCTCGACGCTGAACAACGAGATCGCGAAGTGGCCGGTGACGCCGGCCGTCGCGGCGCTCAAGGCGGGCGCCAAGACCGACGCCGCCACGGCCAAGGCACATGCGACCGAGCTTGCCATCCTGCGCCGCGATGCCGTGCTGTTCGCGCACCGGATCAAGGGCGGCCAGCCGTTCGGCCGGCTCGAGATCGGGCGCATCGGCCTGAAGGTGGTGGTCGTGCAGGGCACGGACTGGCTGCACGACCTGAGCCAGGGGCCGGGGCACTACGCCAACACCAAGTTCCCCGGGCAGGGCACGACGGTCGCGATCGCCGGGCACCGGACCACGTTCGGAGCCTGGTTTCGCCACATCAACGACATCCGCGACGGCGACTGGATCACGCTGCAGATGCCCTACGCGACGTTCCACTACCGGGTGCAGTACCACCAGGTGGTGCTGAACACCGACTGGAAGATCATCCGCCCGCAGGGCTACGAGCGGCTGGTGCTCTCGGCCTGCCATCCGCTCTACTCCTCGTCGCACCGGTGGGTCGTCTACGCCAAGGCCATGTCGGCGACGCTCAAGGGCGGCGTCACGGTCTCACTGAACGGCACCCAGGGAACCTAGTTCCAGGGCAGGGCGGCGCGCTCGGCCCAGTAGGTGTCCGGGTCGCGGACAAGCGAGGCCAGCTCCGCGCGCAGATCGGCGTCGACAGTCACCGCCGTCGCGGACAGGTTGCTCGCAAGCGTCGCGGCGTCGGCGGCGCCGCTCAGGACGACGTCGGCCCACGGCTCGGCCATCACGAAGGCCAGCGCCAGCGCGTCGGGCGCCACGCGGCGGCGCGCGGCGGCGCGCACGAGCCCGGGCACGTCGCCGCGCGCGGTCAGGCGGCCGTTGGCAAGCGCCTCCTTCACGATCACGCCCATCCCGGCCGCGTGCGCCGCCGCAAGCGCCGGGCCGGCCGATCGCTCGAGCAGGTTCCAGGTGGCCTGGACGGCGTCGAAGGCACCGAGCTCGATCGCCCGCGCGATGGTCGCGGCCTGACCCGGGCCCGTGGCCGTGAGGCCGATCGCAACACCCTCGCGGCGCAGCTCGGCGAGCGCGTCCATGACCGCCGCGTCGTCGAGCACCCCGCTCTCGATGGTGGCCGAGTGGATCTGGTAGAGGTCGAGCTCGGCGCCCAGGAGGGCGCGCGTCTCGGCCAGCTGACGGCGCAGCGTCGCCGCCGAGAGCTCCTTCACCTCGTGTTGCTCGGCATCGACCCGCCACTCCGCCGTGTACGTATAGCCCCACTTCGACCCGATCGCGACCGAGCCCGGCGGAAGGTCGCGCCGCTCGAGCCACGACG
>DASXZF010000008.1:0-14815 GCA_036502065.1 Gaiellales bacterium
TTCTCCAGGAACCGGGGCCAGGCCCCGGTTGAGGGGCTACGCGATCACTTGCCGGATCTGGTGCACCGCCACCATGATCACCGACGCGTCGTCGCCGGGGGCGGCCGCGAGCGTCGTCATCAGCGCGGCCAGCCGCTCGTACGGGTCGGTGCGCGCCGCCAGATAGCGGTCGACGGCATCGTCGATCGAGGCGTCGCCGGACTCGGCCAGCACCGCCGACGCGATCTGGCGGCGGAGCAGGCGCAGGTCGTCGGCGAGCGACGCCCAGGCGAGCCGCTGCCACCGCGTCTCGGCGGGCAGCTCGGATGCCCGGCGCTCGATGACGTCGAGATAGAGCCGCTCGCCGATGACGAAGAAGGCATGGGCGACGTCGGCGATCGAGCGCTGGTAGATCCGGGCCACGGTGATGATGTCCGGCGCGTAGACAAGGTCGGGGGCGATCGATGCGAAGCGGGCCGCGTCGGAGGCGACGTCCTGGGCCAGCAGGGCCTCGAGCCGCTCGTCGCGCGTCAGCCGCCAGGCGGTGGTGGCGTTGTCGGCCATCGACGCCACGAGCTCGGCGAACGGCTCGCGGGCCAGCTCGACCTCGGCGCGCAGGTCGATGTGGGCGACGTGGGTCAGGTACCAGCGCGACAGCTCCTCGACCATCGAGTCGACCCGCTTCATCAGGCTGGCCTGGACGTCGTTCGGCACGACGCGGTCAAGCTTCTCGACCGCGTCCCACGGCTCGCGCGCGTTGCTGACGTCGCGGGCGACGACGAAGGCGCCGGCAACCTCCTCGGCGCCGGCCCCGGTCTCGGACACCATCCGCGAGACGAAGGTGATGCCCATCGAGTTGATCACGTCGTTGGTGACGATGGTGGCGACGATCTCGCGGCGCAGCGGGTGCGCGGCCATCAGGTTGCCGAACCGCTCGACGACGGCCGGCGGGAAGTACTCGGCCAGCGACGCGTCGAGGTAGGGGTCGTCGGGCAGGTCGGACGCGAGCACGTGCTCGCGCAGCAGCCGCTTGGCGTAGGCCAGAAGCACGGCCAGCTCCGGGCGCACGAGCCCGGCGCCCGCCGCGCGCCGCTCGGCCATCTGCTCGGAGGTGGGCAGGAACTCGAGCGTGCGCGCGAGCAGGCCGCGGGCCTCGAGCTCGGTCATAAGATCTTCGTAGGCCTCCATCCGGTGCGCTGCGACGGCCGTCTCCTGGCTCAGGATCTGCACCTGCAGGTAGTTGTCGTAGAGCACGTGGGCGACGACGTCGGGCGCCACGCTCTGGAGCACCTCGTTGCGCTCCTCGACGGTCAGGTCGCCGGACTCGACCGCGAGCCCGAGCAGGATCTTCAGGTTGACCTCGTGGTCGGAGCAGTCCACGCCGGCCGAGTTGTCGATCGCATCGGTGTTGATCCGCCCGCCGTGCAACGCGTACTCGATGCGGCCGCGCTGGGTCAGGCCGAGGTTTCCACCCTCGCCGACGACCTTCGTGCGCAGGTCGCGGCCGTCGACGCGCACGGCGTCGTTCGCGCGGTCGCCGACATCCGCGTGGGTCTCCGAGGCGGCCTTGACGTAGGTGCCGATGCCGCCGTTCCACAGCAGGTCGACCGGCGCGCGCAGGATCGCCTGGATGAGCTCGGTCGGCGTCAGCCGCTCGTCGTCGATCCCGAGCGCGGCGCGCGCCTCGGGCGAGAGCGGCACCGACTTGGCCGTCCGCGGCCAGATGCCGCCCCCGGCCGAGATCAGGCTGCGGTCGTAGTCGCTCCACGACGAGGTCGGAAGGGCGAACAGGCGGGCGCGCTCGGCGAACGACGGCTCCGGGTCGGGTGCGGGGTCGATGAAGATGTGCCGGTGGTCGAACGCCGCCACGAGCCGCATCTGCTGCGACAGGAGCATGCCGTTGCCGAACACGTCGCCCGACATGTCGCCGACGCCGGCCGCCGTGAACGGCTCGGTCATCACGTCGCGGCCCATCTCGCGGAAGTGCCGCTGGACGCTCTCCCAGGCGCCGCGGGCGGTGATGCCGAGCGCCTTGTGGTCGTAGCCGTCGGAGCCGCCGGACGCGTAGGCGTCGCCGAGCCAGAAGCCGTACTCGGCGCTGACGCCGTTGGCGGTGTCGGAGAGGTGGGCGGTGCCCTTGTCCGCCGCGACGACCAGATACGTGTCGGGGCCGTCGAGCACCTTCACGCCAGGGGGGTGCACGACCTCGCCGGCCACCATGTTGTCGGTCAGGTCGAGCATGCCCCGCATCAGGGTGATGTACTGGCGCCGCTCCTCCTCGCGCAGCGCCGCCCGGTCGGCCGGGGGCTTCTTGAGCACGAACCCGCCCTTGGCGCCGACCGGCACGATCACCGCGTTCTTCACCATCTGCGCCTTCATCAGGCCCAGGATCTCGGTGCGGTAGTCCTCGAGCCGATCCGACCAGCGGATGCCGCCGCGGGCCACGGTGCCGCCGCGCAGGTGGACGCCGGCCATGTCGGGCGAGTAGACGAAGATCTCCCACAGCGGCACCGGCCGGGGCATGTTCGGCACATCGGCGCAGCGCAGCTTGAACGACAGCGGGCCGGAGCCGTCGTCGTGCGCGTAGGCGTTCGTGCGCACGGTGGCCTGGATCATGCCGAGGTAGCCGCGCAGGATCCGGTCGTCGTCGAGCGAGGTGACCGCGTCGAGGTCGGACGAGATCTCGTCCACCAGCGCCTGCTCGGCCTCGTCTCCGCCCTCGCCGCTCGGGTCGAAGCGGATCTCGAAGAGCTGCACCAGCTTGCGCGCGATGGCGGAGTTCCGCACGAAGCAGTCATTCTGGTAGCGCGAGGTGAACGTCGCGCCGAGCACCTGCCTGTACTCCCGGTAGGCCCGAAGCACGGCCACCCGCTGCCACGACAGGCCGCCGGAGACGACGAGTCGGTTCAGCCAGTCAGAGCCCGCCCGGCCGTCCCACACCGCGCCGACGGTCGAGCTGACGAGGTCGGCGTGGGTCGAGAGGTCGAGCTGCTTGCCGTCGGGCCCGAGCACGCCGAAGTCGTGCAGGTACCGGCTCTCGGCCGGGTCGCCCTGCAGCCGCGTCGGCACCTCCTCGATCACGGTCAGACCCAGCTGCTCGAGCAGGGGCAGAAGCTCGGTCAGCGCGGCCTTGCCGCCGGTCTTGTAGAGCTTCACCCGCGTGAGCGGCTCGGCCGGGCCGTGCTCGTTCTGGAGCGCGACCACGTAGGGCCGTTCGGGGCCGAGCTGCTCGAACTGCTCGACGTCGAACCGGGCCGCCTCGATCCGCGAGGCGCTCTTGTAGTACTCGGGGAAGAGCGCGCCGTAGCGGCGGGCGAGCTCGTGCCCGCGCATCTCGCCGAACGTCCGCGCGAGCGCGTCGGAGAGGGCGTCGTCCCACGACCGGGCCGCCGAGGCGACCTCGGTCTGGAGGTCTGACAGCGACACCTGCGGCATCTCGTCCTCGGTGACGTGGATCGTGAAGTGGAACCGGGCCGGGTCGGACGCAAACGAGAGCTCGTAGTCGGCGACGACGCCGCCGAAGCGGTACTCGAACAGGTGCTCGAGCCGCAGGCGCAGCTCGGTCGTGACCCGGTCGCGGGGCAGCGCGACGATCACCCACACGGTCTTCATGCGCGGGTCCGAGCGCAGGAACACGCGCACGTTGCGCTCCTCCTGCATGGCGGCGAGCGACATGATCGTCGCGCGCAACTCCTGCGCCGGGGCCGCGAACAGCTCGTCCTTGGGGAAGCTGTCGAAGAGCTCGACGACGGCCTTGAAGTCGTGCGAGCCCGTGATCAGATCCTCCCAGCGCATGATCGCCTCGAGCTTGCGCCGCACGAGCGGGATCTGGCGGGCCGACTCGGCATACGCCTTGCTCGTGAAGAGGCCGATCATCCGCAGCTCGCCGACGACGTTGCCGGCGGCGTCGACCTTCTTCACGCCGATGTAGTCCATCCGCGCGTGCCGGTGGATGGTGGTCTCGGTGGTGGTCTTCGCGACCAGCACGAGCGGGCCACCGAAGATGCGCCCGCGCACGGCCGGGTCGAGCGCGGACACCGCCACGGGCTTGGCGAACCGCGAGCGAGCGTCGTCGGATGTGATGCCGAGCCCCGACCCGGGCACGACGGCGATCGTCGCATCGTCGCCCGTGCCGCTGATCTCGTACTCGCGGTATCCCAGGTAGATGAAGCTGTCGTCGGTCAGCCATTCGAGGAACTCGGTCGACTCCTGCACGTCGTCGGCCGACCAGCCCGGCCCCGAGGCCTGCGCCGTTTCGATCATCCGCTCGACGCGCTCGACCATGGGCAGGAAGTCGCGCACGACGAGGCGCAGGTCGCGCAGGACCTTTATCAGGTCGACGCGCAGGCGCTCGAGAGCGTCGTCGTCGAGCCGGCGGTCGGCCTGGAAGTGCATGACCGACTCGCGCCGGGGGGCGCCGCGGGCGGGGGTGATCGCCTCGATGCGACCGTCCTTCGAGCGCTCCACCCCCACAACTGGGTGGACCACGGCGCGCACCTGCAGGCCGTGCACGTGCATCTCGGTCGTCACCGTGTCGACCAGGAAAGGAGAGTCCTCGACGCTCGCCTCGACCACCGATCCGGACGCGTGCCAGCCGTCGGTCTCGATCGACGGGTTGTACGCGCGCACCGCGAGCTCGCCCGGCGCCCGCTCGTTCATGAAGGCGAACAGGCGTGAGACCTGCGCGGCCAGCTCGGCCGGCCCGAGCTCGCCGACGAGCACGGCGGGCACCCGGCGGACGTATGCGCGGACGAATTCCGCCAGCAAGCCGACACGGCTCGCGCCCAGCTCCTCGAGCAGCGCATCGACAAGCGCGGCGTCGCTCGAGTCGGGCTCAGCCACGGCGGGCGCCTGAGGCTCGCTGCTCACGAGCGGTGATCGTATCTCAGGCGGCAGCTGACGGCCGCTAGTGGCCGGGCGCGGGCGGCTTCGGCTCGGCGGCGAAGCGGTAGCCGACGCCGGCATGCGTGTGGATGTAGTTGTGCGTGGCCGAACGGCAGTCGAGCTTGGCCCGCAGCTTGCGGACGCACACGTCGACCGACCGGTCGCGCTTGGTGTGGGGCATCCCCCACACCCGCCGGCGCAGCTGGTCGCGCGTGAGCGCCCGGCCCGTCTCCGACGCCATCGCATGCAGCAGCCGGAACTCGAGGACGGTGAGGCCGGCGTCCTCGCCGTCGACGAACACCCGTTTCAGCTCGGAGTCGATCACGAGCCCCGGCAGCTCGATGGCGCCGTTCGGGCCGTGGAACCCGCCCGCCGTCCGGCGCAGGGCCGACTCGACCCTGGCGACGAGCTCCGGCATCCCGAACGGCTTGCACAGGTAGTCGTCGGCGCCCATCCGCAGCGCGTGGACGCGGTCGCGCTCCGAGACGCGGGCGCTGACGACCACGACCGCCGCCTCGACGCCGTCGGCGCGCACCGACTCGATCACCTGCCAGCCGTCCGTGCCCGGCAGCATCAGGTCGAGCACGATTGCGTCGGGACTCGCGTAGCGGATCCGGCGCAGGGCCTTCAGGCCGTCGTCGACGGCGTCCACCTCGTAGCCGGCCGCGCGCAGGTAGGCCGCGATCGCCGATGCGATCACGGCGTCGTCCTCGACCACGAGCACCCGCCGGCGGCGGCCGTTCACCACAGGGCTCGTCACGCGACTGCCGTGGGCCGCGGGCGGGTGCGCGGCCCCAGCGCACGGGCGATGCCGGCAACCGCGAGCACGTGCAGCGCGATCCGGCGCAGGCGGGCGTCGGGAGCCGAGGCCTCGCCGTCGCGCATGAGCGGCCGCTCGGCGTCGGCCAGGATGCGCTCGATCAGCCGGTCGGCGCGCCCGAGGCCGCTCGGATCGCGCAGCTCGAGCGCCGTGAGCGCGAGCTCGAGCGCCTCGAGCGCGTCGATCACCCCGGCGCGCGACCCGTCGCCGGCCGCCGGCGCGTCGAGCAGGCGATCGATGTGACGCACATGAAAGTCGACGTCCTGGGCAAGGCGGATCCGGATCAGGTCGTCCGGCGTCGCATACGGTGACGTCACGAGCGCGTCGACGGCCACCTCGATCGCCCGATGGTGCGCTCCGGGGATGCCGGGCCGCCGCCGGGCGACGCCGCGCCCGAATCCGATCACCGCAGACTCGAGCTGCTCGATCCGCCGAAGATAGGTCGAGCGTGAAGCCATACGACGATTGTGCCCGCCCGGAGTCCTTCCAGGGGTTTCCGCATGGTGACGATCGCGTGAAGCTTTGGAGAAACCCTCAGCAGGAATCCGGCTAGGCGGCGGAGCGCTCGGCCAGGAGCATGTCGGCGATGCCTTCGCGCAGACCGCCGCGGGCGACGACGAGCGGTGCGCCGATCATCGCCTGCGCCTCACGCAGGATGAGCGCGCCGGCGAGCAGCACGCGGGCCCGCTCGACGTGGATGCCATAGGCGGTCGCGATACGCTCGGACGGTTGCCGCGACACGATCCGCACGGCGCGCTCGAGGCGGCGCTCGTCGAGCGTGCGGCCTACGAGCTTGCGCAGCGCCCGGGCGCTGCCGCCCGTCGCAAGCGCTGTGCCCACCTCGATGCCGGCGAGGCCGGCCACGTGGTCGCGGACCTCGTCGAGGGCCCGCTCGACCGCCCGCCGAGACGGCGGATCGCCCTTGAGGAACCGGCTCGTCACCCGTAGCGAGCCGATGTCGATCGAGAGCAGCCGCTCGGGCTCGTGGTCGGGGATGCCGACCGCGAGCTCGGTGGAGCCGCCGCCGACGTCGCACACGCCGACCGGGATGTCGACCCCGGTGAGGCCGGCCGTCGCGCCCTCGAAGGCGTAGCGGCCCTCGTCGGCGGCCGAGAGCACCCGCGCGGCGACGCCCGTGACGTGCGTCAGGCCGGCGACGAGCACCTCGGCGTTCGCGCTCTGGCGCCCGGGAGCGGTGACGACGACGTCGATGTGGGTCGCGCCATGTGCGCGGGCCAGGGTTGCGTAGCGGCGGGCGCACGCCATCGTCTGCTCGAGCTTCGGCGCCGAGATCGTGCCGGTGCTCTCGATCTCGTGCCCCAGCCCGAGCACGGTCCGTTCGGTGCGCAGCGGCACGATGGCCGCGGAGCTGCCCCGCCGGGCGACGAGGAGCCGGCCCGTGTTCGAGCCGATGTCGATCACCGCGACCGTCATACGTGGAGTGTGACCGGCGGATCGGCTGTCCCCGCCCGCGGATCGGCGCGTCGGACCCGCCTCGGCGGCGGTCCGGCTCACGGCAGGGCCGTCTGGGCCGCACGCCGGCGCGCACGCCGGATCAGGGCCAGCTGCGTGCCCCCGGTGCCGTCGCCCGGCAGCCGCTGCCAGCTGCCGTCGGGCAGGAGCTCCCACGAGAAGTCCGCGATGCCGTAGAGCGTGTCGAACATCTCGGACAGCTGTGCCCGCACGGCCTCGTCCTCGAGCGGCACGAGCACCTCGAAGCGCCCGTCCAGGTTGCGCGGCATGAGGTCGGCGCTTCCGATCAGGTAGGTCGAGACGTCACCCGCCTCGATGATCAGCGCACGGCTGTGCTCGAGCCAGCGCCCGAGCACGCTGCGCACGCGGATGTTCTCGCTCATCCCCTCGACGCCGGGTCGAAGGGCGCACACGGTGCGCGCGATGATGTCCACCTGGGCACCCGCCCGCGAGGCGTCGTAGAGCGCGTCGATCATCTCGACGTCCGTGAAGTGGTTGACCTTGATCCGGATCCGCGCCCGCTGCCCGGCGCGGGCGGCGGCGGCCACCGACGCGAACAGCTCGAGCAGCCGCGGTCGCAGCGTGTAGGGCGACACCAGGAGCTTGCGGAAGTTCTGCGGCCGGCCGAAGCCCGTGAGCAGGTTGAACAGGTCGGAGACGTCGGCGGTGATGTCGTCGTCGGAGGTGAAGAGCCCGAAGTCCTCGTAGACGCGCGCGGTGACCGCGTGATAGTTGCCCGTCCCGATGTGGGCGTAGCGGCGCAGGCCGCGGCCCTCACGACGCACGATCAGGGTCGTCTTGGCATGCACCTTGAGGTGGGGGAACCCATAGGCGACGTGGGTGCCGGCTTCTTCCAGAGCCCGCGACCAGTGGATGTTGCGGCTCTCGTCGAAGCGGGCCTTGAGCTCGACCACGCACACGCTCTGCTTGCCCTCCTCGGCCGCCCGGATCAGCGCGGGGATGAGCGGCGAGCGCTCGCTGGTGCGGTACACCGTCGTCTTGAGCGCCACCGAGTCAGGATCGCGCGCGCCGGCGTTGATGAACTCCTCGACCGTCGTCCCGAACGAGTCGTAGGGCAGGTGGATCAGGATGTCGCCGGCCGCGATGGCGGCGAACATCTCCTTGCGATCGCCGCTCTCGAAGGCCGGAGGCGCGACGCCGACCCACGGCTCGAACTTGAGCTCGGGCCGGTCGAGGTCGGCCAGCTGAGACACGTCGGCCAGGTCGAGCATGCCGTGGATGCGGAACACCTGGCGGTCGCTGACGTCGAGCGAGTCGACCAGCCGCCGCAGCATCCGGCCCGACATCGCGTGCGCCACCTCGAGCCGCACGACATCGCCGAACCGGCGCCGGCGCAGCTCGACCTGAACGGCCTGCAGAAGGTCGTCGGCGTCGTCGGACACGTCGAAGTCGGCATCGCGCGTCACCCGGAACGGGGCCGACTCGACCACCTCCATGCCCGGGAAGAGCCGCGGCAGGAAGTGGGCGATCACCTCCTCGAGCGGGAACATCACCTCGTCGCGGCCGATCGTGACGAACCGCGACATGCCCTCGGGCACCTTCACGCGGGCGAGCCGCTCCTCGCCGGTGGCGGGGTCGCGGACGAACACGCCGAGGCTGAGCGAGAGTCCCGAGATGTAGGGGAACGGCTGGCCGGGTCCGATCGCAAGCGGCGTCAGCACCGGGTAGATCTCGCGCTCGTAGTGGGCGGCGAGCGAGCGCACCTCGGCGCGGGTGGCCTGCTCGACGCGGCCGATCCGGATCCCCGCCTGCGCGAGGCCGGGCAGCAGGTCGCGCTCGTAGAGAGCCGACTGCTTGGACACCTGCTCGCGCACGCGGCCGGCGATCTCGTCGAGGGTCGTGTGCGGGCTGCGGCCGTCCGGCGAGCGCACGTCGAGACCCGACGATGCCTGGCGCTCGAGGCCCGCCACGCGCACCATGAAGAACTCGTCGAGCCCGGTGGAGATGAAGGAGCACAGGCGGATCCGGTGCAGCAGCGGCACCTGTGGGTCCTGGCCGAGCTGGATGCAGCGCTCGTTCCAGTCGAGCCACGACAGCTCGCGGTTCAGGAACCGCTCCGGTGGCGCGACCTTCGGCCGCCGGGTTGCGGTGCCCGCGCGGCGGCGACGGGCGGTCGGCAGCTCGGTCACACCAGCGCCGGCCTCACCCTTGTCCGCCGGGCCTGCCACCGGCTATCCGAACCGGCCCGTGACGTACGCCTCGGTGCGGTCGTCCTTGGGGCGGGTGAACAGCTCGACGGTGGGTGCGTGCTCGACCAGGACGCCGCAACGGCCGGTCTCGTTGACGTCGACGCTGAAGAATGCGGTCATGTCGGCGACCCGGGCTGCCTGCTGCATGTTGTGGGTCACGATGACAATCGTATAGTCGTTCTTCAATTCCGCCACAAGATCTTCGATCCGCTGAGTCGCGATCGGGTCGAGCGCCGAGGCCGGCTCGTCCATCAGCACGACGTCGGGCTCGATCGCAAGCGCGCGGGCGATGCACAGGCGCTGCTGCTGGCCGCCGGACAACGAGAGGCCGCTCGACTTGAGCCGGTTGTGCACCTCGTCCCAGAGCGCCGCCTGGCGCAGCGCCTTCTCGACACGGTCGTCGAGATTGTCCTTCATGCCGTGCAGGCGCAGGCCGAAGGCCACGTTGTCGTAGATCGACTTCGGGAACGGATTCGGGCGCTGGAAGACCATCCCGATCCGGCGGCGCACCTCGACCGGGTCGACGCCGGGCGCGTTCAGGTCGTGGCCGTGGTAGGTGATCGTCCCGTCCACGCTCGCCCCCGGGATCAGGTCGTTCATCCGGTTCAGGCTGCGCAGGAGCGTCGTCTTGCCACACCCGGACGGGCCGATGAATGCGGTCACGAGCGTCTTGTGGATGTCCATGTCGACGTCACGCACGGCCTTCGTGCCGCTGTAGGAGACCGAGACGCCCTTCATGCTCAGCACCACGGGCTTTCCCTCCTGCGGCGTGGCGGCGTGCTTGGATGCCAGCTCGGCCATCTGCGCCGACGAGCGGGCCAGGACGACATCTGCCGACTCGGCGGTGCCACCAGGGTCTTCGCTTCGATCCGATTCAGTCATCATGCTCATCTTGTCTGATCCTCGAGTTCCGTGGTCGGTCATGAAGGGTCACCTCGCTCGCTCGATCTGGCGCCGGGTGCGCAGCGAGAGCAGCCGGCCGATGATCCCGGCGACGAGGACGCACGTCATCAGCACGAGGGCCGCCGCCCAGGCCGTCTGCTGGTCGGCCACGCTCGGAGACTCGGAGTCCACGAAGATCGTGAGCGGGATCGATGCCATCGCCTGGTGCACATCGGTGACCACCGTGTTGGCGAAGATCGACGACGTGAAGAGCAGCGGCGCCGTCTCGCCGGCTGCCCGCGCGACGGCGACGATGGTCGCGGTGAGGATGCCGCCGACCGCGGTCGGCAGGATGATGGTGATCACGGTCCGGGCGCGGGTGGCGCCGAGCGCCATTCCGCCCTCGCGCAGGGCGGTCGGCACCAGCGCGAGCACCTCCTCCGTCGCGCGGGCGATCACGGGCAGCATCACGATCGAGAGGCCGATCGACGCGGCGATCGCGCTCTGGCCGCTCCCTGCGACGAGCAGGCCGAAGATGAAGATGCCGATCACGATCGTCGGCACGCCGGCGAGCACGTTCAGCGCCAGCCGGATCATCTCGGCCACCTGCGGCGGGGCGAACTCGGTGTCGTAGATCGCGATCAGGACGCCGACCGGCACGGCGATCGCCGTCGCCATGGCCGTCATGATCAGCGTCCCGACGATCGCGTTCTCGATCCCGCCGCCGGTCTGCCCGAACGGTACGGGGTTCTTGGTGAAGAAGTCGGCGTTCACGGCCGGCAGGCCCTTGCGCGCGACCGACACGATCACGATTCCGAGCACGACGATCGCAAGCAGGGCGGCGCTGGTCGCGACCCCCTCCATGATCCGGCCCACCCGTCGCCGGCGGCGCGAGCGCGGGGTGATGACCGTGAGCGGATTGACCTCGGCGCTCATCAGGTCCCCATCCTGCGCCGGATGCGGCGGACCATCACCTGTGCCGACACGTTCACCAGCAGGCTGAGCACGAGCAGGATCGTGGCGAGGTAGGCCAGCGACGATGTCTGCAGCGCCGTCGCGGCGCCCTGGTACTGGCTGGCGATGCGGCTCGCCAGCGTGTCGGCCTGGCCGAACAGCGACCAGCCGCGCCGCGGCGTGTCGCCGATCACCTGTGTGACTGCGATCGCCTCGCCCATCGCGCGGCCCAGGCCGAGCATCACGGCCGCGACCAGGCCCGCGCTGACCTGGGGGATCGCGACGCTGCGCATCATCTCCCAGCGGGTCGCGCCGAGCGCCAGCGCGCCGTTCTTGAGATCGGACGGCACGCTGTCGAAGAGGTCACGGCTGATCGAGGCGACGATCGGCACCACCATGATCGTCAGCACGAAGCAGGCGGGCAGGAGGCCCACGTTCGACGGCGTGCCGCCGAACAGCGGGATGAAGCCGAGCCGGCTGCTCAGGAACGGCTCGATGTGGGCCTCGAGGAACGGCCCCATGATCAGGATCCCCCACAGGCCGAGCACCACGCTCGGGATGGCGGCGAGGAGCTCGACGAGCGTCCCGACCGGCGCCCGCAGCCGCCGCGGCGCAAGCTCGCTCAGGAAGAGGCCGATCGCGACCGCGATCGGCACCGCGATGATCAGCGTGACGATCGCCGTGACGGCGGTGCCCCAGATCAGGTCGAGCGCCCCGAACTGGTTCGTCACCGCGTTCCACTCGCTCGACGTGAGGAACCCGAGCCCGAAGATCGAGATCGCCGACGACGCCTGGTCGATCACCTTGTAGGCGATCGCCGCGAGCGTGATGACGACGAGGAGGGCGGCGGCGCCGGACACCCCTCGCAGCGTCATGTCCCCGAGATGGATGCGCGCCCTGCGGGGAAGGGCGTCAGTCTCGACCTGCGTGCTCAACGGTGAAAAGTCCCTTCTGGACGGGAGAGCGCCGGCACTGCGGTGGGAGGTCGCAGTGCCGGCGCCACTCCTCGGCTAGGAGATCGAGGCGATCTCCGTCTTGTCAGACGCGACGACTGCTGCCGGCAGCTCGGGGAAACCGAGCGGCGGCCCGAACGTCTGGCCGGCGGTGATGGCGTACGTCAGGAACGCCTTGAGCGTGGTCGCCTTGGTGGACGTCTTCGGCACGATGGCGTAGGTGTACGTGGACATCGGATAGGCGCCGGTCGCGGACGCCGGCGGGTTCACGAGCGGGATCGAGCCGTCGGGCTGGGCCGTCGTGACCGCGTTGGCGGCGGCCTTGATGCTCGAGATGCTCGGCGTCGGGAACTGCCCGGCGGCGTTCTGCAGCAGCGCCTCGTTCAGGCTGTCGGCGGCGATGTAGGAGATGGCGACGTAGCCGATGGCGCCGTCGGTGCTCTGGATAGACGCAGCCTCACCCGAGTTCTTCGCGGCGCCGGTGCCCGTCGAGAAGGGCGGCTGCGTGGAGGCGCCGATCTTGCTCTTGAAGTCGGGGCTGACGGCCGACAGGTAGCTCGTGAACACGAAGCTGTCGCCCGAGCCGTCGCTGCGGTAGATCGGCGTGACCTTGGTGTCCGGCAGGTTCACGCCGGGGTTCAGCGCCTTGATCTTCGGGTCGTTCCAGCTCGTGATCGTCCCGAGGAACATGTCCGCGACGATCGGGCCGCTCAGGTGCAGGTTGTTCGAGACGCCCTTGACGTTGTAGGAGACCACCGTCGCGCCGAGCGCCCACGGGATCTGCACGCAGCCCTTGCAGGCCGTGGCCTGGTCGGACGTGAGCGGCGCGTCGCTGGCGCCGAAGTCGACCGAGCGGCTCGTGATGGCGTCGATGCCGCCGCCGGAGCCGATGGCGCCGTAGGTGACTGTCACACCTGCCTTGGTGGCGTAGTCCGGCTCCCACTGCGAGACGAGCGGATACACCAGGGTGCTGCCGGCGCCCGAAAGCACCTTGCTGCTGCTGGAGCTACTTCCGCCGGGGCTGTTGACGGTGACCGTCTTCGAGCCACCGCTTCCGCAAGCGGCCGCGAACACCACCGTGCCGGCGGTGAGCAGCGTGAGCGCGGACCTTCGATACCTCTGCATGCGTGACCTCTCATCGTCGTTTCACTGCGATGTGTCGATCGTGCCTGCCCTTCGGCCCGAGCGGGGTTATTCGGCGGTGAATGTGTGGTGAAGAGTCGGATAACCGGGTACGTGAGCGGCGTCTGGCGCGGGCGCTGCGCCGCGCGTTCCCCTATGCTCGGCGCATGCCACGCGAAGAGTTTCAACACGAGCTGGACGAGATCGAGGCGCTGCTGCAGGACGAGGGACGTCTGTGCGGCCGGTCGCTCGAGCTCGTCCTCGCCGCCCTCGAGTCGGCCGACGAGGCCAAGGCGCAGAAGGTCATCGCCGACGACGACGAGGTTGACAGCATCTACCTGCGCGTCGAGTCGGCCATCGAGTCACTGCTCGCGCGTCAGGCGCCGGTGGCGGTCGATCTGCGCCTCGTGCTCTCGATGATCCATGTGAACCTGCACCTCGAACGCATCGGCGATCAGTGCGTCAACATCGCCAAGCTGGGCCTGCTGCTCCCACCGGATCCGCCGCTGCCGACGCAGCTCCTGGCCGACTTCTCGACGATGGGTCGCCAGGCCCACGCCATGATCTCCGAGGCGATGCGCTCGTTCGGCGCGCGCGACCTGGCCGGGGCCGAGTCGCTGCTCGCGATGGACCAGGTGATCAACCAGACCAATCACGGTCTCGCCCGGCGCATCCTGTCGCTGGCCGACGACGAGCCGTCGCACGAGGCCGGCCTGCGGGCGATCCTGATCGCACGCTGCCTCGAGCGGGTGGGCGACAACGCCGTCGACATCGGCGAGCAGACCGCCTACCTGGTGACCGCGGAGTTCCGCGAGTTCACCGACGCGTCGCGCACCGCCTCGGTCTAGGAGATCACGCCGAGCAGCAGGCCGACGGCTCGCCCTCGATCGGCGTGCAGCAGCTCGCCGTCGACGTGTGCTCGAGATCGTCCTCCGGGACGTCCGCGAGCACCGTGTACACCTCCCAGCGGTGCCCCGCCGGATCGGCAACCCACACCTTGTCCTGGCGTGCGTAGCAGCAGTCGGTGTCGCGCTCCGCGAGCGTGACGAGCCCGGATCCGCGCAGCCGCTCGGCTGCCGAATCGACCTCCGCTGCCGTCTCGACGCGGATGCCCAGGTGCGAGAGGGCCGGCGCGTGCGCCTGCTGGAGCGCGAGCGCCACCGGCGGGTCGGCCAGCTCGAACTTGGCATAGCCCGCGCGGCGCTTGGCAGGCTCGAGCCCGAACAGCTCTGTGTAGAAGGCGATCGCCCGGTCAAGGTCGGGAACGTCGAGGGACAGGTGAAAGGTGTTCATCGCGGTCTCCCTTGATCGAAGGTCGTCGATATCTTGGCGCGTTCCATCAGGATTCGCAAATACTCACGTTCTTCGATATATTCGAGCTGTGCGCAAGCTGCCGACGATCAACTGCTGCACGCCTCTCGCCGGGTCGTCGCTCTCGGACGCCGACGCTGCCGAGCTCGAGCGGCTGTTCCGGGTGCTGGGCGACCGCCACCGGGTGAAGATCCTGAACATCCTGCTGCGCGCCGGAGGAGACGCCG
>DASXZF010000009.1:0-4221 GCA_036502065.1 Gaiellales bacterium
GCCGACGAGCGCGAGGCACTCCTGCGGCGCGAGCTTGAGATTGATGTCGTGCACGACGGTCACGCCGAGATAGCCGGCGTTCACACCGACGAGCTCGAGCACCGCGTCGGCCTGGTCGGGCTCGGCCATCTCGCCCACCGAGCCGCTGATGATCTCGGCCTGGGCACGCACCTCCTCGGCGCGCACGCAGCGCGCGCTGTGGGTGGCGGCGATCGAGCGCAGCTCCGGCATCGCGACGGTGCAGCGCTCCTCGACCATCGTGCAGCGCAGGGCAAACGCGCAGCCGGCCGGGCGCTGGCCGGGCGACGGCGCGCGCCCGGGGATGCCGACGAGCTCACGCCGGCCCTTCAGGTGCGGCACCGCGGCCACCAGCCGGCGCGTGTAGGGATGCGCGGCCGTCCGGAACAGCTCCTCGGCGGGCGCAAGCTCGACCACGCGCCCGGCGTACATCACGGCCACGCGCGCCGCGAGTGAGCCGACGACCGCCAGGTCGTGGCTCACGTAGAGCGCCGCGACGCTGTGGGCCGCCGCCAGGTCGCGAACGGTGCCGAGGACATGGGCCTGGGTGGTCACGTCCAGGCCGGTCGTCGGCTCGTCGAGCACGATCACCCGCGGCCGGCAGGCGAAGGCCATGGCGAGGCCGATGCGCTGCTGCTGGCCGCCGGAGAGCTCGTGCGGATACCGGCGCAGGTAGGCGGCATCGTCGGGCAGGGCGACCTCGCGCATCATCTCGGCGACACGTGCGCGCCGTTCCTCGCCACCGGAGCCGACGCCGTGCACCTCGAGCGCCTCCATCAGCTGGGTGCCGATGCGCAGGGCGGGGTTGAGCGCCGCGGCCGGGTCCTGCGGGACGTAGGAGATCACGCGCCCGCGGAGCCGCCGCCTGGCCGCCCGGTCGAGCTTGAGCACGTCGGAGTCGCCGATCAGCACCTGGCCGCCGGTGATCTCGGCACCCCGGCGGGTGTGGCCGAGCAGGGCGAGTGCGGCGGTGGTCTTGCCCGAGCCGGACTCGCCGACGAGGCCGAGCACCTCGCCCGGCGCGATCGTGAACGAGACGTCGTCGACGATGTCGTTGCCCGTCCCCGACACCATGACGCGCAGCCGCTCGACGACGAGCGTGGGCGCAGGTGTGGCCGTGGGCGTGGGCGTCGGCGTGGGGGCGGCGCTCATTCCGCGCTCCGGGCGCGGTCGATGCCCGCCGCGGCGCGCGCGAAGCCGTCGCCGACCAGGCCCGTGCCGATCGTGAGCAGCGCGATCGCGGTGATCGGCAGCACGACGCCCCACGGCTGGTTCGTGCCGAGCGCGAGCTGGTTCTCCTGGATCATCAGGCCCCAGTCCGCACCGTTGGGGCTCGGCGTGAAGCCGAGGAAGGCCAGCGACGCGATCAGGCCGATGGCGTAGGTGAGCCGCAGGTTGGCCTCGACCAGGAGCGGCGAGAGGATGTTCGGGAGCACCTCGCGCAGCAGGATGCGGGCGCGCGGCAGCCCGAGCGCCTCGGCCGCCGAGACGAAGTCACGTTCGACGACGGGCTGCGCCGCGCCGCGGGTCACCCGGGCGACGCGCGGCATCGTCGTCAGGCCCACCGTGACCACGATCAGCCACGGCTTCGGCCCCACGGTCGCGATGGCGACGAGCGCGAGCATGATCTGGGGGAACGCCAGGATCACGTCCATCGCGCGCATGAGCACGTCGTCGAGGACGTTCCGGGCGTAGGCAGCCGTCAGCCCGACGGCGCCGCCCAGGACGAGGCCGACCACGGTCGCGAGCACCGCCATGACCAGGATCTCGCGCCCGCCCCACAGAAACCGGCTCCAGACGTCCTGGCCGATGTGATCGGTGCCGAAGAGCGCCTTGCCGCCGGGAGGCGAGTTCGGCGGCAGCCCGACGAACGCCGTTGGGCTGAAGCGGGCGAAGAACGGCCCGACCGCGGCGATGAGCACGAGCACGACGACGAGCGCGAGGCCGATCCGTGTGCGCCAGAGGCGGATCGCCACACGGAACATCGCCCCCGCCGGCGCGCGCACCGAGACGGCCTCGGGCTCGGGCGTGACCGCCGCGACCTCGGCGACGCTCACAGCCGCGTCCGCAGGCGGGGAGTGACGAGGATGGTGGCGATGTCGGCGATCATGTTCAGCACCACGTACAGGGCGGCGATCAGCATCGCGAGCGCCTGGACGACGGGCAGATCGCGGGTCGAGACCGCGTTCTGGAGCGCGCCGCCGATGCCGGCGTAGTTGAAGACGTACTCGACCACGATCACACCGCCGGCCAGGTAGGCGAGGTTGATCGCGATCACCTGGAACGTCGGCCCGAGCGCGTTCGGCAGCGCATGCCGCATGATCACGATCCGCTCGGGGACGCCCTTGAGGCGCGCCATCTCGACGTACTCCGATTCGAGCACCTCGATCATCGACGCGCGCATGATGCGGGCGACGTACGGGGTCACCGCGATCACCAGGGTCAGGATCGGCAGCACCATCTCCTTCAGGTGGTTCCACGGCCGCGCGCCCGGCGCCAGGTAGGAGACCCCCGGGAACACATGGGGGAACACGGTCGTCGCGAACAGGACGACGAGGGTGACGCCGACGACGAACTCGGGCAGCGCGGCCAGGAGCAGCGTCCCGATCGAGGAGGTCACGTCGAAGATGCCGTCGCGCTTCAGCGCGGCGTAGGCGCCGATCGCGATCGAGAGCGGGATCGAGATGATGCCCGCCACGATGACCAGGAACGCCGAGTTGATCAGACGGTCGTGCAGGTAGGTCGACACGGGCTCGCGCGCCGCGAGCGAGGTGCCCATGTCGCCGTGCAGGAGCCCCGTGACCCAGCTCGTGTACTGCGAGAGCACGGGGCGGTTCAGGTGCAGCTGATCGCGCAGAGCCTTCAGGCTCGCCGGAGTGGCGGTGCGGCCGAGGATCGACCGGGCCGGGTCGCCCGGCAGCGCCTGGGTCGCCGCGAACACGACCACCGAGACGAGCGCGAGCACCAGCAGCCCAAGGAGCAGGCGGCGGACGATGAAGGTCGTCAGGCCGCCCAGCTCCTTGCGCTTGCCGCTAGGTGAACCAGATTGTGCGGTAGCCATGGCCGAACGAGTTGAGGTTCTGGGTTGACCTGCTGTTCGGAATCCACCCGGCCACCTTGTTGCTGTACGAGTCGACCAGGTTGTTGAAGAACGGGATGATGTACCCGCCGTAGTTGAACTCCTCCATCTGCATCTCGTGGATGAGATCGCAGCGCTTGCTCGGATCGACCTCGGCACGGGCCTGCTGGTACAGGCTGATGTAGTTCGAGCCGGTGCCGGACTTCGGCGGCCAGTGCGTCTCGTTGTAGGGCGTCTTGTACGGCGCCGCCGCCGGCAGCATGCTGTTGGAGACCTGCGGCAGGTAGTTGCGCGTCCCCCAGAAGTCGACCGAGAAGGCCAGCTTCAGGTACTGGTTGCCGTAGTAGTTGGGATCGTTGTGGACGTTGATCGTCAACCCGGCCGCCTTGGCCTGCGAGGCGAAGATGTTGGCGGAGTCGACCATGCCGGCGGCGCCGTTGGTCGTGTGCAGATCGATCGTCGCACCGTCCATGCCCGCCGCCTTCAGCAGCGACTTGGCCTTGTCGATGTCCTGCTCGCGCTGCGGAATCGCGGTGTCGTAGCAGGAGTCAAACGGCGAGAACAGGTCGTTCGCGACCCGCCCGTAGCCCGACAGCACCTGCTCGAGCATGGCCGGGCGGTCGACGATCAGGCGCATCGCCTGGCGGACGCGGTTGTCCGTGAACGGCGGCATGTCGATCGCCATGCACAGCGGCAGCCAGCCGCCGCCGCTCGTGACCAGGACGGCCAGGCCGCCATTCTGCTTGGCGACGTCGATCTGGGCGAACGGGATGTCCGTGATCGCGTCGACCTGCCCCGACAGCAGCGCGTTCACCTGCGCGGTCTGGTCGGAGAAATCGATCACCGTCACCTGGTCGAAGTACGGCTCGCCCGTGCGCCAGTAGTTGGCGTTGCGGGTGGCGACGCTCTGCTGGCCCGGAGTGAAGCTCTTCGTGGTGTACGGGCCGGTGCCGACCCACTTGAGAGGGCCGGTGCGGCTGTAGCCCATGGGGACGATGCCGTTGTAGTACTGGCCGAGCTGCTCGCCGATCGTCGAGTCGCCCGCCGTCAGGTGCAGGCGCACCGTCTGCGGGTCCATGATCTGGATGTTGTTCGCGTCGATCGAGGCCAGGCCGGCCGCCCCG
>DASXZF010000010.1:0-8349 GCA_036502065.1 Gaiellales bacterium
CGCCCACGGTGATCCTGATGGCGGGACTGCAGGGCTCGGGCAAGACGACGGCCTGCGGCAAGCTCGCCCGGCTGCTGGCCAAGCAGAAGCGCTCCCCGGCCATGGTCGCCTGCGACCTGCAGCGGCCCGCGGCCGTGCAGCAGCTGCAGACGCTCGGCAAGTCGCTCCAGGTGCCGGTG
This sequence comes from Gaiellales bacterium, assembly GCA_036502065.1. Classification (GTDB taxonomy): domain Bacteria; phylum Actinomycetota; class Thermoleophilia; order Gaiellales; family JAICJC01; genus JAICJC01. The sequence continues at coordinate 180 of DASXZF010000010.1, forward strand.
TATGACCGCGGCACCGACGCCGATCCGGTCGAGGTGGCGGCGTGGGGGGTGGAGCAGGCCCGCGCCCAGGGCCGCGACGTCGTCATCGTCGACACCGCCGGGCGGCTGCATGTCGACCAGGAGCTGATGGACCAGCTCGTGCAGATCAAGAAGGTCACGAAGCCCCACAACGTGCTGCTCGTGCTCGACTCGATGACCGGGCAGGATGCCGTGAACGTCGCCCAGGCCTTCGCCGAGGCGGTCGACTACGACGGGGTGATCCTGACGAAGCTCGACGGCGATGCCCGCGGCGGCGCCGCGCTGGCGGTGCGCGCCGTCACCGGCAAGCCGATCAAGTACGTGTCGGTCGGCGAGAAGCTCGACCAGCTCGAGCCGTTCCACCCCGACCGCCTCGCGTCGCGCATCCTCGGCATGGGCGACGTCATGTCGCTGATCGAGCGCGCCCAGGAGCAGATCTCCGAGCAGGACGCCAAGGCGATGGAGGCCAAGCTCCGCAAGGCCGAGTTCACGCTCGAGGACTTTCTCGGCCAGCTGCGCCAGGTGCGCAAGATGACCGCCGGGCAGGGCATGGCCGGCCTGCTCGGCATGATCCCCGGCGTCGGCCGCCAAGTGAAGAACCTCAAGGTGGACGAGCGCCAGATCGACCGCGTCGAGGCGATCATCCTGTCGATGACGCCGGCGGAGCGGCGCAATCCGCGCTCGATCGACGGCAGCCGCCGCCGCCGGATCGCGGCCGGCAGCGGCACGAACGTCCAGCAGGTGAACCAGCTGCTCGGCCAGTTCAAGCAGATGCAGAAGATGATGAAGCAGATCGGCCGGGGCAAGATGCCCCAGTTCCCGGGTCTGATGCGGTAGCTGCCACGCGCGCGAGCGCGGGTTTACTGCTTACCGGGACTGCCGTACCCTAGTGAGGTGAGGCACGCTCGCGACCCTCTTGCCAACCCCGAGCCCCTGATCCGAAGCGTGCACGCGTTCGTCGCCTACCGCATCGGCGCGGGACACGACGCCGAGGACGTCACCGGCGAGGTGTTCGAACGCGCGCTGCGCTACCGCACGGGCTACGACCCGGCGAAGGGGGCGCCGCTCGCGTGGCTCGTCGGCATCGCCCGGCGGGTGCTCGCAGACCGCGCGGTGAGCGGCACGGAGACGGTCTCCGAGGTGCCCGACACCGCCGCGCCGGGCGAGCTCGCCCGCGACTCGGTCGAGCGGCTGACGCTCGCCGCGGCGATGGAGCGCCTCTCCGACAAGGATCGGGAGCTCGTGGCCATGCGCTACGGCGCCGACATGAAGGCGACCCAGATCGCCGCGGTGCTGGAGACGTCCACGAACAGCGTCGAGGTGGCGCTCCACCGGGCGCTGCGGCGCCTGCGCGAGGTGCTCGAGCAGACCGAGCCCGCCCAGGGCAAGCCGGTGCAGGTCGAGCCCGAGGGCAAATCGACGTCCGGGGAGGCGAGCGCTGTCCACTGACCTGACCGTCGACGGCGCCCTCGTGCAGCTGCGGCGGCTGTCGTTCGGCCGTGCCGCGCCGGGCCTTCTGGCTGCCGCCGTGCTGACGCCGCTCGCGGCGGGCAACGGCGGCTACTTCCCGCCCGCCTGGGGATGGAGCGCCGCGGCGCTGCTCTGGGCGGCGGCGATCGCAGTGCTCGTGCGCCAGGACGCCGAGCTCAGCACCGCCGAGATCGTCACGCTGTCCGCCTTCGGCCTTCTGACCGTCTGGATGCTCGTCTCGGCCACGTGGTCGGGCGACACGACGGCCGCCGTGCTCGAGGCCGAGCGCACGCTCGTCTACGTCGCCGGCCTGACCGCGCTCCTGCTGGTGTCGCGGCGCGGCGCCATCGGCAGCCTGCTCGCGGGTGCGCTCACCGCCGTCACCTTCGCCTGCGCATACGGTCTGATCGGGCGGCTCTTCCCGAGCACGCATGCCCTCGGCGGCATCGCCGACACCGGCCGCCTGGCCGAGCCGGTCGGCTACTGGAACGGCCTCGGCATCCTGGCGGCGATGGGCGCCATCGTCGCGCTCGGGCTGGCCGCCGGAGCCCGCACGGCGACCGGGCGGATCGTGGCCGCATGCACCCTGCCGGTCGTCGTCACCGCGATGTACTTCACCTTCAGCCGCGGCGGCTGGATCGCCTTCGGGTTCGGCCTCGTCATGGTCGCCGCGATGGATCGGCGGCGCTGGTTCCTGCTCCTGACGTTCGTTGCCGCGGCGCCGTGGCTCATCCTGGACGTCGCTGTCGCGGCAACGTCGTCGGCGCTCACGCACGCCGCCTCGAAGGTCGGCCCGACGGCGACGCAGGGCCATCGCCTGACGCTCGTGCTCGTCGCGAGCATGGTCGGCCTCGCGGTGACGATGTGGGCGCTGCAGCGGGTCGAGCGCCGGTTCGAGCCGTCGGCCGCGATGACGCTGATCGGGCATCGCGCGATCCTGGGCGCGCTCGTGCTCGCGATCCTGATCGCGCTCGTGCGGTTCGGCTCGCCGATCACGATCGCAGGCGACATGTACGACCGCTTCAACGCGCCGCCGCCGGGCGGCTTCAACGGCAACGCGGCGCACACCGGCAAGAACCTCAACCTGCGCCTGTTCAGCCTGTCGGGCAACGCCCGGGCGGGCCTGTGGAGGATCGCCTGGGACGACTACCAGGGCCACGAGCTGCTCGGGTCGGGCGCCGGCACCTACGAGGCGTACTACCTGCAGCACCGCACGTCGGGCCTGAAGGTGCGAAACGCGCACAACCTGTACCTCGAGACGCTGGCCGACCTGGGGCCGGTCGGCCTGCTGCTCCTGGTGGCGGGCCTGGTGGCGCCGCTGGTCGCGGGCATCCGCGGTCGCCGCGAGCCGCTCGTGCCCGTCGCGTTCGGCGCCTTCGCCGCCTTCCTGCTGCACGCGGGCGCCGACTGGGACTGGCAGCTCACCGCCGTCACGCTCGTCGCGCTGACGTGCGCGGCCGGGATGCTGACGAGCTCGCCCTCGGTGCGCCGGTCGATCGATCTGGGCGCCCGTGGCGTCCGCGCGGGCATGCTGGTGGCAATCGCGCTCGTTGCCGTGGTGGCCCTGATCGGGCTGCGCGGGAACGCCGCGGCGAGCGCGAGCCAGCGGGCCGCGTCCGAGCAGCACTGGCGCGTGGCCGAGAGCGAGGCGCGCACCGCCGTCGCCTGGGAGCCGTGGTCGGCCGATGCCCGCACCGAGCTCGGCCTGGCGCTGCTCGGAGAGCACCGCGACGCCGCCGCCGGGGAGGCCTTCCGGGCCGCGATCGCCCGCGACGCGCGCAGCTGGCAGGCATGGCTCGACCTGGCCCGTGCGAGCAGCGGGACGGCGCGTCAGCACGCCCTCGCGCAGGCGACCCGGCTCGACCCGCGCGAGCCGCAGGTGCTCGCGCTGCACTGAGCCTGCGCGAATTCCTCCCGCCGCTGTAAGGAAACCGCCGTCACCCCGGTAATACAGGGTAGGAACGTGTTTCAGATGCGGAGGAGGCATCGGAGTGAGGTTCTCGAGGCAGGATCGTGGGCTGGGAGATCTGGAGCGGGCTCTCCGGACGGAGCGGCCCGAGCTTGATCGCAGCGTCCAGCGGGACATCATCGCCCGCATCAGCGCGCACCCCGCGCGCAGGAGCGGTGGGTTCCGCATCGTTCTGGCCGGCGTGCTCACGGCAGGCGTGTTCGGTGCGATGGCAGCGTTCGGTGGCGTGAGCTACGCGACCAACTCTGTCCAGCACAGCGTCGGCTACAGCAACAACAACAAGGGCTGGAACTACACCCCGTCGTGCGACCAGTACGGCAAGGGTGGCAAGGGTGGAAACGGTGGATACCCGCCGCCGATCAACTACGGCAACAAGGGTGGGAACAACGGCTACGGATCCGGATTCGGGGGATTCGGATTCGGGGGGTTCGGCTGGTAGCCGAGACCGTCGCACCACCTGCGTGACCGCTGACGGCCGCCCTCCGGGGCGGCCGTCGCGCATTCCGGGGGCGTCGGTCGCTACACTCCGCTCGTTCAGCCCCCGCCGTCCAACGGAAGGTCATTTTCGTGGCAGTGAAGATCCGCCTCGCGCGGCATGGATCCAACAAGAACCCGATCTACCGCGTCGTCGTTGCGGATTCGCGCGTGCCCCGGGACGGGCGCACCCTCGAGGAGATCGGTAAGTACAACCCGCAGATGGAGCCGTCGCTGGTCGACATCGACACCGACCGCGCCCGCGCCTGGATCGCTCAGGGCGCGCAGCCCACCGAGACGGTGGCCAAGCTCCTGAAGATCGCCGGGGTCTAGCGGTTGGACGACCTGCTGGCCTATCTCGCCCGGCAGCTCGTCGACCACCCCGACGAGGTGCGCGTCGAGCGCTACGAGGGCGCGAGCGGAGAGCTCGTGCTCGAGCTGCACGTCGCCCAGGACGACATCGGCAAGGTCATCGGCAAGCAGGGCCGCATCGCCCGCGCGCTGCGCACGGTGGTGAAGGCGTCGGCGGTGCAGAGCGGCCGGCGCGTGCATGTCGAAGTCGCCGACTGACACCCCCTGGCGGCCACCCACGATCGTGGTCGGCCGCGTCGGCCGTGCCCACGGTCTGGACGGCGCCGTCTACGTCGACGGCCACGGCGGCGCGGTGCCGCTCCGTGCCGGCCTGGAAGTCACGATCGGCGGCCGGCCGGCGGTCATCGCCGAGCGCCGCGGAGCCGACGCCCATCCGATCCTGCGCTTCGACCTCGCCGCCGATCGCACCGCGGCCGAGGCTCTGCGCGGCCAGGCCGTCGAGGTGCCGGCGGCGGCGCTGCCCCAGCCCGACCCCGACGAGTATCTGCACGTCGACCTGATCGGCTGCCGCGTGACGGCGGATGGCCGCGAGGTCGGCACCGTCGCCGACGTCCTCGTTTATCCGGCGAACGACGTGCTCGACGTGCGGCCGCGAGACGACGGCGACCCGGTGCTCGTCCCGTTCGCCGCCGACATCATCGAGACGGTCGACGTGGCGGCGCGGCTGATCGTGATCCGGAGCGAGTTCCTGTGACGCTCGAGATCGACGTCTTCACCCTGTTCCCGAGCTATCTGGATTGGCTCTCCGAGAGCCGGCCGGTGCGAAACGCGGTCGATGCAGGGTCGCTGCGGCTGCGGACGATCGACCTGCGCGATCACGCCCTCGGCGGCTACCGCCAGGTCGACGACCCGCCCTACGGCGGCGGTGCGGGGATGGTGATCCGCGTCGACGTGGTCTGCGCGGCCCTCGAGGCGATCTACTCCGAGCCGATCGAGGCGGTGCTCGCCGCGCGCCGGGTGGCGGTGCTGACGCCGGTCGGACGCGAGCTCACCGACGCCGTCGTCACCGAGCTCGCCGGCCTCGAGCGGCTGACGCTCCTGTCCGGCCGCTACGAGGGCTTCGACCAGCGAGTCCACGACCACCTGGCCAACGACGAGCTGTCGGTCGGCCGCTACGTGCTCTCGGGCGGCGAGGTCGCCGCCATGGCCGTGATCGACGCCGTCACGCGCAAGCTGCCGGGCGCCCTCGGCAAGCGCGAGAGCCACGAGCACGACTCGTACTCCGAGGCGCTCGCAGGGCTGCCCGAATACCCGCACTACACGCGACCCGAGCACTTCCGTGGGTGGGGCGTGCCAGACGTGCTCCTCTCGGGCCACCACGGCGACGTCGACAGGTGGCGACAGGAGCTCTCACGCCGTCGCGGGGAGGCTCAGGGCGGGTCCGACTTGTGAGCCTCGCCCCACGTGGCTAGCATTACCCGGCCGCCGGTCTTTCCCTTGCGATGACCATCATCTCCGACATCGAGCGCCGCATGGCGCGTGAAGTGCCTCGCTTCAAAGCGGGTGACACCCTGCGTGTCCACTTCAAGGTCATCGAGGGGCAGCGGCACCGCATCCAGGTGTTCGAGGGCGTCTGCATCAAGCGCCAGGGCGCCGGCGTGCGCGAGACGTTCACCGTGCGCAAGCAGTCCTTCGGCATCGGCGTCGAGCGCACGTTCCCGCTGCACTCACCCAAGATCGACCGTCTCCAGGTCATGAGCATCGGAGACGTCCACCGGGCGAAGCTGTACTACCTGCGCGGCAAGGTCGGCAAGGCCGCGCGCGTGCGCGAGAAGTCGCGCTAGCCTCGCAGATGGCGGACGTCGAGCCCCGGCCGTCTGAGCAGCCTGCACCGGGCGCCGGTGAGTCCGTCGCGCCCGAGACCGAGCAGGCCCCGCCGCCTCCTCCGCCCGCGAAGCGCTCCGGCGCAAACCCGTTCGTCGAGCTGCTCGTCATCCTGGCGGTCGCGTTCGGTCTCGCCTACGTCGTCCAGGCCTGGGTCGTCAAGCCCTACCGGATCCCGACCGGATCGATGGAGCCGACGCTGCTCGTCAACGACCGCGTGCTCGTGAACCGGCTCGTCTACCGCTTCCACGGCCCCCACCGCGGCGACATCATCGTCTTTCACCCGCCGGGTCACGGCGACACGGCGGTGCGCGGCGCCAAGACCGAGGCGAGCGTCACCTACATCAAGCGCGTGATCGGGCTGCCGGGCGAGACGCTCCAGATCACGCGCGGGATCGTCACGATCTGCAAGCCGGCGGGCCAGAACTGCCATGCGCTGCACGAGTCCTACACCGAGGGGTCGCGAACGGCGCCGACCTACGGGCCGTACACCGTGCCGAACGGCGACTACTTCGTGATGGGCGACAACCGCGGCGACTCGCTCGACAGCCGCTACTGGGGCCCGCTGCCGCGCCACAACATCATCGGCGAGGCGTTCCTGATCTACTGGCCGCCCGACCGCATCGGCCTGCTCTAGGGCCCCAACCGGGGTCAGACCCCGAACGGCGGGTGTTCCAGACTCGGCACGAATTCGGCACTGCTTTGCGCCGCCCAGGCGCACCCCCCGTCCGCGCCGCGCCGTACCATAGGCCGATGGCAGTCGCCGCCCCTCGCCGCCGCCGCTCACGCCCGGGCCGGCGCCTGCTCGCGCACGACCGCGATCTCGGCGTGCGGTTCGTGGCCGGCGCCGACGAGGCGGGGCGCGGCTGTCTGGCGGGGCCGCTCGTCGCCGCTGCGGTGTGCCTCGACATGGATCGGCTGCGTGGGCGCCGGTGCGCCGCGCTCGGCCTGCTCGACGACTCCAAGCGACACACCCCGGCCCGCCGCGACGAGCTCTTCCGGGCGGTGCTCGAGTCGGCCACCCAGGTGTCGGTGTGCGTGGTGCCCGCGGCGCAGATCGATCGCCGCGGCCTGCACCGCTCGAACCTCTCGGCGCTCGGCCGCGTCCTGTGCGCGCTCGACCCGGCGCCCGACGTCTGCATGACCGACGGCTTCAGCGTGCCCGGCTGTCCGCGCCCGCACCGCGCGGTGATCGGCGGCGACGGCCGCAGCGCCGCCATCGCCGCCGCGTCGATCGTGGCCAAGGTCACCCGCGACCGGTTCATGCACCGGATCGCGCCCGAGTACCCCGAGTTCCGGTTCGATCGCCACGTCGGCTACATCACGGCCGAGCACACGCGGGCGGTGCGCGAGCACGGGCCGACGCCGCTTCACCGGCGCTCGTTCGAGGCGATCGCCTATGCGCAGCTGGATCTCGATCTCGGACTCTGAGTACGGCCGCCTCGCCGAGACGGTCGCCTGCTGGTGGCTGCGCATGCGTGGGTCCGCCATCGTCGACCGCAACGTGCGGGTGCTCGGCCGCGAGGTCGACATCGTCGCCCGCCGCGGGCGGACGCTCGTCATCTGCGAGGTCAAGGCCCGGCGCGGCGGCCGCCGCGGGCAGGCCGAGGAGATGGTGGGCGAGCGGCAGACGCGCCGCCTGCTCCAGGCCGCCGAGGTGCTGCTCGCGGCCGATCCGCGCGCCCGCACAGCGCGGGTCGACGTCGTCGCCGTGAACGGCCTGCGGCCGCGGCACATCCGCGCCGCGCTCCAGCACCCCTGACGCCGCGCGCGCTCCGGCACGCTCTCGTCACACGCCGTCACCCACGCGTGACCGGATGCGCCCCAGAATCGGTGCATGGTTGCCCGCGCTCTCACTTTCTGGCTCACCGGCATCACCGCCCGGCGGGTCGATGTCGAGGCGCACGTCGCCGACGGCGTGCCCTCGTTCGTCGTCGTCGGCCTCGCCGACCGGGCGGTGCAGGAGGCGCGCCAGCGCGTCCGCAGCGGCATCGCCTCGGCCGAGTTCCACTTCCCGCTGCGGCGCCTGACGGTCAACCTGGC
>DASXZF010000011.1:0-10895 GCA_036502065.1 Gaiellales bacterium
GCCGGCGCCGCACTCGCATACGAGCCACCCGTGTGGCTCGAGCGCCGCCGGGGCGGTGGCGACGAGCCGGCGCAGCACGTCGAGCCCGTCCGCGCCCGCGACGAGCGCGAGCCGCGGCTCGAACTCCGCCACCTCAGGCTCGAGCGCCTCGATCTCGCCGTCGGCGACGTACGGCGGATTCGACGCGATCAGGTCGAACCGGCGCGCGGCGAGACGGTCCAGCAGATCCGACTGCACGAGCTCGACGTCGAGCTGCAGCGCATCGGCATTGGCCCCGGCGACCGCGAGCGCGTCCGGCGAGACGTCGCACGCGGTGACGACCGCATCCGTCCGCGCCGCCTTGAGCGCGAGGGCGATCGCGCCCGAGCCGGTGCCGACGTCGAGCACGCGCGGCGCCTCGCTGCCGGCCAGGAGCTCGAGGCAGCGATCGACCAGCGCCTCGGTCTCGGGCCGCGGCACGAGCACGCGCTCGTCCACCATCAGGTCGAGTCCGTGAAACCCCCACCGGCCGAGGACGTAGGCGACCGGCTCGCGCCGCCCGCGCCGCTCGAGCAGACCGCGGCAGGTGGCCAGCTCCGCCTCGGTCAGCGGTCGCTCGAAGCTCGTGTAGAGCTCGATCCGCCGCAGGCCGAGCGCGTGTGCCATCAGCAGCTCGGCGTCGAGCCGGGCGGTCGGGCTGCCGTGCTCCTGCAGGTACCCGGCCGAGAGCCGCAGCACCTCGCCGAGCGTCCTCACCCGCCGGCGGCCGCGGCCAGCTTGCGGCGGCGTTCCTCGGCTGCGAGCGCGTCGGAGAACTCGCTCAGATCGCCGCCCAGCACGCGGTTCAGGTCGTGCACGGTGAGGCCGACGCGGTGGTCGGTCACCCGGTCCTGCGGGTAGTTGTAGGTGCGGATCTTCTCCGACCGCTCACCGCTTCCGATCTGGGCCAGCCGGGCGGCTGCCTCCTCGCGGGCGGCCCGCTCGCGCTCCTGCTCGTAGAGGCGCGCGCGCAGGATCTTCATCGCCCGCTCCTTGTTCTGCAGCTGCGAGCGCTCGTCCTGGCACGTGACCACCGTGTCGGTGGGGATGTGGGTGATGCGCACGGCCGAGTCGGTCGTGTTCACCGACTGGCCGCCGTGGCCGCCCGCCCGGTAGACGTCGATGCGCAGGTCGTTCTGGTCGACGTGGAAGTCGAGGTCCTCGGCCTCCGGCAGCACCGCGACCGTCGCCGTCGAGGTGTGGATGCGCCCCTGCGACTCGGTTGCCGGCACGCGCTGGACACGGTGCACGCCGCTCTCGTGCTTGAACACCGAGTAGGCGCCATCGCCCTTGATCTCGAAGACGAGCTCCTTGAAGCCGCCCGCGTCGCCGCCCGACGCGGCCAGCGTGTCGGTCTTGAAGCCGCGCTGCTGGGCGTAGCGGGTCAGCATCTCGTACAGGTCGCCGGCGAAGATCGCGGCCTCGTCGCCGCCGGTGCCGGCCCGCAGCTCGACGATGACGTCCTTGTCGTCGGCCGGGTCACGCTCGAGCATCGCGAGGCGGATCTCCTCCTCGAGCCCGGGCAGGGCGCCGCGGGCCTCGGCGATCTGCTCCTGGGCGTACGAGCGCATCTCCTCGTCGGCGTCGTCGAGCAGCTCGGCCGCGTCGGCCACCTGGGACGTGCGCTGGCGCCACTGCCGGGCGAGCTCGGCCGCAGCCGAGAGCCGCTTGTGCTCGCGCGCCACCCCGGCATAGCGGCGCTGGTCGGCCAGCACGGCGGGATCGCTCAGCTGGGCCTCCAGCTCGGCGAAGCGGCGCTCGATCTCTGCGACCAACGGTTCCATGACCGGGGAAGGATAGTGACGTCAGCCGATGCGGCCGAGCTGGCGCATGACCGAGACCGAGTCCGAGTACACGTCCTTGCGCGCGAAGCGCCCGTCACGGGTGGGCAGGATGTCCATCCCGTCCCACGTCGCGCTCTTGCCGCTCTCGGCGTGGGTGCCGGTTGCAGTCCACTCCTGCACGACCAGCGCGTCGCGCAGGTAGAGGCTGCGGCCGGTGAACCGCATGCCGGGCCAGTTTCGGAAGATGCCCGCGATGTGCCCGCGCACCTTGTCGGCCCCCTCGACGCACTCGCCCGCCGTGTGGTTGTGGAACACGATGTCGTCGGTGTGCATCGCCGTGATCGCCTCGACATCCTGGCGGTTCCACGCGTCGTTGTAGCGGTCGATCAGGTCCTGCAGCGCCTCGGGCGAGTCGGGAGCGGCCATCGCCGCAGAGACTACGCCATCACCTCGACGGGCGCACCGCCGGTCGAGGTGCGCTCGGCCTCGAGCACGTCCTGAAGCGCCTGGATCGAGACCTCGACCTGGTCGTCGGTCGGCTCGCGCGTCGTCAAGCCCTGAAGCCACAGCCCCGGCGTGAGTAGCGTCCGCACGATCGGGTTGGTCGGGTGCTTGCCACCGAACCGGATCACCTCGTAGGCGAGCCCGGCGATGAAGGGCAGGAGCAGGATGCGCGACGCGATCAGGGTGGGCCAGGCGGGCCGGCCGACGAATGCGAAGACGAAGATCGCGATCACCATCACCCAGAGCAGGAACGCCGTGCCGCAGCGCAGGTGGATCTTGGAGTAGCTCTGGACGCGCTCGGGGGTGAGCTCGGCGCCGTCCTCGTAGGCGTTGATGGTCTTGTGCTCGGCGGCGTGGTACTGGAAGACGCGGCGCAGGTCGGGGATGAACGAGATCGCGGTCAGATAGACGACGAGCAGGGTGACGCGGATCGCGCCCTCGACGAGCACGAACACGATGGTCGAGTGGATCGGCAGGAGGTCGGTGATCACGGCCGGCGACACCTTGAACACGAGCACCGCAAAGCCGATCGCGATCACGAACGCGAACGCGATCTGGCCGCGGGTCAGCTCGGCGGCGGCCTCGATGTCGGGCTCCTCGCCCTCCTCGACCGCGGCGAACGACGCCGACACGGCCAGGGCGCGAAAGCCGATCACGAGCGACTCGCCGAGCGCCACCATGCCGCGGATGACCGGCAGGCGCAGCCAGCGATGCCGCGACGCCGCGCTCGAGACGGGCCGACACACGCGTGCCAGACCGCCGTCGGGCCGACGCACGGTCACGGCCCACGAGCCCGGGCTGCGCATCATCACGCCCTCGAGCACCGCCTGACCGCCCACGTTCGCGCTCACGGAAGCCACGGATTCCTCACCCGGTGGTTGTCGGCACCGGGCGAGGGAAGCGTGAGCACCGGCGCGTTACGCCGAGGTGCCGGAACGGGCCTGGCGGCGACGGAATCGCTCCACCCGGCCGCCGGTGTCGACCAGCTTCTGCTTGCCGGTATAGAAAGGGTGGCAAGCCGAGCAGATCTCGACGTGCAGCTCGGGTTTGGTGGCCCGTGTGTAGAACTCGTTGCCGCATGAACAGGTCACGTGCGAGACAACGTATTCGGGGTGAATGTCAGCCTTCATGAGATTCAGGATAGCACGGGCCCTGCGGCCGAAATCGCCGCGGAGACGGCCTCCGAATCGACGTCCAGATGGGTCACGAAGCGCACCGTGCGGGCGTCCAGATCGGCGCACAGAACCCCCACCGCCGCGAGCTCGGAGACGATGGCGGAGGCGGGCGTCCCGTCGGTCACGTGCGAGAGGACGATGTTCGTCTCGACGGCCTCCGGGTCGAACCGCAGGCGCCGGTAGGCGGCCATCCCCTCGGCCAGCCGGCGCGCGTTTTGGTGGTCGTCCGCGAGCCGGTCGACGTTGTGACGCAGGGCATACAGCGCCCCGGCCGCGATGATCCCGGCCTGGCGCATGCCGCCGCCGAAGAGCTTGCGATTGCGGCGGGCGACCTCGATCAGCTCCGCCGAGCCGACGACCGCCGATCCCACCGGGGCGCCGAGCCCCTTCGAGAAGCACACCGATGCCGAGTCGACGGGCGCGGCCACCTCGGCCGGGCTGCGGCCGCTCGCGACGGCGGCGTTCCAGATCCGGGCGCCGTCGAGGTGCACGCGCATGCCGTGCGCGTGGGCGAACGCGGCGAGCTCGGACATGCGCTCGGCGGCGAGCACGCGCCCGCCCATCTCGCCGATCGTGTTCTCGAGGCAGAGCAGGCTCTGACGGGCGTGGTGGGGGTCGGCCGGGTTGCGCAGCCGCACGGCGATCGTCTCGACGTCGAGCACGCCGTTCTCGCCGGCCAGGAGCCGGGTCTGCACGCCTGCGAGCGCCGCGGCGCCGCCCTGCTCGTGGCAGACGATGTGGGCCGCCTCGTGCACGAAGATCTCGTCGCCGGGCCGCGTCTGGGAGCGGATCGCGATCTGGTTTCCCATCGTCCCCGACGGCACGTAGACGGCCGCCTCCTTGCCGAGCATCCGGGCCACCTCGGCCTCGAGCTCGATCACCGTCGGGTCGTCGCCCCACACGTCGTCGCCGACGACTGCCTCGGCCATCGCCCGGCGCATCGCGGGCGTGGGCCGGGTGACGGTGTCGGATCGCAGGTCGACGGCGCGCATTGCGCCGGCAAGCGTATCGTTCCCGCATGGCCCTGGAGATGCGTACCCGCTGCGAGCGCTGCGACACGCCGCTCGATCCGGCCGGCGACGCCCGGATCTGCAGCTATGAGTGCACGTTCTGCCCGGACTGCACCGGTGCGATGTCGGGTGTCTGCCCGAACTGCGGCGGCGAGCTCGTCGCGCGCCCCCGCCGCGCCGCCGCTTCCTAGGCGGCCGCCCGGCCGGGCCGGATCAGGATCCACGCGCCCGCGAACGCAGCCGTGAGGGCGAACACCGGCGCGACGGCGATCATCAGGAACGCGCGGTCGTCGGCCGTGCCGGAGTCGCGCATGCCGGCGGGCGTGAGGCCGGGGTGTGTGGCCACATGTACGGCCAGCATTAGCACCGCCGCGGTCACTGCGACGCCCGAGAGGCCGACTGCTGCGGCCGCCCACCACCGCCGCAGGTCGCCCGCCCGCACGTGCGCGAGCGGGACGACGATCGCGGTCATCGACCAGACGGCCAGCGCGGCGATCACGAGATCGTACGGGCCTTCGGAGGTGCCCTCGTTGGGACGCAAGCTCGTCGTGATGCCGAGCCAGATCAACGCCGCCCCGAGGGCGAGACCAAGCACCGCAACGAGCATCGAGCGCCTCCTCACAAGCCTCATAGGCTACGCCACCGGCTCACGCCCGCACACCCGCCGCCGACCCGACCACGCCGGCCACCCACGCCTGCAGCGGCCGCATGGGCCGCCATCGCGCGGCGCACCACTCCGGGAACGCGGCGGTCAGCGCCTCGGCGGGCAGCGGGTCGGTGGTGGCCGCGACCAGGCCGTCGTGGCGGAGCAGGTCGGCCCGCGGGTGGTCGGCGGCGTACGGCGCGGGCACGCGCTTCCACCGCGCCGGCCCGAACCTCGCCCCCGCCTTGAGTGCCTTGCGGACGGCACGGTCGAGCTCGGCGCCGCGATCGTCCGCGTCGAGCGCACGCCGGTACTCGGCCAGGGCGGCGGTCGGGAAGTGATGGGCGCCGACGCCCAGGGTGATCGCGTCGTGGTCGAGCCGCAGGAGGTAGCCCGCGCACTCGCGGTTGGGGCCGTCGCCCTCCCAGAACCAGAGCGAGAGGTGCGTGCGATACGGCGTCGGGTCGGACGCGAATCGGGTGTCGCGGGCGATGCGCAGGATGGAGCCGTTCACGCGCGGGTCGGCATGGATGCCGGGCGCGACGGCCGCGAGGAGCTCGCCCATCGCAACGACAAAGGCGCGTGCGGGCTCGAGCAGGAGATCGTGGTACTCGGCCTGGTGCTCGTGGAACCAGGCCCGGTCGTTGTGGTCGCCGAGGTCGCGGAGAAACGCGAGGGCGCGGGGATCGAATCCGGTGAAGGTGTTCATGCGGCCACGTTACGGCCGCTCACCGTCACGTGTCTGTCACGAGGCGTCTCACGATCGTGCCGAACCGGTAGCATGCCCGCCCGTGGCGCGGCGCCCCTCTGACTACCCACCCCCCGTCAAGGTGCGCGAGTTCGTGGCCGAGCCGGCGGCGGCGCAGGACGAGCGCATCGACGTCGGCGTGCTCTTCGTCGGCGCCGGGCCTGCCGGTCTCGCCGGCGCCATCCGCCTGGGGCAGCTCCTGGCCGACGACCCGGCCACGGCCGAGCAGCTCGGCGAGGTGCCCATCGCGGTGCTCGACAAGGGCAGGGTGGCGGGCGCGCACCTGCTCTCGGGCGCGGTGGTCAACCCCTCCGCGCTGCGCGACCTGCTCCCGGGCACGCCGGTCGAGCAGCTGCCGTCCTACGGGCCGGTGCGGCACGAGTCGGTGTACCTCATGCGCCCCCGCCACGGCGTGCGCATCCCGACGCCGCCGCCCTTCCACAACAAGGGCAACTGGATCTTCTCGCTCGCGCAGCTCGGCCGCTATCTGGCCGATCAGGCCGAGAGCCTCGGCGTCATGGTGCTGCCCGAGACCGACGCCCACACGCTGCTCGTCTCCGACGGCGCGGTGCGCGGCGTGATCACGGGCGACAAGGGTCTCGACCGAAACGGCGAGCCCGGCGGCAGCTACGAGCCCGGCTCCGAGATCCTCGCCCGCGCGACCGTGCTCTCGGAGGGGACGCAGGGCCACCTGACCGCGGCGCTCACCGAGGCGTTCGGCCTGCGCGCCCAGAACCCGCAGGTGTGGAGCCTCGGCGTGAAGGAGCTCTGGCGGGTGCAGAAGCCGCTCGACCGCGTCGTGCACACGCTCGGATGGCCGCTTCGGCCACAGGCGAAGTACGGCGAGAGCGGCGGCAGCTTCATCTATCCGATGGGCGATGACCAGATCGCGATCGGCCTCGTCGTCGGACTCGACCACCGCGACGCGTCGCTCTCGGTGCACGATCTGCTGCAGCAGTTCAAGACCCACCCGCTGATCCGGCCGCTGCTCGAGGGCGGCGAGCGCATCGGCTGGGGCGCGAAGACGATCCCCGAGGGCGGGCTGCTGTCGGTGCCGTCGCGGCTCTCGGTCCCCGGGGCGGTGCTGACCGGCGACGCGGCCGGGTTCGTGAACGTGCCCAAGCTGAAGGGCATCCACTACGCGATGCGCTCCGGCATGCTGGCCGCCGAGGCCATCTACGAGCAGCTCCGGGCCGGCGCCGATCCGGCCGCGCCCGGCGTGCTCGACGGCTACGACGCCCGCGTGCGCAAGAGCCACATCTGGTCGGATCTGCGCAAGGTCCGAAACATGCGCCAGGCGCTCAACCGCGGCCTCTACGTCGGCGGCGCGCTCGCAAGCGCCATGGATCTCACCCGCGGCGCCCTGCCGGGCGGGTCGTTCTCGACGCACCGCGACGCCGAGGCGCCGATGACGATCGAGCCGCGCTCCTATCCGCAGCCCGACGGCACGCTCACCTTCGACAAGCTCTCGAGCGTCTTCCTGTCGGGCAACCGCAGCCGCGACGACCAGCCCAACCACATCCGCGTGCGCACCCGCGTGCCGCGCGAGGTCGGGCAGACATGGGTGTCGATGTGCCCCGCCGGCGTGTACGAGCTGCGCGGCGAGGGCGGCGGGATGGTGGAGGTAGCGATCACGCCGTCGAACTGCGTGCAGTGCGGCGCGATCACCGCCAAGGGCGGACGCCTGACCCCGCCCGAGGGCGGCAGCGGGCCCGAGTACAGCCACATGTAGGCGTGAAGGCCGACCCCGCCCAGATCGACGTGCTGATCGCCCATCTGGACGAGTTCCTGGCGGGGATCGACCGCCGCCGCTCCGACGTGCCGATCGAGGTCGGCGCCGACCGCCGCTGGTCGACCCGCGACACCGAGCGGCTGTTCACGCGGCTCGGAAAGCCGATTCCTCAGGCCCCGCCCGACCAGCGCGTGAGCGACGTGCTCGCCGATGTCGTGCGGCTGCGAAACGCGCTCGCCGCGCTGCGGGAGGGGCCGGCGCCCGAGTAGCCCCGCGCGGTCAGCCGCGCGCGGCCAGGAGCTCGGTGAGCTTCGGCAGGATCGCGAGCGCGTCGCCGACCACGCCGACGTCGGCGAACTCGAAGATGGGCGCGTTTGCATCCTTGTTGATCGCGATGATCGTGCCGGCGCTCGCCATCCCCACCTTGTGCTGGATCGCGCCCGAGACTCCGCAGGCGATGTAGAGCTTGGGCGAGACCGTCTTCCCGGTCTGCCCCACCTGCATCGAGTACGGCACCCAGCCCGCGTCGACGACCGCGCGGGTGGCGGCCACCTCGCCGCCGAGCGCTTTTGCGAGCGCCTCGACGAGCGGGACGTTCTCGGGGCCGCCCATGCCGCGGCCGACCGTGACCAGGACGTCGGCCTCGGTGATGTCGACGCCACCGCTCTCGGCCGCCTCGCGGCCGGTGAGCGCCGCCGCCTGCGACCAGTCGCTCACGGTCACCGCCACGCGTTCGACGGGCGCGGTGCCGCTCGCCTCCTCGCGGGGCGCGAACGCGTTTGCGCGCGCCAGCACGACGCCGGGCTTGGAGCTGAAGCCCGACTCGACCATGACCGTGTCGTCGAGCGCCGGGCGGGTGGCGACGATGCCGCCGTCGCCCGCGGCGAGATCGGTGGTCTCGCAGGCGATGCCGGCGCCGAGGCGCGCGGCCAGCCCGGCGGCCACGTCGGCCGAGACAACGCCTGCGCCGAAGAGCACCGCGTCAGCGTCGCGCGCAGATGCCTCGAGCGCGTCGACGATCGGCTGCGACAGCCCGCCGGCGAGCGCGGCGTCGTCGGCGACGAGCACCTTCGCGGCACCGTGGCCGCCGAGGGCGGCCGCCCAGCCGTCGTCGACGCCGGAGCCGGCCACGAACGCGGTCACGTCGCCGCCGAGCGCGGCTGCCTTCGCGAGCATGCCCAGGCTGTTGGCCGAGAACTCACCGTCGTCGTGATGCACGAACACGAGGAGCGCCACTAGATCAGCCCCCTCTCGGCCAGGATCGCGACGACCTTGCCGGCGGCGTCGCCGCCCGCGTCCTCGATCCGGATGCCCTCGGTCTTCGGCGGCGGCGGCGAGATCGACCGCACCACGCTCTGGGCGCCGTCTCCGCCCACCCGGCCGGCGTCGAGCGAGAGATCGCCCGCCGACACCGTCTCGAGCGGCTTTCGCTTGGCGCCCATGATCGCCTTGATCGAGGGCAGCCGGGGCGTGTTGATCGCGTCGGAGACCGAGACGACCGCGGGCAGCGGCGCCTCGATCAGGTCGTATCCGTGCTCGGCCTGGCGCTTGGCCTGTAGCTTGCCGCCGGCGACCGTGAGGCCGGCCACCTGCGTGACGAGCGGTCGGCGCATGTGGTCGGCGACCGCCGCGGCCATCACGTAGCAGTCGGCGTCGGCGGCCTGCTGCCCGAGCATGACGAGGTCGGCCTCCTCACGCCCGAGCACGGTCGCAAGCACGTACGCCGTGCCGGCGATGTCCGAGCCGGCCAGCGACGGGTCGGTGACGAGGACGGCGCGGTCGGCGCCGAGGGCGAGCGCCTTCGTCAGCACGCGCTGGGCCGACTCGGGGCCCATGCAGACCGCGACGATCTCGCTCACGTCGGCGCCGCCCTCGCGGATGCGAATTGCCTCCTCGAGCGCGTGCATGTCGAACGGGTTCGGCTCGGAGTCGCCCGACCGGTCGAGCCGGCTCGTGGCCGGGTCGAGCCGCCGGTGCGACGTCGCGCTCGGCACCTCCTTCACGCACACTGCGATCTTCACTCCAACACCCTCCCGGAACGCTTGCCGAATCCGGCCCGCAGACTACTTGCCGATGAACGAGGCCGGTCGCTTCTCCACGAAGGCGGTCATGCCCTCTCGAGCGTCCTCCGTCGAGAACATGAGCGAGTAGAGGTCGGCCTCGTGCACGAGGTTGCCGCCGATGTCGCCGTGCAGCGACCGGTTCGTCGCCTCCTTGGCGTAGTACAGGGCGACCGGGCTCTTGGACGCCATCTCGGCCGCCATCGCCCACGCCGCCGGCATGAGCTCGCCGGGCGCGTACACGTGCTGCACGAGCCCGCGCTCGAGCGCCTCGGCAGCATCGATCATGCGGCCCGTGAGGATCAGCTCCTTGGCGTAGCCGATGTTGGTCGCGCGGGCCAGCCGCTGGCTCGCACCCCACCCGGGGATGATGCCGAGGTTGATCTCGGGCTGGCCGAACTGGGCGTTCTCGGACGCGAGCCGCACGTCGCAGGCGAGCGCCATCTCGCAGCCGCCGCCCAGGGCGTAGCCGTTCACCGCGGCGATCGTCGGCTTGCGCATCGTCTCGAGCTTGTGGGCGATCTCCTGGCCGAGCTCGGAGTAGGCCCGGGCCTCGAGCGGCGTCTTTCCGGCCATCTCCTTGATGTCGGCCCCGGCGATGAACGAGCGCTCGCCCTCGCCGGTCAGGATCACGACACCCACGCCCGCGTCGCCGCCGAGATCCGACAGCGTGGCGAGCAGCTCCTCGAGCAGCGCCGTGTTGAGCGCGTTCAGCACGTCCGGCCGGTTGATCGTGACCGTGGCGACGCGCCCGTCGAGCGTGATCCGCAGGCCGGCTCCGCTCATCGCTGCGCTCCCACCGACGAGCGCAGGAACTCGACGATGCCCGCCGTCGGGGCGCCGGGCGTGAACACCTCGGCGACGCCGAGCGCCTTCAGCTCGGTCACGTCCTCGCCGGGGATCGTGCCGCCGACGACCACGACCACGTCGGCCGCCCCCTGGTCGCGTAGGAGGTCGAGGATCCGCGGCACGAGCGTCATGTGCGCGCCGGACAGGATCGAGATGCCGACGGCGTCCGCGTCCTCCTGGATCACCGTGGCGACGATCTGCTCGGGCGTCTGGTGCAGTCCCGTGTAGATGACCTCCATGCCCGCGTCGCGCAGCGACCGGGCGATGATCTTCGCACCGCGGTCATGACCATCGAGACCGGGCTTCGCGACAACGACACGGATGGGCCCACTCATAGCTCGCGGCGAGTGTATACGCGGTCACGCCTCGGGC
>DASXZF010000012.1:0-1640 GCA_036502065.1 Gaiellales bacterium
TCCTGCGCGTCGCAGCGGCTCGTGCAGTGCAGGCTGGCGACGTTCTGGAGCGGCACCAGGATGTGCCCGTTCAGCTCGACATGGGCGACGTCCTCGATCAGGCAGTACGCCGTGAGGATGCCGTCCTGATATTCGCCGCCGAACAGCGCGATCTCGACGGCCTCGCCCTTGTACCGGGACGTGTAGTCCTCCATCCGGCCGGAGTCTAGTCGAGGTGCCCGGTCTCGTTGAACGTCACCAGGGTGAGGCGTTCGGAGCGGCGCTCGATGGCGGTGAGGCTGCAGTTGGAGACGCCGGCCACCCGCCAGCGTTCGGCGGCGCTCAGACCGACGACGTGCGAGACGATCGCCCGGATGTTGCCGCCGTGGCAGACGACCACGGCCGTGCGGCCCTCGGCGGCGTCCAGGATGCCCTCGAAGGCGTGCACGGAGCGGCGCTGCAGCTCCTCATAGGTCTCGCCGCCGCGGTAGCCCTCGACGACCCCGTCGGCCCAGCGCCGGTACCAGGCCGGGTCGCGCTCGCGGGCCTCCTCGCGGTTGCAGCCCACCCACTCGCCGACGTCCACCTCGCGCAGCTCCGGCTCGATGCGCGCCTCGAGCCCCGTGGCGGCCTCGACGGCGGATGCCGTCTGGCGGGCGCGCACGAGGTCGCTCGAGTAGAGCAGATCGACCGTCGTCCCGGCCAGATGGGCGGCCAGCGCCCGCGCCTGGGCCTGGCCGAGGTCGTTCAGCGGCTGGTCGTTGTGGCCCTGCCAGCGGCCGGCACGGTTCCAGTCGGTCTCGCCGTGGCGCGCGAGCAGGATGGTCGTCATCGCGCAGATCATAAGATCCGGCGTCATGGATCTGGAGCTGACCGGTCTGCGGGTGCTCGTCACGGGCGGAAGCGACGGCATCGGCCTGGCCGCTGCGACGCTCCTGCGGGCCGAGGGCGCCGCGGTCGCGATCGCCGCTCGCAACCCCGCCGCAGCCGCGGCGGGGATCGGAGCGACGCCGCTTGCGATCGACCTGTCAGAGCCCGACGGAGGTGAGCGCGCCGTCATGGGAACGGTGACGGCGCTCGGCGGACTGGACGTGCTCGTGAACAACGTCGGCACGGCGCGCATCGCCACATTCGAGGAGCTGACGGATGCCGACTGGGACGCCGCCTGGAACCTGAACGTGATGAGCCACGTGCGCTGCATCCGCGCAGCGTTGCCCGCCCTGCGCGAGTCGCGGGCGGCCGCGATTGTGAACGTGGCCTCGACGTCGGGCAAGCGCCCGAGCGGCGGCATGCCCGAGTACTCGGTCACCAAGGCGGCGGTGCTCTCGCTCTCGCGGCTCGTGGCCGACCTCTACGCGAAGTCCGGGATCCGCTCGAACGCGGTCTGCCCGGGGCCGACGCTGACGCCGGCCTGGGTCGGCGCCGGCGGCCTGGCCGATCAGACCGCCGCCGGGTCCGGGCGCGGCCGCGACGACGTCCTCGGAGCGGTGGGCAGCGGCCGGCCGCTGGGGCGGATGGCGACCGCCGAGGAGATCGCGATCGTGATCGCGTTTCTCTGCTCGCCGCGCGCGTCCTACGTCACGGGCGCCGCATGGAGCGTCGACGGCGGCACCGTGCCCGTCATCATCTGAGCGGCTCGGACCGTTCGTCGCGGTCCATCT
>DASXZF010000013.1:0-30786 GCA_036502065.1 Gaiellales bacterium
GCCGGAGGAGACGCCGTGTGCGTGTGCGAGTTCACCGACCACCTCGGCCTCGCCCAGCCCACGGTCAGCTACCACCTGAAGCAGCTGACGGTGGCCGGCCTGCTCGAGCGCGAGAAGCGCGGCACGTTCGCCTACTTCCGCGTGCGCGGCGAGGCGATGCGACGGCTGCACGCACTGGTCGAGCCGGCGGCGCTGGCGAAGGCGGGCTGACGTGCCCGGCGGTCTGGCCCGATCGCTCGCAGCTGAGGCGATCGGCACGTTCGCCCTCGTGTTCGCCGGCTGCGGCGCCATCATGGTCGACACGACCACCCACGCACTGGGCCACGTCGGGGTCGCGGTCAGCTTCGGCCTCGTCATCATGGCGATGATCTACGCCGTCGGCCACATCTCTGGCGCCCACTTCAACCCGTCGGTGACGCTGGCCTTCGCGTGCTCGCGCCACTTCCCCCTGACCCGCGTGCCGGCGTACTGGGCGGCACAGGTCGCCGGCGCCGCCGCCGCAGCGCTTGTGCTGCGCGGATCGCTCGGGAACGTCGCCAATGTCGGGGCAACCCTTCCGTCGGGGTCGAACGGCCAGGCGTTCCTGTGGGAGGGCGTGCTGACGTTCCTGCTGATGTTCGTGATCATGGCCGTCGCCACCGATACCCGCGCGGTCGGGGAGGGCGCGGCGATCGCCATCGGCGGCACGGTCGCGCTGGACGCGCTGTTCGGCGGCCCGATCACCGGGGCGTCGATGAATCCGGCCCGGTCGCTCGGCCCAGCGCTCATCTCGGGTGACCTCACCGCGATCTGGGTGTATCTGGCCGCACCCGCGGTTGGCGCGGCGATCGGCGCCGTCACGTATGAGTTCGTGCGCGGGAGCCAGGAGCTCCCGATGGCAACCAACCCCGACGCACCCGTCAACGAGGCGGCATGAGCCGGGTCCTGTTCGTGTGCATCCAGAACGCCGGTCGCTCGCAGATGGCGCAGGCGCTCTTCGAGCGCGCCGCGGGCGACGCCCATCAGGCCCGCTCCGCCGGAAGCCGGCCGGCGCAGCACGTGCACCCCGAGGTTGCCGAGGCGATGCGCGAGCTCGACGTCGACCTGGGCGAGCGCGTGCCGCACCTGCTCGATCGCGCCGACACCGAGTGGGCGGACGTCGTCGTGACCATGGGGTGCGGCGATGAGTGCCCCTACATCCCCGGCAAGCGCTACATCGACTGGGAGCTCGACGACCCCGGCGGACGCCCGCTCGCGGAGGTGCGCCGCGTCCGTGACGAGATCGCCCTCCGGGTGGACGGACTGCTCGCGGAGCTCGCGTCCGGATCGGAGGCACCGAGGTGATCACCACATAGCGATCGATCGAGCCGGGCGCCCGGCGCGGCTTACGGCGACGCCGGTCTTCGTGCCGCTGGTGCTGGGCACGGCGATGGTGTGCGCCGGCGCCGCCTACCCGGTGACGAGCGCAGCGCTCGAATCGACCAGCCCGGCGCTGATTGCCACCACCCGGGCGCTGGCCGGGGGATTGGTGATGCTGCCCGTCCTGCGGCTCTGCGGCGCGCATCTGCCGACCACACGCGCCGGATGGGGCTGGGCACTCGCGATCGGGACGGGCAACGTCGCGATCACGCTGGCCGGCATTGCGGAGGGCACCCGACTGGCGGGCGCCGCGGTCGCCTCGGTGCTTCTGAACAGCGCGCCATTCTTCGCCGCGGTGTTCGCCCGCGTGCTCCTGCACGAGGGCCTGACGCGGCTCCGCGTCGTAGGTCTGCTGGTCGGATTTGCAGGAATCCTCCTGATCGTCGGCACGGAACCCTCGGGCGGAGGCGGCGCGCACATCGTCGAGGGCGGCGTCGTCTGCCTCGTGGGCGCCCTCGGCTGGGCCGGCGCCGGCCTCGGCATGCGCTACCTGAGCGTGCGCAACGCGCACTTCGACGTCCTCGGAGCCACGGCGGCGCAATTCTTCTGCGGCGGCGTCCTGCTGATTCCGTACCTCGTCGCGACGGGCGGCGCCGACGGGAGCGACTGGTCGGCACCCAGGCTGTGGCTCAGCCTGGTCTTTCTGGTGATCGGGGCGCAGGTGATCACCTACGTGGGCTTCTATGTGGCGCTCGCTCGGTGGACGAGCGCACGCGTCTTCGCCTGGACGTTCCTCGCTCCGACCGTTGCGGTCGTCATCGAGGCGCTGCAGGGAAACCTCCCCACCACCCTCACCACCGTCGGACTTGCGATCGTCATCGCCGGGGTGGTGACCGTGACGCACCCCAGGGCGGAGGCCGCGGGGGAGAGGCAAGCGTGACGGCCGACACCGGACCGTCACCACCTCTTGGCCGTTTCGTCACCCCGGAACATGCCTGCAAGTGGCACGGTTCGGGCATGCCCAACGCAACCCGACACTCCCGCCGCCGCCCGCTCCTCTGCGAGCTTCACTCGCACAGCACCTGGAGCGACGGCGAGCTCGACCTCGACCGCCTGGTCGACCTCTACGGCGAGCGGGGATTCGACGTGCTCTGCATCACCGACCACGTGGTCCGCGCCTGCGATCTGACGTCCGGGGCGGTCGACGGGCGCAGCCACGCCGCCTACCTCGACGCCGTCGACGCGGTGGCGGAGCGGGCGCTGCGCGAGCACGGCCTGCTGGTGCTGCCGGGCCTCGAGCTGACCTACTCCGACCTGGACGCCGACCTGGCCGTCCATGCGCTCGCCGTGGGTCTGCGCCGGTTTGTCGGGGTCGACGATGGGCCACGGGCGGCGATGGCGGAGGCACGCGCTGCGGGCGCCGCCATCATCGCCGCCCATCCGCATTCCGACGAGCGCGACCCGATCCCCGGCCGCACCACGCGCGGCGTCTATGCCGACCGCACGCACATGCGCGAGGCGGTCGACCGCTACGAGCTCATGAACCGCCACGACGTGTTCGCCTGGGTGGCGCGCGAGCGGCTGCCGAGCGTCGCCTGCGGCGACGCCCACCGGGCCGAGCACCTGCTGACGTGGAAGACGCTGCTCGCCTGCGATCCGACGCCGGCCGACGTCGTCGCGTTCCTGCGCTCGGATGCGCCGGCGCACCTGACGCGCGTCGATGCGGCGCCCGTCGCCGGCGCCGCCGTCCATGCCGCCTGATTCAGCCGAGGTGCGCAAGCACGAGCGCCGTCACGACTTCGGGCGTCTCGAGGTTCACCAGGTGCGCTCCCTGCTCGAGCTCGGCGAACCGTGCGCCGGGGACGGCGGCGGCGATGGCGCGGCCATGCTCGGGCGGCGTCGACGGGTCAAAGGCGGCCGAGATGACGAGCGTCGGCGCCCGGATCGCACCCAGGTCGGCGCGCAGGTCCATCGCGCCGAGCGCGGCGCAGCAGGCGGCGTAGCCCTCGGGAGGCGTGCTCAGAAGCTGGCGGCGCACGCCCTCGACGACGTCCGGCCGCTCGGCCGCGAAGCCGGGCGTGAACCAGCGCGCGAGCACCGTCTCGGCCACGGCCGCCATCCCGTCGCGCAGGACGAGCTCGGCGCGCTGCGCCCACGCCTCGGGCGGCCCGAGCAGCGCCGACGTCGAGCACACGACGAGCCGGTCGACCCGCTCGGGCGCATGCGCGGCGACCCACATCGACACCATCCCGCCGAGCGAGACGCCGCACAGCGACGCCCGGCCGATGTCGTGGCGGTCGAGCAGCGCGACCAGGTCGGCGCCCAGGTCGGCGATCTCATACGGCGGCGGCGGCACGGGCGAGCGGCCGTGGCCGCGCATGTCGTAGCGCAGCACCCGCCGGTCGTGGCGCAGCGCTAGCGCCTGCGGATCCCACATGCGCATCGCGGTGCCCAGCGAGTTCGAGAGCACCACCACCTCGGCCGATGGCGGCCCCTCGAGGACGTGGTGGACGTCGCAGGCGCTCATGCCGGGCATGAAATCACGACTCGACTACGGTTCGCGGCATGACCGAGACCATGCACGCAGCGGTGTACGACCGCTACGGGCCGGCGCGCGAGGTGCTGCGGATGGCCGAGATCGAGCGGCCCGAGCCCGCGCCGGGCGAGGTGCGCGTGCGGATGCGCGTCTCGGGCGTGAACCCGACCGACTGGCGGGTGCGCATCGGCTCGCAAGGCGGCGCGCCGCCGTTCCCCTACATGGTGCCCAACCAGGACGGCGCCGGCGAGATCGACGCCGTCGGCGCGGGCGTCGACGCGGCCGCGATCGGCCGCCGCGTGTGGGTGTGGTTCGCGGCCGCCGATCGCCAGCTCGGAAGCGCCGCGCAGTGGGCGTGCCTGCCCGAGCGGCAGGCGGTCCCGCTCCCGGACGGCGCCTCGTTCGACCTGGGCGCGAGCCTCGGCATTCCCGCGCTCACCGCCCACCACTGCCTGTTCCGAAACGGCCGCCTGAAGGGCCGCACCGTCCTCGTCGCCGGTGGCGCCGGTGCCGTCGGCCACTTCGCCATCGAGCTCGCCCGTGCAGACGGCGCCCGCGTGATCACCACCGTCAGCTCGGACGAGAAGGCGGCCATGGCCCGCGCCGCAGGCGCCGAGGTGGTCGTCAACTACCGCTCCGAGGACGCGGTGGACGCCATCCGCGCCGCCGCGCCCGACGGCGTCGACCGGATCGTCGAGGTGGCTCCCGCCGCCAACTCCGCGCTCGACCTCGAGGTGATCGCCCCCGACGGAGTGGTCGCGGCCTACGCGGCCGACGGCGACCTGGCCTCACCCGTGCGGCCGCTCATGGTGAAGAACGTGAGCCTGCGCTTCGTCCTGATCTACACCGTCCCGGACGAGTGGCTGACTCGGGCCGTGCACGAGGTGACGACGGCGCTCGCCGCCGGCCGGCTCACCGAGCTGCCCGCGCACCGGTTCGCGCTCGCAGACATCGCCGCTGCGCACGAGGCCGTCGAGGCCGGTGCGGTCGGCAAGGTGCTCGTCGACATCCCCTGATCGCCGCGGTGTTCACCGCCTGCGCGCCGCACGTTCACCGCGTTTGCACCCGGCCCGCGCCACACTTGGAGCATGCTCACACGAACGCCTGCGGAGATGCTCCGCGAACAGATCGACCGCCTCGACGACGAGGTGATGGGATATGGCCGGGCAATCGAGACCACGGCGGCGGCAACGGCGGCGGGCTGCGTCGTCCCCTCGACGCGGCGCGAGGGCCGCGACATCGCCCGGCGGGCGGGGAAGCTCGCCGACCAGGCGGTGACGGGCGCCGAGAGCCGCGATCACGACCGCGCCCGAGCCCTGCGGAAGGTGGCCGGCCATCTGCATGCGCTCGACGTCGCGCTCGCCGATCGCAGCCTCGGCCATGACGGGCTCGAGGTGGTGACCAAGGCGCTCGCGGCCGCGCTCGACGTCTTCGCCCGGCCGGACATCCGCGGGCTCGCCCGGCTCCAGGACCGGGTCGACCTGCTCCTCGACCACGTCGAGCACCAGCCCGGCCTGCGGGCGATGGGGCTGCACCTGCTCGGCATCGGCACGGCGGCGGAGTTCGCCTGGGCGAACCACCCGCACCTGCGCGAGCCAGAGCCGATCGCCGCGGTTTAGGCGCTGGCGCCGGCCGCAGCCGCGTCCACGAGCCACTCGGCGCCCTGCACCATCCCAGCCGGGAACCGCTCGCCCGCGCGGATGCGGCCGAGCACGGGCGCCTTGGCAGCGCCGGTTACGAGGAACAGCGTGCGCCGGGCGGCGTCGAGCGCCGGCAGGGTCAGCGTGTGGCGGGCCATCCCGGCGACCACGTCGGGCGGATCGATCACCCACCGCTCCTGCTCCAGCAGCGAGACCGAGCCGGGGAAGAGCGACGCGGTGTGCCCGTCGTCGCCCATGCCCAGGAAGAGCAGGTCGAACCGGGCCGCCTCGCCGAAGAACGCGCGCAGAAGCCCCTCGTACTGATCCGCGTCGGTCAGTGCGTGCACGTGCGCATCGGGCACCGGGACGTGATCGAGCAGCGACTCGCGGGCGGAGTGGTAGTTCGACCGCGCATCGCCGAGCGGCACCCGGCGCTCGTCGCCGAAGAAGACGTGCACGCGCTCCCAGTCGACGCGGCCGGCGTAGGCGGATGATGCGAGCAGGTGGTGGGCCGCCTGTGGCGTCGAGCCGCCCGACAGGCACACGGCCGGCCGATCGCCGCCCGCTGCGACCGCCTCGACGAATGCCTCGGCCGCCGCCTGCGCCACCGCGGCGGGGTCGGCCAGCACCGTCAGGTTCACGCCGCCTGCTCCACCGAGGCCGTGAGTGCCGCCTCGAACACCGCGTCGCCGGTATGGACGTCGAGCGCCCGCCCGAGCAGCGTCGAGGCGTCGAGCAGCGGCAGCACGACCGGATGCTCCGTCTGGCCCAGGCCGAACGCACGGCCCACCTGGACGCGCTCGCGCCGCTCGATCGAGAACTCGTGCTCCGCGCAGTGCGCGGCGACGCGCTCGACGTGGACGCGCTCCTCGTGCTTGAGCGCGACCTGCCGCTCGAGCCGCGAGCGCAGCCACCCCGCCAGCAGCCGCGCCTCGTTGACAGGCCCCTGGACGGCGACGGTGTGCAGGGTCGCAAGCGCTGCGGCCGCCAGAGGCGGATCGAAGAGCGATGCGATGGCCTCGCGCCACGGCTCGAGCCGCAGCCACGCCATGTCGGTCACCGACGCGTCGAGCGAGCCGACCGTCGCGACGCCCTCGAGCGACGAGACCGTCGAGTCGACGATCGTCGTCGTGGCGTGCGCCGCCAGGTCGGCCAGGATGCCGAGGCCGGGTGGGATCGGGCCCTGCCACCACACGAACGTGGGCAGGTCGGTGACGAGCAGCGAGAGCACGGCGCTCGGCAGGGCGTCGGCGCGGGCCGTCAGCAGGATCTGCTCGGAGCACACCTGCTGCATGCCGCCGCCGAGCCAGCACGACGTCGACACGCTCGCGCGCACGCCGCCGTGGCCCGCCCCGGCGATGATCGCGCGCAGCGGCCGGCTGCCGCCGATCCGCTCGAGCGCCCGCTGGGTGTAGCCGACATCCTCGGGCGTCGGGGCATAGACGACCAGGTTGAGCGTCGTCGCCCGCACGGTCCCGTGCCCGCCCTCGCGGCTGCTCGCAAGCGCGTGCTCGACCTGGGTGAGGTCGGTCAGCTCGACCGGCGGGTTCGCGATCACGGCCGCCGCCAGCGGCGCCCGTCACGCGTGATCAGCTCGGCGGCGAGGTCGGGCCCCCACGAGCCCGACTCGTACACCTGCGGCGTGCCGGACCGCCACTGCTCGAGCAGCGGGTCGCAGAGCTCCCACGACCGCTCGACGCCGTCCTGCGGGGTGAAGAGCGTGCGATCGCCGCGGATCGCGTCGAGGATCAGCGTCTCGTAGGCCTCGGGCACGTCGTGCATGAACGCCGAGCCGTACAGGAAGTCCATGTTGACCGTGCTGATCGCCACCGTCGGCGACGGCGCCTTGGCGCCGAAGCGCAGCGAGATGCCCTCATCCGGCTGGATCCGCAGCACGAGCGAGTTGGCCTCAAGGTGCTCGGCGGCGCCCATGCTGAACGGCAGGTGCGGCACCCGCCGGAACTGCACGGCGATCTCGGTGACCCGCTTGGGCAGCCGCTTGCCGGTGCGGATGTAGAACGGCGTGCCCGCCCAGCGCCAGTTGTCGATCTCGAGCTTGGCGGCGATGAAGGTGGGCGTGTTCGAGTCGGGCGGGACGTCCTGCTCCTCGGCGTAGGCGACCACCTCCTCGCCGGCCACGAACCCCCGCCCGTACTGGCCGCGGACGGTGTTCTCGAACGAGAGCGGCCGCGTGGCGCGCAGCACCTTGGTCTTCTCGTCGCGCACGGCGTCGGCCTCGAAGGCGGCGGGCGGCTCCATCGCCACGAGTGCGAGCACCTGCAGAAGATGGTTCTGGACGATGTCGCGCACGACGCCGGTCTCCTCGTAGAACGCGGCCCGGTGCTCGACGCCGAGCGATTCGGCGACCGTGATCTGGATGTGGTCGACGTAGCGGTTCGTCCACACCGGCTCGAAGATCGCGTTTGCGAACCGGAAGACGAAGATGTTCTGGACGGTCTCCTTGCCCAGGTAGTGGTCGATGCGGTAGATCTGGCGCTCCTCGAACGAGCGGTGCACCGTCTCGGCCAGATCGCGGGCGGTCTGCAGATCGTGGCCGAAGGGCTTCTCGATCACGACCCGGGCGAACCCGGGCGGATTGTTCAGGCCCGCCTCGCCCATGTTGTTCACGATCACGGGGAAGAAGCTCGCCGGCGTCGACAGGTAGAAGACGCGGTTGCCCTCGGTGCCATGGCCCTTGTCGATGCGGTCGAGCCGGTCGCCCAGAGCGCGGAAGTGGTCGGTGTCGTCGAAGCCGCCGCTCACGTAGTGCAGCGAATCGGCGAAGGCGGTCCAGTAGTTCTCGTCGATCGGCGTGCGCGAGAACCGCTCGAGCGAGGCCCGCGCCTGCTCGCGGTAGTCGTCGTCGGACATCTCGCTGCGGGCGTAGCCGACCACCGCGAAGCGGTTGGGCAGGAGGCCGCGCACGCCGAGGTTGTAGATGGCCGGCAGGAGCTTCCGGTGGGCCAGATCGCCGGTGGCGCCGAAGATGACGAACACCGCGGGGACGGTGGCCCCGCCGGCGCGCAGGCCCGCCCGCAGCGGATTCGCCGAGGGGTCGCTCGCGACCTGCGCCACGGCTACCGCTTCCCGATCTGCAGCGCCTCGAACTCGTCCGGCGTCAGTCGCGCCACGGGCCGGCCGCGGCCGCGCAGCGCCTGCAGATCGCCGATCGCCTGCGCGCGGATGAGCGTGCCGAAGCCGAACTTCTTGCCCGGGATGGGCAGGTCGCCGGGGTCGGGGTCGACCACCTGGATGAAGCACCCCACCTGCGGCCCGCCCTTGTGCAGCTGGCCCGTGGAGTGCAGGAAGCGGGGGCCGAAGCCGAAGGTCGTCGCCACGCCGTAGCGGTCGCGGATGGCGGTGCGCACGGGCCGGAAGCGGGCCTCGTTGGGCTCGGTCGGATCGACATAGGCCATGATCGCCACATAGCCGCCGGCCTCGATCGCGCCAAGGACGTCGGCGATCGCGTCGGAGCCGGGATCGGGCAGGTTCCCGGACGCCTCCCAGTCCTTCAGCACGCGGTCGGTGTTCGCCTTGGACTCGGCCACGTTGGGCTGGTCGAAGGGGTCGATGCCGAGCAGCATGCCCGCGGCCGCCGTCGCCACCTCCCACTGCAGGAACTCGTTGCCGAGCGCGTGCGGATCGGAGATCTCGCGCGTCAGCACGGGGTGGCCGGCCTCGGCGAGGTGGTGCATCGCCCGGTCGTGGGAGCCGTCGCTGCGCAGGTGCACGAACACGCGGTCGGGTCCGTACACGTCGGGGTCGCCGAGCGGCTCTCCGGCGACCGGGATCAGCCCGGTGCCCTCCTTGCCGGTCGACTCGGCGATCAGCTGCTCGGCCCACAGCCCGAAGCTCGCAAAGCGGCCCTCGGCCACGATCGTGACCTTGTTGCGGCCCATGCGGCCGAGACCGCCCAGGGCGGCGCCGAGCGCCAACCCGCCGAACATCACCGGGCCCTGCTCGTCCGTCTCGATCGTGTCGAGCAGCGCGGGGATATCGATGCCGGCAAGCGCCGCTGCCACGAGCCCGAAGTACGAGAGCACCGAGTAGCGCCCGCCGATGTCGGCGGGGTTCTGGAACACCCGCCGGTACCCGCGCTCGTTCGCCGTGCGCTCGAGGTCGGTGCCGGGATCGGTGACGACGGCGAAGCGCGACGGGTCACCGCCGGTGCGCTCCCAGAAATAGGCCTCGTGCGAGCGCGTCTCCAGCGTGCCGCCCGACTTCGATGCCACCAGGTAGAGCGCGTCGGTGTGCTCGGAGGCGCGCACGGCGGCGGGATAGGTGGTATCGGTGACGTCGGGCCGGTCGGAGTCGAACGTCTGCCGCAGCACCTCCGGACCGAGAGACGATCCGCCCATGCCGAGCAGCACCGAGTGCGGCAGCGTGCCGCGCAGGTCGGCCGCCCACTCGTTCAGCTCGACGGCATGCCCGCGCATCCTGGCGACGACAGGCAGCCAGCCGAGCCGGTCGGCGATCGCCGCCTGGTCGCCGCGCCAGAGCGAGGCATCGCCGCTGCGCAGCCGCCCCAGGAAATCGGCGTCCTCGAGCTCGGACTCGGCGGCGGCGACCGCCTCGCCGAGCTCAGGCTGCGCCGCGGGCACGCAGGGCCTCCATGTTGTCGGCGAGCGTCTGGATCAGCGAGTCGAAGGAGTCCGCGAAGCTCTTCACACCGTCGAGCTCGAGCTTGTGGGTGACCGCGTCGATGCTCACCCCGGCCGCCGCGATCTGCTCGAGCAGCGCCCGGGCCCCCTCGACGTCTGCGTCCACGGTGCGCCGCACCGTGCCGTGGTCGAGGAACGCCGCGATCGTGCCCTCGGGCATCGTGTTCACGCAGTCGGGGCCGATCAGCTCGTCGACGTAGAGGATGTCGGAGTAGGCGGCGTTCTTCGTGCCCGTCGAAGCCCACAGCGGCCGCTGCACCGTCGCGCCCTTCGCCGCGAGTGCCTGCCAGCGGTCCGAGGCGACGATCTCGCCGAAGCGCTTGTACGCGAGCTTGGCATTGGCGACGGCGGCCCGGCCGCGCAGCGGCGAGCCCTCGGGCAGCTGGGCGTCGACGGCGGTGTCGACCCGGCTGACGAAGAAGCTCGCCACCGAGTGCACGTCGTCGATCGGCTCGCCCGCCGCGACCCGCCGCTCGAGCCCGCGGATGTAGGCCATGTGGATGTCCTCGTACTTCGCGAGCGAGAAGAGCAGCGTCACGTTCACGTTGATCCCGGCGGCGATCGTCTCCTCGATCGCCGGGACGCCCTCGGCGGTGCCGGGGATCTTGATGAAGATGTTGGGCCGGCCGATGCGGCTGAAGAACTCGGGTGCAGCCGCGATCGAGGCGGCGGTGTCGTTCGCCATCGCGGGCGGCAGCTCGAACGAGACGAACCCGTCGAGGTGGCCCGAGTCGTCGTACACGTCCCGGATCTGGTCGGCGGCGTCGCGCACATCCGCGATGGCCAGCTCGAAGAAGGCGTCGCCCGGCTCGAATCCGGCCGCCTGGAGCGCCGCGACAGCGCTGTCGTAGTCCTGCGAGTCGGCGATCGCCTTCTGGAAGATCGTGGGATTCGACGTGACGCCGACGACACCCTCGTCGACCATCCGCCGGAACTCTCCCGACACGAGCCAGCCGCGCCGGATGTTGTCGAGCCACGGGCTTGTGCCCGCGGCTCGAAGCTGCTTCAACGTGTTCGTCATGAGGTACTCCTCCTTGACCGTCGGCCCCACGGAAGGGAGGCCCGCGAGCTCAGCCGGACGTTACCACCGGCCCTTCGCCCAGCCGGTACCCGCAAACCACCCGTTCACCTACCCGGGAACGGCAGACCGTAGCGGCGAAGGCGCCCCGGCGCCGACGGGATGACGCGTGCAAGCGCCCGCACGAGCCCGGGCTGCGTCGCGATCCCGTACGCGTTTCGGGCGACGTAGACGCGCAGGGCGCAATCGACGAGAGGAGCTGGGCCGAGCGAGCGCACGGCCCGGGCGCCGTCGACATAGACGCCGAGCTGGTAGTCCCGGTAGGGCAGGCGATCCCAGAAGGACATCGGCTCGCCGGTGCGGCGCAGGAGCCGGGCGACCGTCGGGACACCCGCAAACGTCGTCCCCATCGCGTAGGTCGCAAGGCCCTCGTCGAGCACCGGGTCACGGGCCTGGTCGTCGCCGACGAGGCCGTAGAACCACTGGTGGGCGACCTCGTGCGTCGTCAGCACGCCCGCGGTGCCCGTGCCGAGGAAGATCATCGTCGGGTACTCGATGCCGAGCCCGCGCTGGCCGCCGAGCACGGCGACATGCAGGTCGGGCCACGGGTAGGGGCCAAACCGGCGCGAGAGGGTGCCGACATCGCGGGCCACCTCCGCGGCGACCGCGCCCGGGTGAACGGCGACGCCACGCGCCACCGCCGCGACGATGCGCACGGGCCGCGGCGCATGCGCCGTCGCGGTGGCGACGCCGAACCGGCCGACGGCGAGGGCGAAGTCGCGCACGGCCCGGGCCCGCCACAGGCCACCGCCCGCCGGCGCACCCGTGGCGATCGCTGAGTACCCGGCGGGGACGTGAACGTGCACGGCGAAGTCGGCGACCGGCGAGGACGACGTCTCGGCGAGGCTCGTGGTCGGTGGATCGGTGTCCCAGCCCACGCCCGGCTCCCACGGCATGATGGGGAAAAACGAGCCGAGCCGCACCGCGCCGCCGACGCGCGCCAGGCGGTCGAACACCGGTCCGGGCACCCGCAGCCTGAATCGCATCGCGACGTCCACCACCCGTCGGGCCGCAAACATGCCGCGGCGGCGGATGACGAGCGTCGTCGGGTTGGGCAGCGACGCATCCGCGGGCTGCCCGTCGAGGCGGATGTCCGCCACCGACAGGTGCGCACCTTCCTTCGCCTGGAGCGGCCCGTTCGGCCACAGCCGGAACACGAGCCGGCCGGTCGCAAGATCGGGGGTGAACGCGACGGCGAGCGTCCCGGTCACCGGTCCGCGGCGCGAGACGCGCACCGACAGGCGGTAGCGCGGGCGCGACGGCCATGGACGGGGGTAGGCGAGCCGCCGCGCACACACCGCCGGCAGCTGCGTCCCGGCGGTGCCCGCCGCAGGGTGGCCGGCGCAGGCCGCAGCGGTCAGGACGGCGACGAGAAGCGCGCCGCAAGCTCCACGGCCGCCTGCTCCATGTCCGAACGCTCGTAGGTCTCGCATCCCCGCCGCTCGAGCTCCTCCGCCGCCTCGCGGTCGACGACACCTCCGACCGCAATGCATTTGACGCCCGCGGCCGCGCATTTGTCTGCCACGGTCGCGACGACCTTGCCGCCGAGCGTGCCGCGGTCGATCCGGCCCTCAGCGGTGAGGCACAGTCCGGCACCGGCGATCAGGCCGTCGAGGCCGGCGGCGGCGCAGACGAGCGCGGCGCCGGGAACGGCCCGGGCGCCGAGGGCGAGCAGCATCGCCCCGATGCCGCCTCCGGCCCCGGCTCCCGGCATATCGGCCGTCGGCAGGTCGAGCGCGGCCAGCCGCCGCTCGAGCTCGGCGACCTGCGCGGGCGTCGCCCCCTTCTGCGGCCCGAACACCGCCGCCGCGCCGTCGGGGCCGAGCAGCGGGTTGCGGACGTCGAGCGCCGCCACGAGCTCGATCCCCTCCGCCGCGGCGCCGAGGGCGCTGCGCAGACCCGCGCCGCCGTCCGTGCTGGCCGTGCCGCCGACCCCGACGGTCACCCGGGAGGCGCCGGCGGCGATCGCGGCGGCGATCAGCTGCCCCGCTCCGAACGAGCTCGCCCCCAGCGGGTCGGGAGGCAGATCGGCGACCGTCTGGCGGCCGCAGGCCTCGGCCACGTCCACCGCCGCCTCGGCACCGCGCAGAAGGGCGAAACGGGCGGTGTGGGAGCGGCCGAGCGCGTCGTTCACCGTGGCGCTTCGCCACTCGCCGCCGCGCGCCCGAAGGAGCGCCTCCGCCGTGCCCTCGCCGCCGTCGGCGAGCGGCACGCGGACGGCCTCGTCGCCGGGGCGGACACCCAGCCAGCCCCGCGCCAGGGCATCCGCCGCCTCTGCGGCCGTGTAGGTGCCCGCCAGCTTGTCGGGCGCGATCACGACCCGCACGCGGGCCCCTGCCGGACGGCACGGATCGGTGGGTCTAGCATCCTGCGCATCGGCGACGCACGTTACATCTGGGAGCCGTCCGCGGACACCGTCGAGCGCGCCCGCGTGACCGCCTTCATGCGCGAGCACGGCATCGGCGACTGGCGCGAGCTCGTGCGCCGCAGCCAGGACGACATCGAGTGGTTCTGGGACGCGGTCGTGCACCACCTCGGCATCGAGTTCACGACGCCGTACACACAGGTGCTGGACGTGTCCCGCGGCCCGGAATGGCCGCGCTGGTTCACCGGCGGCGCCGTCAACCTGACGGCCAACTGCGTCGACCGCCACGCCGCGACGGCCCCCGACCGCGAGGCGGTCGTGTGGGAGAGCGAGGACGGGCACACCGAGACCGTCACCTACGCCGGCCTGGAAGCCGAGGTGAACCGGCTCGCACACGCCCTGCTCGAGCTCGGCGTGGGCCCCGGCGACGCCGTCGGCCTGTTCCTGCCGATGTCGATCCAGGTCGTCGCCGGGTTCTACGCGATCGCCAAGATCGGCGCGATCGTCGTCCCGATCTTCTCCGGCTTCGCCGCGCCCGCCGTCGCCGCCCGCCTGGCCGATGCGCGCGCCGTCGCGCTGCTCACCGCAGACGCCGTCCCCCGCCGCGGCCGGCCGGTGTCGATGAAGGCCATCGCCGACCAGGCCGTTGCCGACGTGCCGTCGGTGCGGTCGGTGATCGTGTGGTCGCGGCTCGGCACCGAGCCGCCCATGCAAGCAGGCCGCGACCACCGCTGGGACGAGCTCGTGCCCCGCCAGAGCCCGCGGCTGGCCGCGCCCGCGCTCGACCCCGAGACGCCGATGATGGTGATCTACACGTCCGGGACGACGGGCCGGCCGAAGGGCGCGGTGCACGTCCACGGCGGCTTCCTCGTGAAGATCGCCGAGGAGTGCGCGTTCCAGCTCGACATCGGCACCGCCGACCGGTTCATGTGGGTGACCGACATGGGCTGGATCATGGGGCCGCTCGAGGTCGTCGGCGCCGGGGCGCTCGGCGCGACGCTGGTGGTGAGCGAGGGCGCACCCGACTATCCCGGCCCCGATCGCCTGTGGGGGATGGTGCAGCGCCACCGCCTGAGCGTCCTCGGCGTGTCGCCGACGCTGATCCGCGCGCTCGCCCCGCACGGCGACGAGCCGGTGACGCGGCACGATCGCTCGTCGCTTCGCATCCTGGCCTCGACCGGCGAGCCGTGGAACCCCGATCCGTACCGGTGGCTGTTCGACGTCTGTGGCGAGGGCCGCGCGCCGATCATCAACCTCTCGGGCGGCACCGAGGTGGGCGCGTGCTTCCTCTCGCCGATGCCGGTGATGCCGCTCAAGGAGTGCACGCTAGGCGCCCCGGCGCTCGGGATGGCGATGGACGTCGTCGGCCCCGACGGCGAGCACCTCCCCCCGGGCGAGGTGGGCGAGCTCGTCTGCCGAGCGCCCTGGCCGAGCATGACTCGAGGCGTGTGGGGCGACCCCGACCGCTACCTGCAGGCGTACTGGTCGCGCTGGCCGGGCGTGTGGGCCCACGGCGACTGGGCGTCGGTCGACGAGGACGGCTGCTGGTACCTGCACGGCCGCTCCGACGACACCCTGAACATCGCCGGCAAGCGCATCGGCCCGGCCGAGTTCGAGTCGGCCGCGGTCGGTCATCCCGCCGTCGCCGAGGCCTGCGCCGTCGGCATGCCCCACCCGGTCAAGGGCGAGGTGGCCTGGCTCTACTGCGTCCTTCGGCCCGGATTCGAGCCCGACGACGAGCTGCGAGCCGCGGTGCGGGGAGCCGTCACGGACGTGCTCGGCAAGGCCTTTGCGCCCGCCCGGATCGCGTTCGTCACCGCGCTTCCCAAGACGCGCTCGGCCAAGATCGTGCGCCGGGCGGTGCGCGCGGCCGCCCTCGGCGACGACCCCGGCGACACCTCGTCGATCGAGGACCCGTCGGTGCTCGAGCAGGTCGCGGCCGCCCGGTGAGGCCCCGCACGACGCGCATGCTGGTAGGCTCGCGGCCGTCGATCGGAAGAGGATGGTGACGTGACCGCAGGCATGCTCGAGGGCAAGCGCGCACTGGTCGCCGGGGTGGCGAACAAGCGCTCGATCGCGTGGGCGATCGCACAGGCGCTCCACGGTGCCGGTGCCGAGCTCGCATTCACCTACCAGGGCGAGCGGCTCGAAGGCTCGGTGCGCAAGCTCGCCGCCGAGGTCTCGTCCGACACCGTGATCGAGTGCGATGTCTCAGACGACGCGAGCATCGACCGCGCGTTCGACGAGGTGGCCGCCGCGGGCGGACTGGACATCATGGTGCACTCGATCGCCTACGCCCCGCAGGAGACGTTCACCGAGCGCTACGTCGATACGTCACGCGATGCGTTTCGGATCGCCCACGACATCTCGGCCTACTCGCTCATCGCGATGGCGAAGCGGGCCGAGCCGTTGATGGTGCAACGCGGCGGCGGCGCGATGGTGACCATGACCTACATGGCCAGCGAGCGCGCGTTCCCCGGCTACAACATCATGGCGAGCGCCAAGGCGGCGCTCGAGTGCGCCGTGCGCTACCTGGCGTACGAGCTCGGCCCGAACGGCATCCGTGTGAACGCGGTGTCGGCCGGCCCGGTGCGCACGCTCGCCTCGGCGGGCATCGCGGGCTTCAAGGACATGGAGGAGATCATCGAGCAGCGCACGCCGCTTCGGCAGAACATCCAGGCGACGGACGCGGGCCAGGCCGCCCTCTACCTGTGCAGCCCCATGGCCCAGATGGTCACCGGCACCGTGCTCTACGTGGATTCGGGCTACCACGCCATGGGCATCTAGCCAGCAGATGCTGCGGTTCACGGTTCTGGGTGGCAGCCCCGCCTGGCCGAATCCGGGTCAGGCGGCGAGCGGCTACCTGGTCGAGACCGAGCAGGTGCGGATGCTGGTCGACTGCGGCTCGGGCATCGCCACCGAGCTGCGCGCGCACGACCCGGGCCCGCTGACCGACATCGTCATCAGCCACTTCCACGCCGATCACTGGTTCGACCTGGTGCCGTTGCACTACGCCCACCGGTACGGCTCGTGGTGCGACCGGCCCCACGCGCGCCTGCACCTGCCACCCGGCGGCCGGGCGGTGCTCGACACCGTCGCGTCGGTCTGGGACGGGTCGGTCGAGACCTTCGAGGCCGCATGGGAGATCGCCGAGTACGACCCCCAGGCCGACCTGCGCGTCGGCGACCTGCGGCTCTCGTTCTCGCCCACGAAGCACTACACCACCTGCTACGCCATCAAGATCGATGCCCCCGAGGCGACCATCGCCTACTCGGCCGATACCGCTCCGACCGAGCGGCTGGCGCGGTTCGCCCACGGCGCCGACCTGTTCGTCTGCGAGGCCGCGCTCGCGGATGCCGCGAACGACGACGCCGGCGAGCGCGGGCACATGGACGCGGCCGAGGCGGGCCGCGAGGCCACCCGCGCGGGGGTGGGCCGGCTGCTGCTGGCCCACGTGCCGTTCGAGGTCGGCGCCGACCACGTGCTCGAGATGGCCCGCAGCGAGTTCTCGGGCCCGATCGACATCGCCCGCCCACAGCTTGTGATCGACCTGTAGGGGGCGACTTGTGGAGGGGCCTGGCCCCGGTTCGGGGCCAGGCCCCGAAGTTCGCCCTACCCTGACAGCGTCACCCGCGACATCCCGAGCATGCCCTCGGCGGCCTTCTCGGCCGCTCGCTGCAGGCTCTCGGACATCGACGGGTTGACCGCGGCCGTCTCGGCCAGCATCTGCACCGACAGGCGCGCGTGCACCGCGAGCGCCACCGCCGTGATCACCTCCGACGCGCGCAGGCCGACCATCGCACCGCCCAGGATGGTGCCGTCGTCGGGGTCGGACAGGAGCTTGATCAGGCCGTCGGTCTCGCCCTCCATCACCGCGCGCGGATTGGCCCGGATCAGGTGCTTGGTCACTCGCACCGGGATGCCGTCCATCCGCGCCTGCCGCTCGGAGATGCCCGCCTTGGCGATCTCGGGCCGCGTGAACACGCACCAGGCGACGCCCGTGTAGGACACCGGGTCGACCGGCACGCCGAGCGCGTGAAGCGCCGCGGTGCGGCCGTGCAGCGACGCGGTGTTCGCGAGCATGATCTGGCCGGTGACATCGCCGCAGGCGTAGATGTGAGGGACGTTCGTGCGGCAGAACTCGTCGGCCGGAAGCGTCCCGCGCTCGCCCGGCTCCACGCCGGCGGCGGCGAGGCCGAGCCCGGCCGTGTTCGGGCGCATGCCGATGCACAGGAGCACGTGCGAGCAGGTGAGGTCGCGCCCGTCCTCGAGCACGAGCCGCACCTGCGCGGGGTCCTCGCAGTCGATCGCGGCGGCGCGCCCGTTGCGCACGACGTCGAGGCCGCGGCGCAGGAACACCTCCTCGAGCACCTCGGCCAGGTCGGGGTCGTCGCTCGGGAGCAGCTGGTCGCGCGACGAGATCAGCGTCACCCGGCCGCCGCAGCGCGAGAAGAAGTCGGCGAACTCGCACCCGGTCGGCCCTGCGCCCAGCACGACCAGGTGCTCGGGCAGCTCGCGCAGGTCGAATACCTGCCGCGTCGTCAGCACACGGTTTGCATCCGGGGTCGCGAACGGCGGGACGAACGGCGACGCGCCGGTGCAGACGAGCAGGGCGTCGAACTCGATCGTGTGATCGCGCCCGTCGACGTTGGCGATGAGCTCGTTCGGGCCGGTGACGTGGCCCCGGCCGGGCAGCACGCGCACATTCACGCCGTCCATCCGCTCGCGCACGCCCCGGCTCTGGTGCAGCGCGACGGCCCGCGCCCGGGCCAGCGTGCGCCGCAGGTTGACCGAGGGATAGCCGTGGGCAAAGTCGAGGCCGTCCTCCTCGGCCCGGGCCACCTCGAGCATCGCGTCGGCGGTCGTCAGCAGCGTCTTGGACGGAATCGCGTCCGTCATCGTGCAGTTGCCGCCGAGCGACATGTCCTCGACGAGCGTGACCTCTGCGCCCAGGTGCGCTGCGGTCGTCGCAGCGGCATAGCCCGCCGGTCCGCCGCCAAGGATGACAAGCCTCATGCGCGGCATCGTAGACTCCGCGTCATGAACGAGATCGCAACCGTGCTCGACCCCGCCCGCATCCGGTCCGGCTTCCCGTCGATCAAGGACGGCCGGGTCTTCCTCGACAACCCCGGCGGCACCCAGGTGCACGCCTCGGTGTACGCGGCCGTCACCGACTACTACCGCGAGTCGAACGCCAACCTGGGCGGTCCGTTTGCGACGTCGATCGCCTCCGACCAGGTGCTCGCCGACGCCAGGGCCCAGGCCGCCGCCTTCCTGGGCGCGCAGCCGGGCGAGATCGTCTTCGGCGCGAACATGACGACGCTCACGATGCACGCCTCGCGCACGCTCTTCCGCGACCTCGGGCCCGGCGACGAGGTGCTCGTCACCGGCCTCGACCACGATGCCAACGTCGCTCCGTGGCTGCTCGCCGCCGAGGATCGCGGCGTCAGCGTGCGCCAGGTGGGGATCGACCCCTCGGTCTGCGTGATCGACCCGAACGTGTTCGCAGGCCTCTTGAGCGAGCGCACGCGCGTGGCCGCATTCGGGTGGGCCTCGAACGGCGCCGGCACCGTGAACGACGTCGCGGCGCTGTGCGCGCTCTGCCGCGACGCCGGCGCGCTGTCGTACGTCGACGCCGTCCACTACGCGCCACACGGGCCGATCGACGTGGCGGCGATCGGATGCGACTTCCTCGTCTGCTCGGCCTACAAGTTCTTCGGCCCCCACGTCGGCATCCTGTTCGGCCGCTCCGAGCTGCTCGAGCGGCACCGGCCGTACAAGGTGCGGCCGGCTCCCGATGAGCCGCCGCACTCGTGGGAGACGGGCACGGTGAACCTCGAGGGCATCGCCGGAACGGCCGCGGCCGTCTCCTACCTGCGCGAGCTCGGCATGGACGCAGTGGCCGCCTACGAGCGTGGGCTCGCGGCGCGCCTGCTCGAAGGGCTGCAGGCGATCGACGGCGTCACGGTGTACGGCACGACCGATCTGCACCGGCGCGTGCCGACGGCGGCGTTCAACGTCAAGGGGAAGGCGCCGGCGCAGGTCTCGGCTGCGCTCGGCGAGCGCGACATCTTCGTCTGGGACGGCAACTACTACGCGCTCGAGCTGATGCAGCGCCTGGGTCTCGAGGGCTCGGGCGGAGCGGTGCGCGTGGGCGCCGTGCACTACAACACGCCGGCCGAGATCGACGTCTTCCTCGAGGCTGTTTCCGCCCTGCGATAGCCCCTTCGGGCTTGACACGACTTCACCTGTTATGCAAAGGTGCCTGCATGGGCCGCATTTTGACCGTCCTCTTCGTGCTCGTCGCGGTGCTTGCGACGGCTTCCTCGGCCGTCGCCCACCCGGGCGGCATGGCCTCGGCGACCCTGACCGGGGCGCCGAACCCGGTCACGGCCGGCGGCACCGTCGCCTACTCGACGACCTTCACGAACGGGCTGTCCCGCTCGCTTCCGAACGCACAGCTCGACGCACCGGCGCCGGCCGGCTTCGGGATCGTCAGCGTCGTCTCGGCCGGATCGTGCACGACGACTGCGACCGACGCCATGTGCTCGTTCGGGGACATGCCGGCAGGCGCGACGTTCTCGGCGACCGTGATCATGAGCGTGCCCTCAGCGACGGGCACGGTCGGTTCTTCGGCGACGTGGACGACCAACGACGGCGATCACGACGCCGACGACCTGACCGTCGTCGCATCGACATCGATCTCCGTCCAGGCGCCGTCGCCGAACGCGATCTCGGACTACGTGCTCCCCGCCGGCGGCGATGTCAGCACGGGCCAGACGACGAGCGCCGCGAACCCGCAGTCGACCGGGGTGGACGTGCCGTCCACTCCCGCCGGCGCAGCCACGTCGGTGTCCGAAGTGAACGCCGCGAGCCCCTCGGACGCTT
Organism: Gaiellales bacterium; assembly: GCA_036502065.1. GTDB lineage: Bacteria > Actinomycetota > Thermoleophilia > Gaiellales > JAICJC01 > JAICJC01. Next base: position 20,507 of record DASXZF010000013.1, read on the forward strand.
GCGGCCCCGGCGTCAAGTGCTTTGGCCAGATCTCTGTCGTGACGGTCGCGGCCCCCTCGTTCCCGGCCACGGATCCGCTGCACCTCAAGTTCCTGATCGACTCGAGCGAGCTCCCCAAGAGCCAGCAGAAGCACCCCGATCTCGACGACATCCCGCTGTTCCACGACGGCGTCAACGTGCCGGACTGCACCGGCGGTCCCGGAGTCGCGTCGCCGGCGACGTGCGTCGCAGCGCGCACGCTGATCAAGCCGCCGCACTGCAAGAAGGGCCAGTTCACGGTCGAATTCGACGTGCTCTCGACCACGAACGGCCGCTGGCGCACCTGATCAGGCGGTGACCGGCCCCAGGCCGAGCGACACGCGCAGGTCGGCGGTTCGCTGCTCGGAGACGAGGTTGCCCTTCCGGCGATAGAGCGCTGCGGCGCGCGTCAGGTCGCGTTCGACGGCGACCGTATTCTCCATCGCCGCCGCGACCCGCGCGCTCACGACCGCGTGGTCGGCCTCGATGTTCGGGGCGTCGGCGCCGTGCAGGATCTCGGTCGCGGCGGCGACCGCCACGGCCGCATCGGCCAGGCGCCCGGCGTGCAGGTCGAGCTCGGCGCGGACGACGTGGATGAGGACGTGCGACTCGAGGTCGTCGGCGAGCACCGCCGCCTGCGCCCGATCGCATATCTCGGCCGCCTCGACGTGGCGGCCCTGCGCGATCAGGGCCTGCGCGAGGACGCCCGCCATCGTCGGCAGCAGGTAGCGCTCGCCCATTTCGTCGAGCAACTGGTAATCGCGGCGCAGGTCGCGCTCGGCCGCCGCCGGATCGCCGGCGAGGAGCTCGACGACGCTCGAGTCGAGTGCCGTCGACGCCGCGAGCACGCCTCCGCCGATCTCGTTCAGCACCGACCGGCCGCGGGTGTAGAGCCGCCGGGCCTCGGCGAACTCGCCGCGCATGGCCTCGAGCTGGGCGAGCGCGCAGAGCACGAGCCCCTCGGTGCGGCGATCGCCGGCCGCGCGGTCGCGGATCTCGCGGCAGCGCTCGATGCCCTCGGCCACGGGCGTCGGGCCGTACACCGCGGCGATCGCGTACGCACCGGAGTTGCGCAGGGCGAGCCGGTGGTCGCCTCCGGCGCGGGCGCAGGCGATCGCCCGCTCAACCGCCGCCGCCGCGTCGCCGTACCGAAGCGCGTTCGCGTGCACGGTGCCGATGATCCGCCACGCCTTGGCGAGCCCGACCTGATCGCCGACGAGCTCGAACACCGTGATCGCACGGCGGGCCTCGTGGACGGCGGCCGCCCCAGACACGCTGTCGTCGGCGAAGAGCCGCAGGAGCAGCAGCCCGACGGCGGCCTCGGCGCGCAGGCGGTGGTCGCCGATGGTGGCCGCAGACCCGATCGCCTCGCGCAGGACGCGCTCGGCCTCGGCGAACGCGCCGATGTCCATCAGCGCCTCGCCCAGGTCGGGGAGCAGGCCGAGCCGGTCGGGATCGAGCTCGGGCATGAGGTCGACCGACCGCCGCAGGAGCGCCGCGGCCGCATGCATGTCGCCGCGGGCGAACGCGCGCTGGCCGGCGCCTGCCAGCCGCTCGCCGGCGCGCCTGCCGAGCTCACGGCCGTGATCGTCGAGCGGACCGAGCTCGGCCAGATAGCCGTGCGCCTGCTCGAGGTGGTAGGCGGTGATCTCGGCGTACTCGGGCGCACGCTCGCCGTTGACGCGGTCTGCCCAGGCCACGAACCGCTCGTGCAGCTGCGCCCGGGTGCGCTTGAGCAGGCGCCGGTAGACCGCGTCACGCACCAGGATGTGCTCGAACTGGTAGCCGTCGTCGTCGCCCATCACCGCCGTCTGCGCGCGGATGAAGCGGCGCTGCTCGACGACGGCGAGCCGCGCGGCGACGTGGGGACGGTCCGCCTCGGGAACGAGCTCGGCGACCGCCGCCGTCGGGAACATGAGGCCCGCGACCGCGGCGGGCTCGAGCACTCCGCGCTCGCCAGCCGCGAGGCGGTCGAGCCGCGCGGCGAGCAGGGCCAGGATGGTCGGCGGCACCTCCAGATCGGCGCCCGCGTCGGCGTCGTCGAGCATCGCCGCCATCTGCTCGACGAAGAGCGGGTTTCCATCCGAGGCGGTCACGATCCGCTCGATCGTGCCGGCCGGCACGGCATGGTCGCCGAGCAAGCTTGCGACCATCGTCTGCGCCGCCGCCGCCGGCAGCCGCTCGAGCACGATCCGGGCGCGGCCGTCGCCGGCGGGCAGGAAGTCGGGGCGGTCGAGCACCTCGGGGCGGGCGGTGCCGAGCACGACGCACGGCCGCTGCGCGCGGTCGACGACGTTCTCGATCAGGTCGAGCAGCGTCGGCTCGGCCCAGTGCAGGTCGTCGAGGACGATGACCAGCGGCCGATCGGCTGCGAGGATCTCGAACAGCCGCCGCACGCCGAGGAACATCTCCTCGATCGCGAACACCGTGGGCACGAGCCCGATTGCCGACGCCACCCGCTCGGCCACGCCGGCGTCGCCCGCGGCCAGCGCAGCCACCTTCGCCCGCGCGTGCTCCGACGTGTCGTCGTCGACGATGCCGGCCGCCGATCGCACCGCCTCGCCGATCGGCCAGAAGGTGATGCCCTCGCCGTAGGGCAGGCACCGGCCGCGCAGGACGCGGGCACGCTCGCCGAGCCCGGCGGTGAAGTCCCGCACCAGTCGCGACTTGCCGACGCCCGCCTCGCCGATCACGACCGCGAGCCGCCCGCGACCGGCCGCCACGGCGGCGTCCACGTGCGCTCGCAACGCGGCCAGATCGTCGTCGCGGCCCACGAGCGGCGTCGCGGCGGTCTGCTCGCGGCCGGCGAGCCGGACGAGCCGGAACGCCGGCACCCGCTCGGCCTTGCCCTTCAGCTCGAGCGGCTCGACCGGCTCCGCCTCGACGGCGTCGCGCACGAGCGCATGCGTCAGCGCACCCAGGAGCGTCTCCATCGCCGGCGCCGCCTGCTCGAGGCGGGCGGCCACGTTGACCGCGTCGCCCGTGGCGAGGCGCTGGTTCCCCGCGGCCTCGTCGGTGACCACCTCGCCGGTGTTCACGCCCGTGCGGTTGGCCATCGTGACGCCGTAGTCACGCTCGAGCTCGACGTTCAGCGCATCGAGCCCCTGGCGCATCTCGAGCGCCGCCCGCACGGCGCGCAACGCGTCGTCCTCGTGCGCCTGAGGCAGGCCGAAGACGGCCATGACCGCGTCGCCGATGAACTTCTCCACGGTGCCGCCGTGGCGCTCGATCGCCGCGCGCATGACGTCGAAATAGCGGCCCATCACCTCGCGCAGCGATTCGGGGTCGAGCCGCTCCCCGAGGGCCGTCGATCCGGCCACGTCGCTGAAGAGCACCGTGACGGTCTTTCGCACCTCGACCGGCGCCTGCTCACGCAACGGCGTGCCGCAGAACCCGCACAGGCGGAAGCGGGGCGGGTTCTCCTCACCGCACGACGGGCAGATGAGCATCGGCTCAGTCTACGAGGCGGTCCCGCCGATCCACTCGCCGAAGGCCGGGGCATCGGCCGCGGGCACCGCCCCAACGCACACGATGCGCGTGCCGGATTCGAGCGGGCGGAAGCTGCGCTGCACGGCCGGGTCCGGGGCCGAGACGACCGTGCCCGGGCCGGCCGTGTGGACGTCCGCGCCGATCTGGAACTCGGCCCGTCCGGCGACGACGATGTAGACCTCGTGCTGGCCCGTGTCGGCCTCGTCGTGGGCGGTGTCGATCTGCTCACCCGGGTCGCAGACGATGGCGTTCACGCCGAAGGCGGCGATGCCGAGCGGGGCGTTCAGCGCCTGCCAGCGGCCGAAGTCGGTCGCGGCGAAGGGGTGGGAGGTCAGGTCGACGATCGGCATGACGGTCCTTTCGGTCGGATCAGGAGTCGAACAGGGTCAGCTCGGGCGCGGCCTCGCCCTTGAGCACGTCGAAGTCGAGCTCGACGAAGGCGTGGCCGCGGGCATCGCACATCACCCGCGCCTGCGGGGCGATCTCGGGCGCCACCAGGATGCCGCGGCACGGCCGGTGCGCGGGGTCGAGATCGACCCGCTCGCAGTAGCGCGTGAGCTGCTCGACGTGCGCGGCCACCGCCCGCGTGCGCTTGACCTCCACGACGACGGTGCGTCCATCGGCGTCCCGGCAGAAGAGGTCGATCGGGCCGGTGTCGGTGAACCGCTCGCGCTCGAGCACCACCAGCCCCGGCTCGATCGTCTCGGGCGCCCGCTCGAGCAGCCGGTGGATCTGCAGCTCGGCGTCCTCGCGCTCGAGCACGGCTTCGTCGGCCAGCGCAAGGGCGGTGTCGTGATGCACCTCGTGGACGACGACGACCAGCGTCTCCTGCGACGCCGGCCGGTAGACGCGGATCACGTCGCCGTCTTGCGTCACCGACGTCGGCCCGGACATGTAGTTGAGCGGCTTGAAGCCGCGGTCGGTGTGCACGCACAGCGAGCCGTCGTCCTTGAACAGGATCACCCGGTCACCGGCGCCCAGGCGGGTGGTGGCGCGGCCGTGGTAGGCGATCTCGCAGCGGGCGACCAGGATCCTCACCACGCCTACGATATCCGCTGCCGCCGCGCCCTCAGCGCTCGGCCGACAGCACCGGCGCGGGCTGACGCCCCGGCAGCGGCGCTGCGTCGGCGGCAACCGCATCCGGCGGCTCGGCGCCCGCAACTGCCGTCGCGCTTGCCACCATCACGAGCACGACGCCGATCCACTGCGCCGGGCTCAGCCGCTGGCCGCGGATGACGTAGCCCGAGAGCGCGGCGATGGCGGGCGAGAGGCTCATCACGAGTGCGTAGGTGGCCGAGCGCAGGCGACGCAGGGCGACCGTGTCGAGCGTGCCGGGAAGCGCCGTCGAGAGCAGACCGACAGCGGCGCCGATGACGATCACCCGCGGCGAGAGCAGCGCCGTCCCGGCGGTGTGCGCAGCGATCAGGACCACCGGCAGCGTCGCGATCACCATGGCGAGCGCGAGCCCCTGGGCGCCCGGCAGCCGGCGGGCATGGTGCGCCGAGAGCAGGATGTAGCAGCCCCAGCAGGCGCCGGCGGCCAGGGCGAGCGCGATGCCGGCCGCCGTCACCGGCCCGTCGACCCCGTGCGCCACCGCGAGCAGGAGGACGCTCGGAATCGTGATCGCGACCGCGATCAGGTCGCGCCGGCGCCGCGAGCCGATCATCGCAACCGTGATCGGGCCGACCATCTCGAGCGCCACACAGACGCCGAGCGGCACGCGCTCGATGGCGAGGTAGAAGGCGCAGTTCATCCCCGCAATCACCGCGCCGTGCACCACCAGCGTGGCGAGGCGCGGCGTGCGCAGCACGGCCGCCGGGGGACGTGACGTCGTGACGAGAAACGTGCTCGCCGTCACGAACCGGAGCGCGACCACGCCCACCGGGCCGACGGTGGAGAAGAGCGAGATCGCGACCGCACCGCCGGACTGCACCGACACCATCGCCGCGATCGTGGCAAGGACGCCCCAGAGCACGCCGGTCCGATCGCGTGCTCCGAGGCCCATGGAGAAGACAGTAGCGACGCCCCTATCGCATCTGCGTGAGCAGCCGTGCGAGGGCATCGGCGTCGCTCACGTGCGGGAAATGGTGGCCCACCGGCCAGACGACGACCTGAGCCTGCGGGATCCTCCGGCGCAGCCAGTCCACGTCGGCCGGATCGACGGCGCGGGAGTGGAGCGTCACGTATGGCGTACCCGCCCGGCCGATGCGCGCAAGGCCCCCGTCACGCCACGCGAGCACGTCGGGCAGGGGCCGCTCGAGCAGGTCGGCCCAGTAGTCGAGCACCACCTCGCGCGACGGCCGCTCGCCGGCGCGCAGACACCGGCGGCCCCACTCGGAGACGAGATCCCGCCGCCAGCTGTCCTGGAAGCGCGACCAGACTGCCGGGAACCCGTCGCCCTCCAGCTGCGGCCGCAGCTCGGCGACCGTGGCGGCGAACGGCTCGAGCCGGATGGGAGCCTCGATGCTGACGACCCCTGAGACGGGGTGGCGGGCGGCGTAGAGCGCCGCGAGCGGACCGCCGATCGAATGGCCGACCATGATCGGGTCGGCGACTCGCGCATCGCGCAGCGCCGTATGGATCGCGGCAACGACGGGATCCATCCCGCGCTGCATCAGAGCCGGCGACTCACCGTGACCGGGCAGGTCGAACGCGACGGCGGCACGATCGCCGGGCAGGGCGTCGAGCAGGGGATCCCACATCCGCCGGTCGAACGTCAGCCCGTGGAGCAGCACGAACGTCGGGCCGGGGCCGGTGACATCGCCTCGCCAGCGGCCGACCATGCCGGCCGAGCTGGTCGTCGTCTCGGTGGAATTCACGACGTGCATCCCTTCGCGCAATTTTGTGACGTCGTTACGTTATACCACGTTTCGATACGGTGTTGCGATATGGTGGGGGGATGGCACGCCCAAGGGAGCACGACGAACGCACTGCCGCGGCGCTGCTCCACGCGGCGGAGCGGATCGCCGAGACCGAGGGGCTCGAAGCGCTGACGGTGCGCCGGGTGGCGGCAACAGCGGGGACGACGACCCGCGCCGTCTACAGCCTCTTCACCTCGAAGGAGGGGCTCGTCGTCGCGCTCGGCGCGCGCGGATTCGACATCCTGCGTGAGGGCCTGACGAGCCTGCCGGCGACCGCCGATCCTGCCGCCGACCTCGTCGAGGCCGGCGTCACGGTCTTCCGCCGATTCGCGCTCGAACACCCCGCCCTGTACCGCATCAGCGTCCAGCGCCTGGTGCCTGATCCGGGACTCGCGGTCGGGTTCCGGCCGTCGGCGCAGGATGCCCTCGCCGAGTTGACGGCGCTCATGGAGCACCTGCACTTGGCGGGCCTGGCCGGCGAGCGCAGCGTCCGCGACGCCGTCATCGCGTTTCACGCCCTCTGCGAGGGACTCGCGACGCTCGAGCTGCGCTCCGCGCTTCCGGCCGACCGCGCCGAACGCCTGTGGCGCGACGCGCTTGCCTCGCTCGTGCGCGGGTTCCGCGCCGATTGACCGGCGGCTACGCCTTGAGCACGCGGTCGAAAAGCTCGAGCAGACGCGCCCAGTGGCGCTCGGCAGCGGGCTCGTCGTAGACCGGCGTGTCGGTCTGCGTCCAGCCGTGACCGGCGCCGACGTAGAGCTCGGCCGTGTGCCGCACGTGCGCATCGGCGAGCACGCGCGTCAGCCGACCCATCTGTTCGGGATCCATCGACCCGTCGTTGTCCGCGTGACCGATGTAGAGCTCTCCGGCCGCCCGGACGGCCGCCAGGTGGGGGCTGTCGTCCTCGCCCGTGGCGAGACCGCCGCCGTGGAAGCTCGCCGCCGCCGCGACCGAGTCGGCGAACTCACCCGCCATGCGCAGCGAGAGCCGGCCGCCCATGCAGTAGCCGACCGTCCCGATCGGCCCCTCGAGCACCTCGGACCGGCTGCGCAGGAAGTCGAGCCACGCCTGGCCGTCGTCGATCGCGGTCTCGGGCGTGATCTGCGCCATCATCGGCTTCAGCTGCCCGAAGAGGGCGGAGCGGTCTTCGGAGCGCATGAGCTGCTCGAGGTTGTCGAGCACCGGCGCCCGGCGGCTGCGGTAGAAGACGTTTGGGACGAACACGCAGTAGCCGTGCTTCGCGAGCCGCTCGGCGTGGGCCTGAAGCGCGGGCCGCACCCCGTAGGCGTCCATGTAGATCAGCACGGCGGGATGCGGGATGCGGGCCGCCGGGCGGGTGAAGAACGCGTCGGCCGTGCCGCCGGCGACCGGCACGTCGATGGTCTCGGAAACGAGCTCGGTGGAAGGCGTCGAGGCAGTCATGCCTCGCAGTCTCGCACAGGGCCGCGGGTCGCCCTGTAACATCCCCGACCCGCCGCGACATGTAGGGGCATGAGAACTCCGCGGACGACTCCCGAGACGCCGGAAGCCCGCTTCGGCCGCGTCTTCGATCACCTCGAAGCGGTCGCCAACTACGCCGCGCGGCGCGGCAGCGACGACCCCGAGGGCATCGCCGCCGAGACCATGGCGATCGCCTGGCGGCGGCTCTCGTCGGTGCCCGACCGCGAGCCGCGCCCGTGGCTCTTCGTCACGGCCCGCAACCTGTTGATGGCCGAGCGGCGAGCCGCCGGCCGGCAGACGCCGCTTCGCCCCGAGCGGGCCGACGCGCTCGCAGAACCGCCCGTCGAGAGCAGCGACCCCGTCGTGACCGCTGCGCTCATGCAGCTTGCGCCCGCCGACCGCGAGGCGCTCACGCTGATCGCCTGGGACGATCTGACCACGGCCCAGGCGGCGGCCACGCTCGGCATCAGCCCCGTCGCGTTCCGCGTACGGCTGCACCGCGCCCGGCGCAGGCTCGCCCGCGCGCTCGCCGACCACCGCCCCACCGACCGGCGCCCCGTCGCCGAACTGGAGTCCCGATGAACGAGCTCGAGCTGATCCGCCAGATGAAGACATCCGACGTCGACCTCACGCTCGACCCGCACGCCCTCTTCACGAGGATCGTCGCCGGCCCCGGCGACCCCGGCCTGGAGGCGCCCCGCCGTTCGCGGCGCAGGCGCCCGGGCATGATCGCGGTCGCCGTCGCGCTGGGCGTTGCCGTGACCGCGGGCACCGCATTCGGGTTCGGGATACTCGGCTGGCACACCGACAACTCGATCCTGAAGAGCCCGCGCGAGTGGCGGGCGCTCTACCGCACGGCGACGCACGAGCTGACGCTGCCGCCGGGCGAGCACTGGCCCCACCGCACCCTGGCTCCGAACACCGTCACCTCGCGGAACGAGCCCGGCGGCATGGCGGTCGGGATCTCCCAGGTTTCGTGGGAGTGCTACTGGGTGGGCCGCATCCGTGCGCATGACGTCCCGGGCGAGAAGCGTGCCCAGGCCGCGCTGGCCGACATCGTCCGCCATCACATCGTGGTCGCGCCGCCCGGCTCGCCCGAGAACGTCGCTCCGCCGGCGAGCGTCAAGCCGCCCTTCGAGATCTACGCCTCCGACGGCGGCCTGCAGTTCGACAAGCGCACGTACGCCCAGGCGGCCGCCGGCAACCCGGCCGGAATCGCGCAGAGCTGCCGGGCCAACGGGCCGGTCTCCTGACGCCCCCGGCGGCACTACGATACGCGCCATGTTCCAGAAGACCACTCTCCCAAACGGCCTGCGCGTGGTGACCGCCCCCATGCCCGCAGCCAAGTCCGTCGCCGTGATGGTGATGCTCGCCGCCGGCAGTCGCTACGAGACTCCCCCGACGAACGGCATCGCCCACTTCGCGGAGCACATGTTCTTCAAGGGCACCGAGCGGCGCCCGACGGCGAAGGACATCTCGGCCGAGGTGGACGGGATCGGCGGCGAGTTCAACGCCTTCACGAGCAAGGAGTACACCGGCTACTACATCAAGTGCGCCGCCGAGCACCGCACGCTCGCGCTCGACGTCCTCGCCGACCAGCTCCTGAACTCGAAGTTCGACGCCGAGGAGGTGGAGCGCGAGAAGGGCGTGATCATCGAGGAGCTGAACATGTACGTCGACACGCCCCGCGACCACGTCGACAGCGTCTACGACGAGCTCCTGTTCGGCGACCAGCCGCTGGGCTGGGACATCATCGGCACGAAGGACACGATCCGCGCCGCCGGCCGGCAGACGTTCCTCGACTATCTCGGCGCCTGGTACACGCCGCGGCGGATGGTCGTCGGAGCCGCGGGGGCGGTCGACGGCGAGTTCCTGGCCGAGGTCGAGCGCCAGTTCGGCCACCTCGAGGATCGCAAGACGGGCGCACCGGCGCCGACGGTCGTCGAGCAGGATGCGCCGCGCGTCCAGCTCGACAAGCGCGACTCCGATCAGGCGCATCTGCGCCTCGGCGTGCGCGGCATCCCGACGACGCACCCCGACCGCTACACGATGCAGGTCATGGGCGCGATCCTCGGCGGCGGCATGTCGTCGCGCCTCTTCACCGAGGTGCGCGAGCGGCGCGGGCTGGCCTATTACCTCGGCGCCCAGCACGGCCAGTACGCCGAGGCCGGCTCGCTCTTCTCGCAGGCGGGCGTCGATCTCAAGCGCGCCGACGAGGCCGTCACCACGATCGTCGCCGAGCTGCAGCGCATCGTCACCGAGCGCGTGCCCGAGGACGAGCTCACGAAGGCCCGCAACATGCTCAAGGGCCGGCTGGTGCTCGGGCTCGAGGATCCGCGCTCGATCGTGGGCTTCGGGCTGCGCGGCACGATCCAGGAGGGCCGGCCGCGAGAGATCCCCGACGTGCTGGCGGGGCTCGACGCCGTCACGGTCGACGACGTCTCGCGCGTCGCCAGGCAGCTGCTCGCGCCG
>DASXZF010000014.1:0-4501 GCA_036502065.1 Gaiellales bacterium
GGCTCATCTTCGTCGACCTGCGCGACCAGGCCGGCCTCGTCCAGCTCGTCTTCAACCCGGACGAGCACGCCGATGCGCACGCGATCGCCCATGGCCTGCGGGCCGAGTACGTCGTCCAGGCCGAGGGCGTCGTGCGGGCGCGCTCGCCCGAGACGGTGAACCCGCGCCTGGACACCGGTCGGATCGAGGTGCACGTCGAGCGGCTCGAGGTGCTCTCGACCGCGCCGGTGCTGCCGTTCCAGCTCGACGACGAGGGCGTCGACGAGACCCTGCGCCTGCGCCACCGCTACCTCGACCTGCGCCGCGACGAGATGCGGCACAACATCTGGGTGCGGTTCAAGCTCACCCAGACGATCCGCCGCTACCTCGAGGACAACGGCTTCTGGGAGCTCGAGACGCCGATCCTGTACAAGTCGACGCCCGAGGGCGCGCGCGAGTTCCTCGTCCCGACGAGCACGCACCCGGGCAAGTTCTACGCGCTGCCGCAGTCGCCGCAGACCTACAAGCAGCTCTACGTCATCTCCGGCTTCGAGCGCTACTACCAGATCGCCCGCTGCTTCCGCGACGAGGCCACCCGGGCCGACCGCACCGCCGAGTTCACCCAGCTCGACATGGAGCTCGCGTTCGTCGAGCCGGACGAGCTGCATGCGCTCATCGAGGGCCTCTTCGCCGCGGTATGGAACACGGTGCTCGGCGTCGACCTGCCGCTGCCGTTCCCGCGCCTGACCCACGACGAGGCGATGCTGCGCTTCGCGTCGGACAAGCCGGACACCCGCTTCGGTTGCGAGATCGCCGACGTGACCGACGCGCTGCGCGGCACCGAGTTCAACGCGTTCCGCGGCGTGATCGACGCGGGCGGCGTCGTGCGCGGCTTCGCCGTCCCGGGCGCCCTGGAGTTCTCGCGCAAGGACTTCGACGGCCTGGTCGACTTCGCCCGCGGCTGGGGCGGCAAGGGCGTCGCGTGGCTGCAGGTGACCGCCGGCGGCGAGGTGCGCTCGCCGATCGCGAAGTTCCTCTCTGATGCGGAGGTGGCGGCGATCATCGCCGGCATCGGCGCGGGCGAGGGCGACACGATCCTGCTCGTCGCCGACGAACGCGAAGCCGCCGTGCGTGTGCTCGGCCCGCTGCGGCTGCATCTGGGCGAGCGGCTCGGCCTGATCGGCGAGGGCTGGAACTTCCTGTGGCTGACGGCCTTTCCGATGTTCGAGTGGATCGCCGAGGAGAAGCGGTGGAAGGCCGCACACAACCCGTTCAGCGCTCCCGAGCCGGAGTTCGAGGCGGACTTCGAATCCGACCCGCCGGCGGCCAGGGCGCGCCAGTACGACCTCGTCCTGAACGGAAACGAGGTGGGCGGTGGCTCGATCCGTAACCACAAGCCCGAGGTGCAGAAGCGGGTATTCCGGATGCTCGGGATCTCCGAGGCCGAGGCCGAGGAGAAGTTCTCGTTCCTGCTGCGCGCGCTCGAGATGGGCGCACCGCCGCACGGCGGCATCGCCTTCGGGATCGACCGGCTGGTGATGCTGCTGGCAGGCGCCGTGTCGCTGCGCGACGTCACCGCGTTCCCCAAGGGGCAGGGAGGCGTCGACCCGCTCACGGGGGCGCCCACGCCGGCGACCGAGAAGGAGCTGCGCCAGTACGGGATCCGGGTGGTGACGGATCCCGAAGGACCGGCTACGCTGTGAGAGCCGGCGCCATTTCCGTTACGCGCACCTCACTTTCGTCGTGCGAACACCTCAAGCGCCGGGGCGAGGTCGGAGCGGCCGAAGCATCCAGAGAGTGGCCGACCGCCGAGCCCCAGGCACCGGCATCATCGGCGGGGGGACCTCGGTCCCCCCGCTCTGTGTTTGGCGTGGGGCCTGGCCCCGCACCGAGGGGCCAGGCCCCAGTGCGCGGAGCGGCGTGAGCGTCTATCTCGACCACGCCGCCACGACACCCGTCGGCGATGAGGCGCGCGCGGCGATGGAGCCGTACCTCTCCGCCGAGTTCGGCAATCCCTCGGAGCCGCACCGCTACGGGCGGGTCGCGCGGGCCGCGCTCGAGGAGGCCCGCCAGACCGTCGCCGGCCTGCTCTGCGCCGAGCCGGGCCAGGTCGTGTTCACGTCCGGCGGCTCGGAGGCGGACAACCAGGCCGTGTTCGGGCTCGCCGGCACGCCGCCGGGACGCGTCGTCGTGAGCGCGATCGAGCACCCGGCCGTGCGCGAGCCGGCCCGCGAGCTCGAGCGGCGCGGGTTCGAGGTGGCCTGGGCGCCGGTGAATCGCGAAGGCGTCATCGACGCCGAGGAGTTCGCCAGGCTGGTGCGGCCCGGCGATCGCCTGGCAGCGGTGATGTGGGCGAACAACGTCACGGGCGTCGTGCAGCCGATCGAGCGCCTTGCGGCCGTCGCCGCCGGGGTCGGCGTCCCGTTCCATTGCGACGCCGTCCAGGCGGCGGCCTCGTTCCCGGTCGGGCTTGACGTTGCCGGCGTCGAGTCTCTGGCGCTCTCGGCGCACAAGCTCGGCGGCCCGAAGGGCGTGGGCTGCCTCGTCGCGCGCACACCCGCCGCGATGCCGCCGCTCGTGCTCGGCGGCGGCCAGGAGGCCGGCCTGCGCTCGGGCACCGAGAACGTCGCCGGCATCGTGGGGTTCGCGGCCGCGCTCGCGGCAACGCGCTCGGCCGGCGACGCCCGGCTCGAGCTGCGCACCCGCCTCGAGGCGGCGCTGGCGGAGGACGCCACCATCGTCTCGGCAGATGTCGAGCGCCTGCCCGGCCATCTGCTCGTCCTCGTTCCGGGCATCCGCGCCGAGCTGCTCGTGCTTGCGCTCGACCGCGAGGGCTACGCCGTTGCCGCGGGCTCCGCGTGCTCGGCGGCCGACGCCGAGCCGAGCCATGTCCTGCTCGCGCAGGGCATGTCCGCGCAGGACACGCGCAGCGTCGTTCGGGTCTCGCTCGGCCTGCACACGACGGCCCCCGAGGTCGACGGCTTCGCCGCCGCCTTCGCGGCGTGCGCTGCGCGGCTGCGCCAGGGCGGGCTCGAGGGGTTGGCCGCGGCCGGCTAGGTGCGCGCGACCAGGCGCCGCGGCCGGCGCACCCGCGCCAGGAGCGGCGTCAGGAGCAGGCCGAACAGACCGGCGCCGGCCCAGGTCGCGAGCGGCCCGGTGAGCGCCGAGTCCGGCCCGTGCGTGCGCCCGCCGAGCAGCGCCGCCACCCCGCAGGCGACGACGAGGAGCGCACAGCCCGCCACCCACGCCGCCAGGCGACGCCGCCGCGCGGGCGTGTCGGCACCGAGCACGAGCGCGCACGCAGCCAGCAGGAGCAGCGCGAGGGCGAAGCCGCCCTCGACCGGCACGCGCCTGGTCGCGACGGCGGCTGCTCCGCTCCCGAGCGCGGCCGTCGCGAGCGCTGCGAGCAGGATGAGCGCGGGCCTCCCGGACGACGCGCGGGCACGACGGACGACCGGCCGGACGGCGGGAAGGACGACCGCAGCCGCGAACGCTGTCGCACAGAACGCGCCTCCGCCGAGCCGGGCGCCGCCGTGCAGCGACCCGAGCAGACCCATGCCGGCCACGAGACCGAACGCCAGCAGCGGCCAGGCCACCCAGCGCCGCGCCGGTGCCATCGGCTCGGTGTCCGATCGGGTGAGGCCCGGCGTTCTCCGAAAACTCGAGAGCGTCACGAGTCCGCGCGACCGTCGCGAGCGCCCCACCACGATCGATGCCGCGGTTGCGAATCCGGGCGCCAGGACCATCAGCCCCACGGGGCTGCCATCCGGGAGGGCGCCGCCATGGGAAGCGACCGAGGCTGCGACGCCGGCGAGCATGACGCCCACCGAGGTGCTGCCGAGCACCCACAGCAGCCACCTCCGCCACGGCCGCGTGCAGACGGTGGCGGCCACGACGAGGTACGACACCACCGTCATGGACACGCCTGCGAGCGCGAACGCGCGTCCGTCCGTGAGCGCCCACAGGACGCCCATGGTTGCGGCCGTCGCGAGGCAGGCCGCGACGAGCGTCCCCTCGCGCCTCTCCTCCGGCGTGAGCAGGTGGCGTCCGTCGGCGGTGAGGAGGAGCACCCCGTTGAAGAGCGGCCGTGCGGCCCATGCGACGACGATCGCCGCGTAGACGAGCACGAGGCCGGCGATGAACAGCGGCCGCAGGGCGGGAGAGTTCGAGATGCCCTGGAAGAGCCCCACCAAGAAGAGCGCGATGATGAGCGGCGCCCAGTTGAAGCGCGCGCCGTCAGTGACGGCACGGCCGGCTGAGCGCTGGAGCAGGAGCAGACCGCGCAGGACTCTCCGGTAGACCGGGTTTCGGGCCTTGAGCGCCTCGATCAGCCCCAGCCGCGCCCAGTTCGACTGCGGATCGAGCCGCAGCGCCTCGCGGTACTCCGCCTGGGCGCCCTCTCGGTCGCCGGCATGCAGGAGCTGCAGGCCACGGGCGGCATGTGCGGTCGCGCTCTCGGGTGCGATCCGCAGCGCCTCGCGCGCAGCCTCCGCGGCCGCGTCGTTTCGGCCCATCAGCGTCA
>DASXZF010000015.1:0-12539 GCA_036502065.1 Gaiellales bacterium
ACGGCCGCGGCATCGGCCCGGCCGACGAGATCCTCGAGGTCGAGCCTGCGGCGGGCGGCGTCGCTGGCCTGCGCGCGCGCGGCCGCCAGGTCGGACTCGGCCGTGCGCCGCTCGCGCCACGCGAGCGCCATCACGGCGAGCTGGTCGTCGCACCCGGCGTAGGCGTCGAGGAGCTCGAGCTGGCGCGACGGCTGGGCGAGCCGGCGGGCCTCGTGCTGGGACGACACCTCGAGCAGGCGCTCGCCCAGCGCTTCGAGGTCGGCGCGGGCGCACGTGCGGCCCCACACGAGCGCGCGGCTGCGGCCGCTCGGAAGCAGCCGCCGGGCCACGACGAGCGTGTCCTCGCCGTCGGGGCGCAGATCGCGCACGGCCTCGAGCCCCGCAGTCTCGAAGAATCCGTCGGGCAGCTCGAACTCGGCCTCGACGTAGGCCTCCTCGGCGTGCGGCCCGATCAGGCCCGAACCGGCCTGGGCGCCCGCCAGCAGGCCGATCGCCTCGGCCAGCATCGTCTTGCCCGCGCCGGTCTCGCCCGTGAGCACGTTCAGGCCCGGCGCCGGCTCGAGGTCGGCGCGCTCGATCAGGGCGAGGTTCTCGATGTGGAGACGAAGGAGCATCGTCGTCACAGTATGCGGCCGCGAGCGGACGGGATCAGTGGCTGAACGTTTCGAGATAGCGCCGGAAGAACGACGTCCCGGCAGTGCGCCCGAGCGTCGCCGAGGCGTCGGACTGGCGCACGTCCAGCACGCCGCCGGGCTCGACCCGGCCGGCCGTGTGGCCGTCGACGATCACCTGGACGGGCACGTCCGCCGAGCGGTTCTCGAGCTGCACATGGTGGGCGCGGCCGAGCACCATCGAGCGGGCATGCAGCGAGTGCGGCGAGACGAAGGTGACCACGAAGCCGTCGGTGCCCCACGCCAGCACGGGACCGCCCGCGGAGAGGTTGTACGCCGTCGAGCCGGTCGGCGTCGCCACGATCACGCCGTCACACCCGAGCACGCCGAGCGACTGGCCGTCGACGCGCCACTCGATCAGCGCCATCCGGCCCTGGACGGCGCTTGCGAGCACGACATCGTTGACCCCCGTGACGCTCTCGGCGGCGGTCGTGGCGGTGACCGTGGGCAGCTCGACCACGTCGAGCGCGCCGCAGAACGCCCGCTGCAGCCCGTCTTCGAGGTCGTCAGCCTCGATGCTGGTCAGGAACCCGACCCGGCCGAAGTTGACGCCGATCGACGGCACGCCGGTGCCGAGGTAGCGCTGCAGGGCGCGCAGCATCGTGCCGTCGCCGCCGAGGACGACGGCCAGGTCGGCCTCGCCCTCGCCGCCCACCTCGACGCCACACGCCGAGGCCACCTCACGCAGGCGCCGCGGCGCGTCGCCGATCACTTCGGGCTTGCCGTGGGTGATCAGCGCGATCCGCTCCACCACAAGGCGGTCAGGCACCGGAAACGGCGTCTGCGATCGCTCGTTCGACATCGACTCGTCCCTCCTGCGCCGCCGGATGCCCGGCCGCGGCCATGTGCACGACGTACTCGCGATTCCCGGCAGGCCCCGGGTGACAAGAATCGCACACGCCGAGCACGCGCGCCCCCTCCGACGCGACGAAGGCGCAAAATTCCTGTAACACCCGCTGCCGCACCCCGGGATCGCGGACGACGCCGTGGCGCACGTCCCGCGGGCCGGCCTCGAACTGCGGCTTCACGAGCACGAGCGCGCGCCAGCGCGGATCGGCGCACGCGAGCGCCGGCGGCAGCACCAGCCGCAGCGAGATGAACGCCACGTCCGCGGTGATCATGTCCGGTGCGTAGGGCAACGAGGCGCAGTCGAGCCGGCGGGCGTTCACGCCCTCCATCGCGGTGACGCGCTCGTCGGCGCGCAGCCGCTCGTGCAGCTGGTTTCGGCCGACGTCGACGCATACCACGTGCGCGGCGCCGTGCTGCAGCAGGCAGTCGGTGAACCCGCCGGTGGACGCGCCCAGGTCGAGGCAGCGCGCGGCGGTGACATCGACCGCGAACGCGCGCAGGGCCGTCTCGAGCTTGTCGCCGCCGCGCGAGACGTAGCGCGGCGGGGTGACCAGCTCGACCCTGGCCGTCGCCGGCACGGGGGACCCCGCCTTGGTCACGACGGCGCCCTCGACGAGCACCCGGCCGGCCATGATCAGCGCCTGCGCGCGGCTGCGGGACTCGGCCAGGCCGCGCTCGGCCATCAGCACGTCCAGGCGAGTCGAGGTGCTCACCGCCCGCCTCCGAACCGGAACAGCAGGAGCTCGCCGACGCGCAGGCCGCGGCGCTCGTAGAAGGCGATCGCGCGCTCGTTCCCGGCCATGACGCCGACCTCGAGGTCGTGGATGCTGCGGCGGTCGAGCTCGGCGTCGACCGCGTCCATGAGCGCCGTGCCGGTGCCGCGCCCGCGCTCGTCGGGCGCCACCGCGAGCGAGACGAGCTCGGCCATCCGCGCCCCGACGGGCCAGGTGTCGTCGTCGCCGGGGCGGATATGGACGTAGGCGTAGCCGACGGCCTCCGCGCCCCGCCGGGCGACGAGCGTGAAGGCGGCGCCGGCCTCGAGCATCGACCGGTACCAGCCGCGCCGGCGTTGCCACGAGAGGTCGTCGTCGGCCAGCACGCGCACGTTCGCGACCGCGCGGTGATGGCGGTGAAGCGCGCGCCACAGCGGCTCCAGCTCGGGGAGCTCCTCGACGCCGATCTCGGCAATGACGGGGCCACTCATTCCGTCAGGGTATCGGGGACAGTCCCCGCTTTGACCGAGTTTGCCCGCGTCGTGCCAGCGCGAGCCCCGACGGCCTCAGCTGGACGAGCTTCGTGCTCCCGCGCCAACATCACGCGCCCTGGGATGCGATTGCGGCAGTCCAGACGGCCGTCACCGGGACCAACGACAAACACGGGGACGTCTGGTTGAGGCTGAATGGGCGGATCGGAAAGCTCGTGTTGCCGGGCCAGATGATCGGCCGCGACGACGTCTTGGCAGCCATCCGCGCGAATTCCTCGGCCATCGTGTCCTGAGACACGCCCCCGTTTCCCGGGTCCGACCCGGGTCAGGCGCGCGGCGACTCGCCTTCGCCCGTTTCCAGATCCTCGCCCGCGCGCTCCAGGACGTCGACGGCCTCGTGCACGAGCGCCGTGATCTCCTCGAGCAGCGCCGTGGCCTCGTCGGCGCCGAGCTCGCCCGCCTCCAAACGCGCGCCTAAGGCCTCCAGGTCGGCGGCCAGACGCTCCAGCTTCGGCTCGTCTATTTCCCCACCCCCTGCTCGCGGGCGACGCGGCCCAGGATGCCGTTCACGAGCGACCCCGCCTCGGGCGAGGCGTAGCGCTTGGCCAGGGTGACGGCCTCGTCGATCGCGACGCCGGCCGGCACCTCGCCGGCGCGCAGCTCCCACACCGCCAGGCGCAGGATGCTGCGCTCGAGCACCGCCATGCGCTCGGCCGTCCAGTCGTTGGCCGCGGCGTCGATCACCGCGTCGAGCTGCTCGCGCTGCCCCCACACCCCCTCGACCGCCGTCTGGGCGAAGTCGCCCGGCGGCACGCCGTTGTCGCGCTCGTACGCGGCGAAGAGCGGTGCGAACTCCGACCCGGTCAGGTCGCGCTGGTAGAGCAGAAAGGCGGCGGCGCGCCGCTGTGTGCGCCGGCTCTCGCTCATCGCTCCGCCCCGGCCCGGTCGATGCCGGTCACCGTCACGTCGACGGTCCGCACCTCGAGGCCTGTCATCGTGGTCACGTGCGCGGCGACCGCGTCGCGCACCGACGCGGCCAGCTTGGGCAGCACGCGGCCGTAGCCGGCGCAGACGTCGACGTCGAACGTGATGGTGCCGCCCCTGACGGTCCACTCGACCGGGTCGCGCCGGCCCGGGATCACCCGCGACACGCGCCCGGGCAGGTCGAGCCTGGCGCCGGGAACGCCGGCGACCGCGCCGCGGACGATCGAGACGATGGCCTCGTCCGCGACGGTGGCGGTGCCGAGCCGCATGCTCACGCCGCCACCCCCTCGCCCAGCGAGGGCAGCGCCGCACGGGCGTCCTCGAGATAGGCGGTGGTGTAGCGGCCCGACGCGAACCGCGGCTCGCGCACGATGTCGAGGAAGAGCTCGCGCGTGGTCGTCACACCCTCGATCCCGAGCTCGCCAAGAGCCCGCCGCGAGCGAGCGAGCGCCTGGGTGCGATCGGCCCCCCACACGATCAGCTTCGCGAGCAGCGAGTCGTAGAACGGCGGCACCTTGTAGCCCGGGTAGGCGTGGGTATCGAAGCGCACGCCCGGCCCGAGCGGTGGCCGCAGGTCGGTGACGGTGCCCGCCGCCGGCCGGAAGTCGCGCGACGGATCCTCGCAGTTGATCCGAAACTCGATCGCGTGCCCGCGCAGCGGCGCGAGGCCGGTCGCGGGCAGCGCGCCGCCCCCGGCCAGGAGCAGCTGCTGGCACGCGAGGTCGACGCCGGTCAGGAGCTCGGAGACGGGGTGCTCGACCTGCAGGCGAGTGTTCATCTCGATGAAGTAGAAGCGGCCGTCGCTGTCGAGCAGGAACTCGACGGTGCCGGCGTTGCGGTACCCGCAGCCGGTGCAGGCGAGCGTCGCCGCGTCGGCCATCTGCGCCCGCGTCTGCGGGTCGAGCGCGGGCGAGGGCCCCTCCTCGATCAGCTTCTGGTGGCGCCGCTGCACGGAGCAGTCGCGCTCACCGAGCACGAGCACGCCACCCTCGCCGTCGGCGAGCACCTGCATCTCGACGTGGCGCGGGTTCACGACCGCCTTCTCGAGATACATGCCGCCGTCGCCGAACGACGCCAGCGCCTCGGACGACGCCATGCCGTAGGCGTCCTCGATGTCGACCGGATCGTCGACGAGCCGCATGCCCCGGCCACCGCCGCCGGCAACGGCCTTGAGCAGCACCGGATAACCGAGGTCAGAGGCGATGCGGCGGGCGTGGTCGGCGCCGCTCAGGCGATCGGGCGAGCCCGGCACGAGCGGGACGCCGGCCGCCTGCATCGACGTGCGAGCGCGGCTCTTGTCGCCCATCACCTCCATCGACTCCGCCGACGGGCCGATGAACACGAGGTCGTTGTCGACGCAGGCGCGCACGAACCCCGCGCTCTCGGCCAGGAAGCCCCAGCCGGGGTGCACCGAATCGCAGCCGGTCGTCTCGGCGGCGGCGACGAGGTTCTGGACGTTCAGGTAGCTCAGCGAGGGCTGGTGCGGGCCGATGCAGACCGCGCGGTCGGCCAGGGTGACCCAGAGGCCGTCGCGATCGGCCGTCGAGTACACCGCCACAGCCTCGATGCCGAGATCGTGGCAGGCGCGGACGATGCGCACGGCCGCCTCGCCCCGGTTTGCGATCAGGACGCGCCGGAGCACGGGGTCAGGCCGGCTCGAGCTCGAAGAGCGGCTGGCCGAACTCGACCGGCTGGGCGTTGTCGACCAGGATCCGGCGGATGACGCCGGCGTGGTCGGACTTGTACTCGTTGAAGAGCTTCATGGCTTCGAGGATGCACAGGGTCTGCCCCACCTCGACCCGGTCGCCCTCGTCGACGAACGCCGGCTGGGCGGGCGACGGCGAGCGGTAGAAGGTGCCCACCATCGGCGATTCGAGCTTGATCGCCGAGGACACCTCGGCCTCGGCGACCGCCGCCTCGCGCGGAGCGGCGGCGACAGGCGCCGGCACGTAGCGCTGCTCCTCCTGCTTGCGGACGGTGATCCGCAGCGGCCCGTCCTCGACCGTCAGCTCGTCGACATCGGACGTCTCGAGCATCCGGATCAGCTCGCGGATGCGCTCGGACTGGCCGTGGTCGATCGCCTCGCCGGGCGGCTCCGCCGCGGCGCCGCGCCCGCGCAGGCCGGCCAGCAGCCGCGATGCGTCCTCGCCGAACAGGGCGAGCAGCAGCAGGTCCTCCTCGCTGCCGACGCCGCCGGCCTCGGAGCGCAGGTCGTCCATGTCGGGCTCCGGCACGAGCGGCAGGGCGACGGCATGGGCTGCCGCCTCGGGCGCGAACGGGAGCGGCGGCGTGCCGTAGGCGCCGGAGAGGAGCTCGCGCATGCCGTCGGAGACCTCGGCCCAGCGCCGCGCCGTCAGCACGTGCATCACGGCCTGGCCGGCCAGGATCCCGCCGATCGGCTGGGCCAGCGGCGCCGTGCCGCAGTCGGCCCGCACGCGGTTCAGCTCGGACAGCACCTCGTCCAGCCGGTCGAGGGCGTCGGCCGCGCGCAGGCGGGCGTCGATGTCGGCGACCAGGCCGACCGGCAGGCGGGTGATGGCCGTGCGAAGCGCGATGCGGGGCGGCACCGGCAGGGCCGGCATCCGCGAGGTGACGTGCGCATCGATGAACCGTGACGCCTCCCAGACACGGTCGACGTCGACGCCGTGCTCGAGGCCGAGCCCGGCCAGCGCCTCGCACAGCACCTCGGCCGAGACGCGGTTCAGGAGCGACGCCACCGGGTAGGCGGCGACGGCGATCGGCTCGGCCCCGTGGCGGGCGGCCTCGACGGCCATCGCGAGCGCCTTTCCGCCCGTGCCCTGGCAGTAGAGGCCGGCCGGCACGCCGGCCGCCTCGGCCAGGCGCTCGACGACGGTGCCGCACGTGCCCGGATCGAGCGCGCCGGCCGAGTCGTGCAGGAGGACGCGCTCGGCGCCCAGGTCGGCGAGGCGGCGCGCCTTCTCGATCACCCGCTCCAGGTTGCCCATCTGGCCCGAGAAGGCCAGACCGGCGTAGAGCCGCCCACCCGCCTCACGCACGGCTGCGGCCGCGGCGGCCAGGTTCTCGACGTCGTTCAGGGGGTCGTGCAGCCGGAACACGTCGATGCCGCTCTCGGCCGCCGAGAGGATGAAGCGGCGCACGAGGTCGTCCGAGACGGGCCGCGATCCGACCAGGAACCGGCCGCGCACCGCGATCTGGAGCGGCGTGCGCGTGCACCGCGCCCGCAGCGCCCGGATCCGGTCCCAGGGGCTCTCGACTCCCCGCCGGACGGCGGCGTCGAAGCACCCGCCGCCGGACACCTCGAGGCCGGCGAAGCCGGCGCCGTCGAGGATCTCGGCCACCTCGAGCACGGTCGCGGTCGAGGCGTTGCCGGCCAGCGGCTGCTGGGACAGGAGCCGGACGGTGGTGTCGACGATCCGGGTCACGCCCGTGAGATGTAGCGCGCCTCGCGGGTGTCCACCTTGATCCGCTCGCCGACGTTCACGAACATCGGCACCGAGACGACCGCGCCCGTCTCGAGCGTTGCCGGCTTGGTCACGTTCGACACGGTGTCGCCCCGGACGCCGGGCTCGGTCTCGACCACCTCGAGCTCGACCGACGCCGGCAGCTGCAGGCTCGAGGGCTTGCCGTCGACGAGCAGGAGCTGGACGGTGTCGTTCTCCTTCATGAACCGCAGCTCCTCGGTGACGGAGTCGGCGGGCAGCTGGATCTGCTCGAAGCTCTCGGAGTCCATCAGCACGACGTCGGAGCCGTCGTTGTAGAGGTAGGTGACGTTCGTCACCTCGGTGTGCACGCGCGGCATCTTCTCGCCCGCCCGGAAGGTCTTGTCGACGACGCCACCCGACTCCAGCGCCTTCAGCTTGGTGCGGACGAAGGCGCCGCCCTTGCCCGGCTTGACGTGCTGGAAGTCGACGATGCGGTAGACGGTGCCGTCCACCTCGATGTGCATCCCGTTCTTGAACTGGTTGGTGGAGATCATGCGTCGGCCCCGGTCCTACCCGACCACGGAGAGATCCTTAGGGTACATGGTGAGCCGCTCGCCTCCGGTCGGGGTCACGATGACCAGATCCTCGATCCGGACACCGCCGATGCCCGGCACGTAGATGCCCGGCTCGACTGTGACGACCATGCCGGGCTCGAGGGTTGCACTCGTCGTGGCGCCCAGGCGCGGGCTCTCGTGGATGTCGAGGCCGACGCCGTGCCCCACGGGGTGGCCGAAGTGCTCGCCGTGGCCGGCCGCCGCGATCACGTCACGCGCTGCGCCGTCGACGTCCGACGCGCGGGCGCCGGGCTTGACGGCGGCCATCGCGGCGAGCTGGGCCTCGAGGCAGATCCTGTAGGCCTCGGCCAGCGCCGGGGGCGGCGTGCCGGTCGCAAACGTGCGCGTGCAGTCCGAGCAGTAGCCGTCGAGCACGCAGCCGAGGTCGATCGTGATCAGCGTGTCGGCGCCGATCCGGTCGTGACCGGGGTGCGCGTGCGGCTGGGCGCCGCGCTCGTGCGAGGCGACGATCGTCTCGAACGCGAGGCCGTCGGCGCCGCCTTCGTGGAAGAGCTCGCGCACGTGCCAGGCCACCTCGATCTCCTCGCGGCCGGTGAGGCCCTCGCCGGCCAAACGCGCGTAGACCGGCTCGATCAGCGCCGCCGCCGCCCGCACCGCGTCGAGCTCCTCGGCGTCCTTGACGATGCGCAGGCCCTCGATGAGGCCCGGGACGGGCATCAGCCGCTCGTGCCACTCGTCCAGGAGCGCGTACCGCTCGACGGTCATCTGGGCAGGCTCGAAGCCGACCCGAAGCGCGCCACCGGTGAGGCCGTCCAGGCGCTCGGCGGCCGTGCGGATCACGTCGCGTTCGGCAAGCTCGACGTCGACCCACGCCCGCAGCGGCTCCGACGCGGTCTGGTAGCGGAAGTCGGTCAGAAGCGTGGCCGTATCCGGGCCGATCACGACGAGCGCGTTCGATCCGGTGAAGCCGGTCAGGTAGCGGATGTTCACGAGGCCGGAGACGAGCATCGCCTCGACCTGCGCCCGCCCCATCGCCGCACGGGCGGCATCGAGCCTGGCTGCGTGATTCATGAGCTCCTCCCGGTCACGTGCTCGAGCGCCTCGTGATAGCCGTCGAGCCCCTTGCCCATGATGCGCAGCGACACGACGTCGGCGATCACCGACGTGCGCCGCCATTCCTCGCGGCTCTCGATGTCGGACAGGTGCACCTCGACGATCGGCCGCGGGAAGATCTCGAGCGCATCGCGAATGGCGTAGCTGTAGTGCGTCCAGGCGCCCGGGTTCACGATCAGGGCATCCGTGCCCGACACGGCCTCGTGGATCATCGACACGTACGCACCCTCGCTGTTCGTCTGGAAGCAGCGCGCGCTCGCATTCAGCTGCTGCGCCCACTGGTAGACCTTCGTCTCGAGCTGGACGAGCGTCATCGTGCCGTAGACGGCCGGATCGCGCTTGCCCAGCATGTTCAGGTTGACCCCGTTCAGGACCGCGACCTGCATCGAGGCGCAAGCGTACTTGACCGCGCCTGTCGGTACGCTCCCCGCGTGGACGAGCGGGTGCTGCTGGTCGAGGACGACGCGTCCATCCGCGAGGTGGTCGGCATCGGCCTGCGCCAGGCCGGCATGCAGGTGACCGGGATCGGCGACGGCCGCGAGGCGCTCGCCCAGTTCCGTCTGGCCGCCTACGACATCGTGCTGCTCGACGTGATGCTGCCATCGCTCGACGGCTTCGAGGTGCTGCGCGAGCTGCGCCGCACGAGCCGCGTGCCGGTGGTGATGCTGACCGCGCGCACCGAGACGGTCGATGTCGTCGTCGGGCTCGAGCTCGGCGCCGACGACTACGTGACCAAGCCGTTCGAGATGCCGGAGCTGGCGGCGCGGGTGCGCGCGGTGCTGCGCCGTGGCAGCCCTCCGCGCGAGGCGGGGGCCTTCGCCGTGGGCGGCATCGATGTCGACCCGGCCGGCTTCCAGGCCCGCCGCGACGGCACCGATCTGGGGCTGACGACGACCGAGTTCAAGCTGCTCGTCGCCCTCGCCACCCATCGCGGCCAGGTGCTCTCGCGTGAGCAGCTGCTCGACCAGGTGTGGGGCTACGACTTCCTCGGCGACTCGCGGCTCGTCGACGTCGCCGTGCAGCGGCTGCGGGCCAAGGTCGAGGCCGATCCGGCCCACCCGGCCCTGATCGAGACCGTGCGCGGCGTCGGCTACCGCTTCACCGTTACACCGGCGTAACGCGCCTGTGGCGGCGGCGTTGCCCGCCCCTCGCACGATGGGACCGTGCCGAGCCCAGCCCCGATCCGTCCAGCGCGCCTGCGCCGCCGCCTCACGATCGCCTTCGTGCTGGTCGGCGGTCTCTCGACGGGCGCGCTCGCGGTCGGCTCGTACTTCGTGGTGCGGCATGCGCGCCTCGACGACTCGCAGAGCCGCGCGCTCGCGCAGAGCCGGCTGAACGCGCTCGTCGCGGCGGTCACGCTGCACAGCCACCCCGGCGACATCTCGCGCCTGGAGTCGCGCTTCGCCACGCGAGGCACGTTCGCCACGGTGATCGGCCAGGACGGCCGCATCCCGGCCGGGCGGCTGCCGGTGCCCGCCGACCTGCGCCGCGACGCCGTCTCCGGCGACGTCGCCTATGAGCGCCAGACGATCGCCGGCGTCCCGTACCTGACGGTCGCCGAGCCGATCGCGACCCAGCACACCCAGCTCTACTTCTTCTACGACGAGACCCAGGTCTGGGCCGATCTGGACCAGCTGCGCGACATTCTGATCGCCGGCTGGCTCGTGCTGGCGGCGCTCTCGGGCATCGCCGGCGCGCTGCTCGCGCGGCGGACGCTGGCGCCCGTCGCGGGGGCGAGCGCCGCCGCCCGCTCGCTGGCCGAGGGCCTGCTCGACACCCGTCTGCCGGCGACGGGGAGCGACGAGTTCGGCGAGTGGGCGGCCTCGTTCAACCACATGGCCGACGCTCTCCAGGCCAAGATCACCGCCCTCACCGAGGCCCAGGCCCGCGAGCGCCGCTTCACCGCCGACGTCGCCCACGAGCTGCGCACGCCGCTGACGGCGCTCGTGAACGAGGCCGCGCTGCTCGAGCGCCACGCGGCCGACCTGCCCCCCGACGCCGCCCGGCTGACCGGGCTGCTCGTCCACGACGTCGCGCGGCTGCGGCGGCTGACCGACGACCTGATGGAGATCTCGCGGCTCGACGCCGGTGCCGAGGCCGTGCGGGTCGAGCCGGTCGAGCTGCGGCCGCTGGTCGAGACGATCGTGCGCAGCCGTGGCTGGGAGGGCCGGGTCGACGTCTCCGGCGGCGACGGCCGCAGCGTCGCCACCGACCGCCGCCGGGTCGAGCGGATCGTCGCCAACCTGGTGGGGAACGCCGTCGAGCATGGCGGCGGCCGGGCGCACGTCCACCTCGACGGCGACACCTCGGCCACGGTGATCGAGGTCGCAGACGACGGCCCCGGCATCGCAGCGGAGTTCGCTCCGCGCCTGTTCGAGCGCTTCTCCAAGGCCGACACCGCCCGCACCGGCGGCGGCAGCGGCCTCGGCCTCGCCATCGCGCGCGAGAACGCCGCCCTGCTCGGCGGCTCGATCGCCGTCGAGGGCCGACGCCCCGAAGGCGGAGCCACATTCACCGTCCACCTGCCGGCGCTGAGCGCCGTTCCCGAGGAGACACCATGACCGCCCGCACCATCGCCACCGCCAGCATCTGCCTCGTCGCCGCCGCGTGCGGCGGCACCGGCGCCGTGGTCGTCGGCTCGGGCGGGAACGGCGTGTCGAGCGGCCCCAACGGGATCGCATCGATCGCGTCGAGCTCGGGCAGCGCCCCGGCGCCGGTCACCAGCCACACGCCGGCCAAGATGGGCGTCGAGGTGTGGCTCACCCGCGGCGGGAAGCTCTTTCCGCTCACCCGCGGCGTAACCGTGACGAAGGCCGTGATCGGCGCCGCAGTGCAGGCGCTGCTCTCCGGGCCGACCCGTGCGGAGCGGGCGCGCAGCGCCGTCCCGGCAGGGACGCAGCTGCTCGGAATCTCGCTGCACGGCGGCGTGGCGACGGTCGATCTGACGTCCGACTTCACCGCCGGCGGGAGCGCCGGCTCCGAGCGGCTGCGCCTGGCTCAGCTCGTCTACACGGCGACGCAGTTCCACGGCGTGCGCGGCGTGCTGCTGCACCTCGACGGCGCACCGGTGACGGCCCTCAGCGATGGGCTCGTGCTGGCGAACCCGATGACGCGGCGATCGATGGGCTTCCCCGAGCTCGCACCGGCGATCTCGGTCACCTCGCCCCAGGCCGGCGCGACGGTGCAGGCGCCGTTCACCGTGCGCGGCGTCGCCGACGTCTTCGAGGCGGGCCTCACGTTCAAGCTGCTCGATGCGAGCGGGCACGAGCTCAGCAGCGGCGCGTCCGCCGCGTCATGCGGCACCGGCTGCCCGGGGACGTTCTCGTTCACGATCGACGAGCTCGGCATCTCCCACATCCAGGACGGGACACTCGTCATCTCGAGCGCGAATGCGTCCGGGCTGCCAGACGGCGGCGAGCATCTGCGGCTCCCGCTCGTGCTGCTGCCGCCCTTCAACGTGACGAGCCCGCAGCCCGGAGCCACCCTGACCACCCCGGCGACAATCGCGGTGTCCGAGTCGAGCGCCCCTGTCGTGCTCGTGCGGATCGTCGACGCGCAGCTCCACGTGCTGGCCCGCAGGGTCGTCCACGACGCCTGCGCCGGATGCTACGGGCGGATCGGCACGCAATCCCGAGTCCGTCTCCCCTTCTCCGTGGCCGGCCTCCAGCAGGGGTATGTCATCGTCTCACCCCTGCACGTGACCCCGAACAGCGGCGGCCAGGTCGTCGAGATCCCCGGG
>DASXZF010000016.1:0-19056 GCA_036502065.1 Gaiellales bacterium
CGCGGCCTGCTGCTCGACCGGCCGGCGGCGGTCGGCACCGACCTCGCCGTGCTCGTGGTCGCCGCGACCCTGGGCATCACCGTTGCCTCGTCGCTCCTGCCGCGCCTGACCCGCTGAACGCCGATGGGGGGCGCCCCGGCCGCAGCCGGGACGCCCCATCGCTCGGTTCAGATCAGGCGCCGCCGCTTCCGAACGCGGTCAGGAAGACCGAGTTCGGCTGGCCAACGCCGGTGACATCGTCCCAACCGGGACCCGTCGTCAGGCTCGAGTCCTGATCGAACGTGCGGACGCTGTAGAGGTAGCCGTTGAACTTGTCCACACCGTTTGCGAAGTCGGGGCGGATGTTGGCGCCGGCAATCGAGCCGACGTCGTTGAACGCACCGATCTTCGCCGCCGCCATCTTGTAGATGGCGATGTTCAGGAACCCGAGCCGCGACTTCGCGTGCTGGGCTGCGTCGGCGACCATGCCCGCCATCAGCGGCGAAGCGAGGCTCGTACCACCGATGCGGTACTCGTCGTACTTCGTGCCCTTCGGGAAGATCTGCGTCTCCCCGACCAGCATGCCGGTCGTCGGATCGGCGTCCAGGGCGACATCGGGGAACGCACGCCCCGAGCCGCTCGTGACGACGCCGTTCTGGTAGCTCGGGCGCGGGAACGCCGTGGTGTAGCCGCCGCCCGACCCATACAGGAACGGATCGGCTGCGATCGGCGTCCAGCCCTTGCCGTTGGCCGAGAGGGAGTACTTCTCGGTGCCCCAACCGGTCTGCCAGAGCAGGTGATCGTTCGCGCCGATCGCCGTGCTCGTACCGCCGACCGCCGTTGCGAACGGATCGGAGGCCGGGTAGTCGGTGTCCTTGAAGCCCTCCGTGGTTACCCAGTCACCGTTGTCGCCGGACGAGAACAGGAAGGTGATGCCCTCCATCTCGCCCTGCAGGATGACCTGCTCCTCGGCGGCGATGTCACCCGACGTCTCGCTGGACATCGGACCACCGTACGAGTTCGAGACGACCGTGACCTTGTCCTGATCGTCGACCCGTCCGAGTGCGAACTCCAGGTCCTGGTTCAGGCAGCTCTGCGCGCCGTAGTAGACGACGTGCGCCTTCGGGGCCATGCCGTGCGCGGCCTCGACATCGAGCGTCTCCTCGCCGGCCCAGTCGGACGGGGCCTGGCACTGGTTCGGATGCAGATGGAACGTCTTGGGCATGTTCTGGCTGAACTGCCCCTTCGCGAACGCCTTGTCGCCGTGGCGCGTCGCATAGGTGTTGGCGTCCTTCAGGATCGTGCCGGCCGCGAAGGCGTCGACGATGCCGATGGTCTGGCCCTTGCCGGTCAGGCCGCTGCTCGTGACGCCGTAGGCCCCGCGGAACTGCTTCGGCGTGTAGCCGCAGACCGCGTAGTCACGCACCTTGCCCTGGAACTTGGGCAGGGGCGTCTTGCCGTCGGACTCGACGGTCGCCGGGATCGTGCCGTACGTCTTCGAGCATGGCCGGGCGTTTCGGAACCCTGCCGGCGGCGGCCCGATCTGCGGCCGCACGAAGACGGGAGCCGTGCTGAGGCCGGTGACGCCGAGCACCGATCCGGCCACTGCGGCCGGGATGCGGGCGTTGGTCGAAGGCGCGCGCACGAGCGTGCCCCCGTGGCGGTAGACGTTGAGCTTTGCGCCGAACGCACGCTCGGCCGCGGCCACGGTGCCGCTCGCGCTGACGTAGCGATGCGACGCCTCGACGGCCGTGACGCGCAGGCCGGCCGATCGCAGCCAGGCGCTGACCGATGCGACGGCTGCCGCCGTCGGCTCGAACCGGGCCCGGAACTGGGCCGGGCTCAGGTAGTGCCCGTAGGTTGCGCTGCCGGGCGTCGAGGCAGCGCTCACCGCCGCCCGCAGAGCGGCGACTCCGCCCCGGGGGGCGAGGTAGACGCGGACGTTCACGCGACCGGACGCCTTCGACGGCCGCACGGCCGCATGGGAGGCCCAGGCGGGCGAGCTCCCCTTCAGAACGACCGCATGCGAGCTTGCGCTCGCAGCCGTCGTCACCACTCCCGCTGCCGCGAAGACCGCGACAACGCCGCACGAGGCCATTGCCCCGCGCATCACCGCACGTGCACCCACACGATCACCCTACCTCCGAGACGTAGACCCCCTGGCCCGCGAGCCGTCTCGATAGACCCGCGAGCGAGACGATCTTATCTCGCCGTGGAACGTTCGGGAGCGTTCAGGCGGCCGCTTCGAGGCCGGGCGCGCGGCCCTCGCCGGCGACGGCGATCAGGGCGTCGACGACGACGGCGTCGAACTGCGTCCCGGCACAGCGGCGCAGCTCGGCGACCGCGTCGGCGTGCGAGAGCGCCGCGCGGTAAGGGCGGTCGGTGGTCATGGCGCTGAAGGCGTCGCACGCGCACACGATGCGCGCCACGAGCGGGATCCCCTTGCCGGCCAGGCGGTCGGGATAGCCGGCGCCGTCCCAGCGCTCGTGGCAGGAGCGCACGAGCGCGCCCACCGCCTCGAGCAGGCCGCCGACCTGCATCAGCATGCGCTCGCCTTCGACGGTATGCGTCTCGATCACCGCCCGCTCCTCAGCGGTGAGCGGGCCCGGCTTGCGGATGATGTTCTTCGGGATCGCCACCTTGCCGACGTCGTGCAGCCGGGCGGTCAGCTCGGCCTTGTGGCGGACCTCGGCATCGAGGCCGAGGCGGTCGCATACACCGAGCACGAGCGAGACGACATCGCGGCTGTGGAAGCCGGTGTAGGAGTCGTCGGCCTCGACCACGTCGCCGAGCAGGAGCGCCGTGCCGCGGTAGGCCTCGGACAGCTCGATGGCCTGGTCGACGCTCTGGGTGCGCTGGCGCGCGAACTCGGCCAGCAGCCACACGAGCGGGAGCGCAAGCGCGACAGCCAGCGGGTGCCCCTCCCCGGCGGCCGCGATCGCAAGGCCGATCGGGGTGAGGGCGGCGTCGACCTGCCATGCCGCGATGAGCGCCCGCGCCTGCCCGCGGGGCGAGTGCCCGAGCGCGGCCCAGCCGGCCACGTCGAGTGCGAACTGGGCCACGAGCGCGGCGGCGAGAATCGCAAACGTCCGCGGGGCGAGGGTCGCATCGGGACGGCCGGCGACCCAGAACACCAGCACCGGGCCGACCGCGTATGACGCGCTCACGATGTGCGTTCCGAGGCGGCGCGGGTGGCGGTCGCCGCGGACGGTCTCGGGAAGCGTGCTCAGGACGAAGCCGAGCGCGACCAGGAGCGGCACCGCTGCCGGCGCGGCCAGAAGCAGCATCGGCACGAAGACGAGCTGCGTCGGGACGGCGAGACCCGAGCCGACCTCGAACCGCACCCGCGCGGCAAGCGCATACGACACGACGAGCAACGCCGCGGTGAGCGCGCTGTGGCCGCCGCCGCCCGGTGCGCGCAGGGCGATCACCGCCACGGCGAGCGCAAACGCGGCCGACACGGCGAGCGTGCCTCGGGCCTCGCGCCGCTGCGGGGCGAGGCGGGTGGCGGCGCGGGCACGCTCGACGAGCGCGTCGTCACCGGCTGGCGGGCGCGACCGCAGTCGCGGCAGGCGGAAGCCGGCGTCGTCCGTGAACTTGGCCATCTGACCCTGTATCGGCAGGTGCAACGTCGAATTTGACTACTGCACGATCACCAATACAGGGGAGGCGGCGGGACGCAATCCTCCCCACTGTGTGACTCGGCGGCTCCCCCATCCGCCCCGCCACCGAATCCCCCGGCAGAAGGAACCCCCCGTTGGCCCGAAACTCTCTCCGCCTGCGCGCGCTCTTGCTCGGCGCCGGCACGGTCGTCGCGAGCGTCGCGGCGATGGCCGTCACGACCGGCGCAGCCAGCGCCGCCGTGGTGTGCCCGAACCCGACATCCCAGGTGTTCGCCCAGTGGGGCGACCGCGGCAACTACGCCCTCGCTCCGGACGGCGGCCTCGAAAGCGGCTCGGCCGGCTGGACGCTCACCGGCGGCGCCGCCGTCGTGTCCGGCAATGACTCGTACGCGGCCAGCGGCCCCGGCAGCCACTCGCTCTCGCTGCCCGCGGGCAGCACCGCCACCTCGCCGCCGATGTGCGTCGGCCTGATCTCGACTGAGATGCGCGCGTTCGTCTCGAACTCCGGCTCGCAGGCCTCCCAGCTGCACGTGCAGGTCGTGTACGGCGGCGGTGTGGGCGCGCTGCTCGGCGGCCTCGGCTCGGGCCTCGGCGTCTCCGACGAGGGCTCGTTCTCGTCGGGCAGCGCCTGGGAGCCGATGTCGGCGCCGGTCACGATGCTCGGCGGCGTCGCGCCGCTCTTCACGCAGTACGTCCAGTTCCGGTTCACGCCGCTCGCCAAGGGCGGCAACTGGCGGATCGACGATGTCTATCTCGATCCGCTGATGCACCGCTAGAGACGCGCCGGTGGGCACGGCGCGGCGCCGCGCCCGGGCCATGCCGTCTGGCATGCTGCCCGGGTGCGGCGCCCGGTCGTTCTCCTCCTCTACACCGCGGTGTTCGCGGGCGAGGTGATGTGGAGCGCGATCGTGCCGCTCGTACCGGTCTTCGCGCATCGCTTCGCCCTGTCACCGCTCCAGTCGGGCGTGCTGCTCGCGAGCGCGAGCGTCGCGATCCTGGTCGTGTCGATCCCCGCGGGGATGCTCGGCGAGCGGATGGGCGTGCGCCGGGTGACGCTCGCCGCCATGGTGGTGCTCGCCGCGGCCGACGCCGGGCAGGGCCTCGCCGGCACGTTCTGGGAGCTGCTGGCCGCCCGCGTGCTCTTCGGCGTCGGCTTCGGCGTGCTCTGGACGACGGGCCTGGCCTGGCTGTCCGAGGCGACCGGCGACAACCAGGCGCGCGCCCTCTCGCTCGCCGTCACGACCGCCGGCCTCGGGAACGTCGCCGGCCCCGCGTTCGCCGGGTTCCTGGTGCAGAGATACGGGCTCGCGGCGCCGTTCACCGTCACCGCGGCCGTGACCGTCCTGCTCGCCGCGGGCCTCGCGGCCGACCACTCGGAGACGGGCCGCACGACACCCGCCGCCGAGGCGACCACACGGGCGCTCTCGAGCGCGCTGCGCGACCGGCGGGTCGGCGTGAGCCTCGTGCTCATGACCCTGGGCGGCCTGCTCGGCGGTGCCGTGAACCTGCTCGTCCCGCTGCAGCTGCACCGAAACGGCGTCACGACCGCTGCCATCGGCCTCGCATTCGCCGTCTCGGCGATCCTCTTCATCGGCACGAGCGCAGGCGTCGCCCAGCTCGGCGACCGGGCGGTGAGCGCCGGGATCGGGGCGGTGGCAACGGCGGCGGCGGCCGTCACCCTGGTGATCGTCCTCGCCAGCACGTCGACGGTCGCGGTGGTGGCGTTCCTGATCGTGCGCGGGCCGATCGCGGCGGTGATCTACACGATCACCTTCCCGCTGGGCGTGCGCGGCGGCCGCGAGGCCGGGATCGGCGTCGCCACCATGGCCGCGCTGCTGAACATCGTGTGGGCGATGGCGACGCTGGTCGCACCGATCTTCGCCGGGGCGCACGCCCAGACCGTCGGCGACCGCGCCGCCTACGGCGTCGTCGCCGTGCTGTGCATCGCGGCGACGCCGTGGATCGCGTCGGCGCGGCGCCCGCCCGCGCCGGCCGCGCGGCCGGCGCTCGGCGGCGACTGATCGGTTAGGAGCGTGTACCCCAGTCGGCCGTCCAGACGCAGGCGCCGGAATAGCCGAGGAAGGTGCCGCACGCGCGGCTGATGCCGATGCGCGTCCATGTGGACGAGAGCAGGATCGCCCGGTGCTCCGGGCTGTTCAGCCAGGCCTTGACGATGCTGCCGGGATTGCCGAGGGTGCCGGTCCCCCACGCGAGCGTCTCGCCGGCCTCCCACGAGGAGTACCCCGCGACGAAGCCGCTGCGCATGATGCGGTCGTAGAACGTCCCTCCGCCGGGGGCGGTGTGCGAGAAGTAGTCGCGGATCACCATGTCGTCCGAATGGCGCTGCGCCGCGCCGTGCAGCTGTGGCGACGGCAGCACCGCCCGCAGGCCGTGCTCGGCCCGCACCTCGTTCAGCTTCTCCAGCATCACGGTCCGCGGCTTCAGCGTCGCCGCCGTCGCCGCCACCGGTACGAGCGTGCCCACGCCCACCAGGACCACCAGCCCCACAACGATTCCACGCAGTCGAGTGTTCATGCCTGATGGGTCGGCGTCCGGGCGCCGGAGCACCCCCACCGAAACGGCGTGACCGGCACCCGTCGAAACTACGTGACCGCTATCCACCCAAAGGGCGAGGAGCCTCACCGCAGCGGTGAGTGCGGCTCCCCACCCGGCCGGGCGGCGCCGCCGACTACGATCTCGTGACCCCGCCGCAACACGCCGCCGCCGCCGTGATCCCACTCGCAATCCCCAGCCCGTCCAGCCCCTTCATCTTCCGCCTGGGCGACCTGCAGCCCCGCTGGTACGGGCTGTTGCTCGCATGTGGCGTGCTGCTGGCCGGATGGTTCACCCGGCGCGAGTTTCGCCGCCGCGGCATCGATCCTGACCTGACCTACTCGATCGCCGTGTGGACGGTCCCGTTCGGCCTGGTCGGCGCGCGGCTCTACCACGTGCTCACCGACTGGGGCGCGTTCTGGCCCAACCACCTCGCCGACACGCCGAAGATCTGGCAGGGCGGGCTCGGCATCTGGGGCGCCGTGCTGGGCGGGATGCTGGGGACGTGGATCGGATGCCGGCGGGTGAAGCTCCCGTTCTGGCGGGTCGCCGACTGCATCGCGCCCGGGCTCGTGCTCGCGCAGGCCCTCGGCCGGTGGGGCAACTACGCCAACCAGGAGCTCTACGGCCACCCGTCGAGCCTGCCGTGGGCGGTGAAGATCGACCCGGCCCACCGCTACGCGCCCTACCAGGCCGACGCGACCTTCCAGCCCATGTTCCTGTACGAGTCGCTCTGGGACGCCGGCACGTGCCTCGTCCTTCTGTGGTTCATCCGCCGCTACTGGCGCCGGGTGCCGACGGGCACCGTGTTCGCCCTCTACGTCGTGCTCTACGACATCATCCGCCTTCCGCTCGAGACGATGAAGGTCGACCCCGCCGACCACGTCTTCGGCCAGCGCATCAACGTCTGGGTGGCGGGCACCGCACTCGTCGTCGGTCTGATCTGGTTTGCGATCTCGTTCCGGCGGCGCGGCCCCGAGCCGGAGCCGGCCCCGGCCGGCGCCTCGGCCGATCCGTCGCACGTGCCCACGCCGCGGCCGGCCGCGGCGATCGCCGCGCGGCGTGCCTCGCAGCGCCGCCGCCACCACTGACCAGGAGGCGCGGCGTTGAGCAGGGACGGCCGATGAGCGACGGCAAGGACAACCTGGCTGATCGCGCCCCCCAAGGCGATCGCGCCCGCCCCGGCGGCGTCTGGGCCGTTACCCGTCATCTGGACTTCATCGGTGACCAGATCACGGCGCTGAAGTTGGTGTTCCGCAGGTTCCGAGCGCTCGCGCGACGTCGGCCGCCCGTTTGATCGAGCGCGCCGTCCCAGCCCATGAACGTGCGCTGACGCGGGCGGAAGGGCCAGGGGCCCTGCCCATCCGCCCGCGTCGGCCGGCTCGGGCCCTAGACGCCGCCCTTCGTCTTGAACGCGGCGCCGGCCGGAGTGATCTCCCACCACACGCCGAACTTGCCCTGGCCGTTGTGCTCGCCCGGGCCGGAGTCGCGGGCGAAGTAGTAGAGCGGCCAGCCGTTGAGCGTGACCTGCTCGCGCCCGCCGGGGATGCTGGTCGTGCCGATCTTGCCGGTCAGGCCGGCGCCCGCCTTCGGGGCTCCGGTGGTCGTCACGGCGGGCCACTCCTGCGCGCACTTGCCCGTCGTGCAGCTCGACTTGCCGCTGCCCTTGTCGGGGGCGTACCGGTAGAGGGTGAAGCCGTGGCTGTCGGTCACGTACTTCTTGCTCGCCGCCGGCTCGATCGTCGCGGGCAGACGGATCTGGCCGCCGGCCGGGTTCATCAGCCACCACACCTGCTCATCGCCCTGGCCGTTCGTATCGCCGGCCTTCTTGTCAAAGGCGAACAGGTAGAGCGGCCAGCCGCCGTAGGTCACCTGCCTGGTGCCGTCCTTGCGGGTGATCGTCCCGACCATCGACGGGTCGAGCCCCGGGCCCAGGGCGGGCTTGCCGGTGACGGTGAGCGCCGGCCATGCCTGTGCGCACGGGCCGTAGCAGACGCTCTGTCCGCCCCTGGTATCCGGGTCGAAGCTGTAGAGCGTGCGGCCGGTCGAGCTCACGAGCACCTGCTGGCCGGACGCGTCGGTCGCGACCTTGATCGCTGCCGGCGCCTTGGCCTTCGTCGAGGCGGCCGGTGCCGAGCTCGCCGACGAGCCGCTCGACCCGCACGCCGACGCGGCGACGGCGAGCATCACCGCCGTGCACATCAGGATCACCCTCGCCTGTCTCATCAGAACCTCCCTCGGAGTGCGCAATGCGCTCCGATACGGGGGCCTCCGTGGAAAGGTTCAGGCGCGCGTGTCGGCCGTCACACCTTGCCGCGCAGGAGCGGCTCGGGGGTGCCGCCGTGGGCGGGCACGATCAGGATCAGCATCGTCGAGCCGTGCGTCGCCCGGTGCGGCGCGCGCAGGATCGCCGTCGCCCAGCCATTGCTGATCTGGATCGTGCCGGCGCTGTAGGAGACGCTGTGCCCGGCGATCCAGACCACGCAGCGGTCGCCGTGCTTCAGCGCGGGCAGCCCCTGGGCCTGCAGCGCGATGGTCGCGCCCCCGGGCCGGTTGATGAGATAGGCGACCGCCTTGGCGGTGGGCGCGCGAGGCGTGGCGACGAGCGTCACCTCCCACGACGTCGGCCGCGCCGCGGCGGCCTTCGTCCCGCCTCCGAGCGCCCCGACGGCGGCCGCGACGGCGAGCGCAACGACGGCTCCGGCGACGACGCCGGCCACGGCGATCCGCATGGCCGCTGCGCCCGGCCGGCGCAGCCGGCGGCGCCGCGACGGCGACGGCGCGACCTCGGCGACACCACGCGCGACGATCCGCTCCTCGAAGCCCTCCGGCAGCTCGACCGTCGCCGGCGGGCCGGCGAGATCGACCATCGCGACGACGGCCTCGAGCCGGGCGCGCTGCTCGGCGCATGCCGGGCAGCCGCGCAGATGCTCGTCGAGGCGGGCCCGGTCGCCGGGCTCGAGCCGGCCGAGCAGGTCGGCCCCGATCATCCCCCGGGCTTCGGTGCAGTCGGTCACGGCAGTCCCTGTTCCTCGAGCGCCACGCGCAGGCTTTCGAGAGCGTAGTAGCAGCGGCTCTTGACGGTGCCTTCGGGGATGCGCAGCCGCTCGGCGGCCGCCCGCACCGACAGTCCCTCGAAGTGGACGAGGCCGATCACCTCGCGATGCTCGGGCCGCAGCTGGGCGACCAGCTCCTGCACCTGCCAGCGCAGGATCTCGCGCTCCAGCGGATCGGCCTCGCCGCCCTCGTCGGCGGCATCGAGCTGTGCCACCGCGGGCCGCACCGACCGGCGCCGGTGCGCGTCGATGACGAGGTTTCCGGCCATCTGGTACACCCACGCCTTGAGCGTGCCCCGGCGCGGGTTGAACCGGCCCGCATTCCTCCACACACGCACCATCACCTCCTGCACGACCTCCTCGGCCAGCTGCGGATCGCCCAGGCGCTTCAGGGCGTAGCCGTAGAGGCCGCCGCCGTAGGCGCGCGCAAGCGTCCGCATCGACTCGTCGAGCTCACCGGCCCGCAGCGCCCCCAGGATCTCCTCGTCGGTCGGGACCATTCCCCCTCCACTACGCAGGCGTCCGGCGAAGGGTTCGGGTGTCCACGGTGCCCGCATGAAAAAACCGGCCGGCGGAGAAGTGTCCGCCGGCCGGTTGCCGGGAGATCGGGGATGGGTGTGTCGCTTAGGCGACGGTGATCGTCCCGGACATGTAGCCGTGCATCGCCATCGGGCCGCCCCAGCCGGCCTTGCCGCTGCCGCAGGGGTCGTAGCACTGCCAGGTGTAGTGCCCGGCCTTGCCCGTCTTGAGCACGAATGTGGTGACTCCGGAAGGCGCGACCGGCACGTTGAAGTTCATGCCCGGCGAGGTGAACGTGTGGCTCACCTGCGTGGCGGCGGGCAGGGCCTTGAGCGTGTGGACGCGGTAGAGCATGTTCGGCATGCCCGGCATCATCCTCTGCACCTGGATCGTGTTATCGACGGTGCCCCAGACGCGGGCATACTTGGCGGGCCGCTGGGCGGTCGCGTCGTCGAAGTTGGTGATCCGGATCCGCACAGTCGAGTGCGCCGGGAGGCTCAGGTTGGACGGGACATAGGCGATGTAGCCCGGGCGACCGGTCTGGTCGTCGGTGACGATCGTCATGTCGAACGTCGGAATCTTGTGCGGGGCCGCCTTGACGGCCGCGTGCTTGGGCGTCGCTGCCGAGGAGCTCGACGTCGCGAAGTCGGCGTAGAGCACGAACCCCACGAGCAGGACGAACGGTGCCGTGACCAGTGCGATGAACTCCACCAGCCTTGTCCATGATTTGATCGAGGTATTCATGAGACCCATCCATTTCCATCGCCGTTTCGGTATTCGCCCACGCTAGAGGTGGTTGCGCTGCGAATCATCGGCGGATCCACGGAACCTTCGGGCGGGTATCTACGCATCGCGGCATCGCCTTTTCCCCGCGGCGGCGCGCCGCTCAGACGGTGAGCACGATACGACCGCGCCCGTGCCCGGTCTCGCTGAGCGCGTGCGCCCGCGCCGCCTCGGCGAGCGGGAACGTCGCTCCCACCGACGGAATCAGGTCGCCGGAGACGGCGAGCTCGGCCAGCCGGCCGAGGATCGGCCGCGTGTCCGCGGGCGCCTGCGGGGAGACCGCACGCACGCCGCGCGCCTGCGCCGTCTCGGCATCGGCGCCGCCGGCGATCACGACCAGCGTTCCGCCCGGCCGCAGCACGCCCCACGAGCGGTCGGTGACCTCGCCGCCGACCGTGTCGTAGACGACGTCGACATCGCGCACCGCCTCCTCGAACGCGACTGCGCGGTAGTCGACGACCTCGTCGGCGCCGAGCGCGCGCACGGCATCGACGTTGGCGGCCGAAGCCGTCGCGATCACGTGCGCGCCCTTCCACCGCGCCAGCTGGACGACGAACGACCCGACGCCGCCCGCGCCTCCGTGGACGAGCAGGCGCTGGCCGGAGCGCAGGTCGGCCGCATCGAACAGGCCGATCCAGGCCGTGACGCCGCCCACGGCGAACGTGGCCGCCTGCTCGAACGAGAGTCCCGCCGGCTTCGCCACGAGCGTCGTCTCCGGCGCAACTGCGTACTCGGCGTACGTCGCGCTCCCACGGCCGAACACCTCGTCGCCGGGTGCGACGCCCGCCACGCCCGCACCGACGGCAGCCACCGTGCCGGCCAGGTCATAGCCGAGGATGTGCGGCAGCTCGACGGGCATGTACGCCTGGAGATATCCGGCCCTGACCTTCCAGTCGATGGGGTTCACGCCGGCCGCCACGACGCGCACCAGCACCTCGCCCGGGCCGGGCGCGGGCTCTGGCGCCTCCTCGTAGCGCAGCACATCAGGCGGGCCGTACTCGTGGAACCGGATCGCGTGCATCGTCACCCTCCGTCCGCCGCGGCCGGGACGCTCGCCCGCGCGCGCAGCTCGTATTTCTTCACCTTGCCCGTCGACGTCTTGGGCAGGTCGCCGAACTCGATCTCGTCGGGGGCTTTGAATCCCGGCAGCGTCTCGCGCGCGAACGCGATCAGCTCCGTCGTCGTGACCTCGGCGCCTGCACGGAGGGTAACGAACGCCTTCGGCCGCTCGCCCCACTTCTCGTGCGGGATCGCGACGACGGCGGCCTCGAGCACATCGGGGTGCCGCACGAGCGCCTGCTCGACCTCGATCGTCGAGATGTTCTCGCCGCCGGAGATGATGATGTCCTTGACCCGGTCGCGCAGCTCGATGTAGCCGTCGACGTGCATGACCCCGAGATCGCCCGAGTGGAACCACCCGCCCCGAAACGCCTGCGCGGTCGCGGCGTCGTCGCGGAAATAGCCCTTCATCACGATGTTGCCGCGCATGACGACCTCGCCCATCGTCTCGCCGTCGGCGGGCACGTCGCGCATGTCGGGGTCGACGACGCGCACCGCCTCGGCGGTGATCATGTTGATCCCCTGCCGCGCCTTCAGCCGGGCGCGCTCGCGCACATCGAGGTCGTCCCACGCCGGGTTCCACTCGCAGATCGTGGTCGGGCCGTACGTCTCGGTGAGCCCGTAGACGTGGTTGACCCGGAAGCCGAGCGCCTCGGTGCGCTCGATCACGGCGGGCGGCGGCGGCGCCCCCGCCGTCGTCACGATCACCGGCCGCGAGAGCGGTCGCGCCGCCGGGTCTGACCCGAGCATCACGAGCACGGTCGGCGCGCCGCTCAGGTGGGTGATCGCCTCCTCCTCGAACAGCCGCCAGACGAGCGGCGGATCGACCTTGCGCAGGCAGACATGGGTCGCGCCGACGGCGGTGACCGCCCACGTGAAGCACCAGCCGTTGCAGTGGAACATCGGCAGCGTCCACAGGTACACCGAGCGCGAGTCGAGCCGGGCGTGGGTCGCCTCGGCCAGCGCGTTCAGGTAGGCGCCGCGATGCGTGTACATGACCCCCTTGGGCCGGCCGGTCGTGCCGCTCGTGTAGTTGATCGAGATCGTGTCGTCCTCGCTTCGCAGCCGATCCTCGGGCTCGCCGTCCGGCGCGGCGTCGAGGAACCGCTCGTACTCGCCACCGGGGCCGGTGACCAGCACGCGCTCGACGGCGGCCGCCGCGACGAGGTGGGCGAGCGAGGGGTCGACGACGAGCACCCGCGCGCCGGAGTGGTCGAGGATGTAGGCGATCTCCCCCGCGGTCAGCCGGGTGTTGATCGCCACCAGCACCGCGCCCGCTCCGGGCACGCCGTAGTGGGCCTCGAGCAGCTCCGTCGTGTTGAGCGCGAGGAAGGCCACGCGATCGTCCTTGCCGATCCCGGCCGCCTGGAGCGCCGTCGCCAGGCGGCGGGCGCGGTCGCGCAGCAGCGCCCACGGGATCCGGCGCTCGCCGTCGACCACCGCCGTGCGCTCGGGGAAGGCGACGGCGCTGCGATCGAGGAACGCGAGCGGCGTCATGTGCGACAGATGCACACGCGTGCCCGCGCCGGCGTTCGGATCGTGCTCGGTCATCGTCGCGCCTCCTGGGTGGATGGCGATTGACGTTAGCGACTCTCCGAACGGAGTCAAGGGGGTCGGGTGGGCCCCGTCGTCGCGGTGAGGCGGGAACCAAACAGTGCGATGATCCGTCACTGTTCCGGATGGCAACGCCTCCCACAGGACTTCTGCGCTGGGTGTGCCTGCTCGCCGTCGTGACGGCAGGGGCGTTGATGCTTGCGGCGTGCTCGGCGTTCTCGACCGTAGCCACGCATGGTGTGAGCGCCACCGCCAGGTCGCCCGGCCCGCTTGCGTTCGTCGCAAAGGCCGGTGGGGCGGGCGCGAACGTGTTCCTGGTCACGCCGGATGGAGGCCCGGCGCACGCGGTCACGCGGGGCGCGCCGGCCGTGGCGGAGGCCGCATGGACGGCCGATGGCACACGGGTCGTGTTCGCCCGCCGCGCCACGCACACGACGGCGAACGGCAACGAGACCGGTCACATCGACGTGTTCGTGCTCGACCGCGGTGGGACGCCACACCTGATCCGCCGCTGTCCGCTCGCCTGTGACGCGCGGAGCTTCGCGTGGTCACCCGACGGGCGCCGGATCGCCTTCGTGACGAACATCCGGTCGCATTTCACCGGCACCGCGGGCGAGATCGCGGTCATCAACGCCGACGGCAGCGGCTTCCACGCCGTCTGCACCGAGACCGTGTGCGGGCAGGGGCTCGACGACCCGCAGTGGTCACCCGACGACTCGGGGCTCGTGTTCTCGAACATGGGGGTGATCGGCTTCTTCGGCCTCGGGATCCTCCCGAGCCGCATCTGGGTCGCCTCGGCGGACGGCGGCGACGCACACCCGCTGACCCAGCCACGTTGCCGGCCTGGCCACCCGCCGTTGCACGGGTGCGCGTACGACTCGGTGGCCGCGTGGTCGCCGGACGGCAGGTGGATCGCGTTCAGCCGCCTCTACCAGGAGGTACCGGGACACCCGAGCCAGACACCACGAACGCTGATCGAGCTGATGCGGCCGGACGGTTCGCGCCTGCACTCGATCGCGTCCTGCACGGGGATCCTCTGCAACCAGCAGATGCCACCCGTCTGGTCGCCGGACGGATCGCGTATCGCCTACGTCCCCGATGTCGAGCGCAGCGCGCAGATCGAGCTGGTCAGCCCGTCGGGACGCCGGTCGACGATCCGCGCGTGCGCCGGCGGTCGGTGCGTCGCACCGTTCGGCCTCGTCTGGGCCCCCGACGGGCGGTCGCTCGGCCTGCTCGGTCAGACCCGGTCGCCGGCCGCATACGTCATGAACGCCGACGGCAGCGGCCTGCACGCGGTCGGTCACGACATCCAGTGCTGCCTCGCGTGGCTGCCCGGGCGACGCTGAGGCGCCCGGGCCTCAACGCTCGCCGAGCCCGCCCGCGGCGAACGTCCGCGGCTCGCCACCGGCGGTGGCGCCGCCTGCTGCGCCGGTGTGGGTGCGTACGTGTGTGCGCCGGTGGAAGACCACCAGCGCGACAGCGAGTGAGGCCGCCGCCCAGACGATCCCGAGCCCCAGGTCGGCCCACTGCGTGCCGCCCCCGAAGGCGACGCTGTTTGCGAACTGCGTTGGCCCGAACGACGGGAAGTATTCGACCACGGGGCGGTTGGCGACCGGGTTTCCGACCGGATTCTGCAGGAACGTATCGATCAGCCCGCCCATGATGATCAGGAAGAATCCCTCCAGATCCCCCCTCACGAGCACGCCGAGCAGCATGCCCAGCGCCCCGTACTCGGCGGCCATCACCGCGAAGCTCGCCAGCACGGCAAGCCAGCCCGCCGGTGTTGGGCGCCAGTAGGCCAGCAGCACCGCCGCTGCGTAAAAGGCGACGCCCACGGCGACGATGGCCATCCCCGCGGCTTTCGCGGCCACCAGGATCGTCTGGCGGTAGCCGGCGAAGACGAGCCGCCGGTCGAGCGGGAGCCCGCGGCGGACCGCAGCGAAGACGGCGAATCCGACGATGAGGGTGAGCGAGTTCATCCCCGCGGTGATGAGCGAGAGCTCGCGGCCGTCCGCGTGCAGGATGACTCCACTGGAGAAGAGCTTGAAATGCAGCGGCCTGTGGCTGACGATCAGCGCCATGAACAGGTACCACGCGGGGATGAACACGCCGAGCAGCATCCAGGCGAGGTGGTTTCGGGCCTGGTTGCGGAGCTCGAACCCGAGCGCCGTCGGGAATTGGCGGGCGAGCGGCCTCTGAGCGGCTGTCCTCATCCGGCCGGCTCCTGGTCGCGGGCTCGCGATTGGGACGAGGAACGGCCGTCCTTGAGCTCGATGAGGGCGTCGAAGCGTTCCTCTTCGAAGACGAGGTGGGTGATGACCACGACGGCCTTGCGGGGTTCGCGGAGGTCGTCCACCAGCACCCAGAAGCGCTGGTAGGTCTCCCAGTCGAAGCCCTGGTAGGGCTCATCCAGCAGCAGCACGTCGGGGTCGTGCATCAGGGCCAGCGTCAGGTTGAGCTTCTGGCGCGTGCCGCCGGAGAGCTCGTCGACGACGGTGTCACGGTACGCCTCGAAGCCAAGCGACCGGAGCAGCTCGTCCGCTCTGCGGGTGCTGGTCAGGGCGTGCGCGGCGGCGAAGTACGTCAGGTGCTGGGCGACGGTCAGGGCGCCGTTCAGCACCGGCTCCTGGGGGCAGTAGCCGATGCTGCCGCGCAATGAGACGGTGCCCGCGTCGGGGGCGAGTGTCCCGGCCAGGATCTGCAGCAACGTCGACTTCCCGGCGCCGTTCTCGCCGACCACGGCGACGAGCGCCCCCGCGTCGGCGTCCAGATCGACGCCACAGAGAACCTGGTGCTTCCCGTACGCCTTCCGAATCCCGCGGGCGGTCAGCAACGTGCCGGCGCCCGGTCGGTGTCTGCCCGGGCCAACCGGGCCGGGTGTGTGGAACGACGTTCTTGAGGGGGTTCGCATCGAAGGTCCCCGCCTTTTGCGTTGGCGTTCTTCACCTGAAATACCGACCAGTCGGTTTTGATGCTAGCATCGCCCAAAGCCGGCGCGCAAGCCCGCGGATACGCCGGCACGAACACGTCCAGAAAGCAGCGATGACCACAGAGGCCGACGGGTCGCAGAGGCGATGGGTGTTCGAGTTCATCCACGACGGCGACCCTGACCGGCTGGGCCGGTAGACGGCGTGGACGCCCTGCCCTCGCCAGGCACCGTCCAGGTGCACACGCACTCCGTCGCGCTGGCGTCGTTCGCGTCGCAATGGTCGGCGGATCCCGGCCCACTGATCGCGGCGGCGATCGCCCTTGCGCTCTTCACCCACGGGTTCATCCGGCTTCGCCGGCGCGGGCGGCGAGACCACGCCTCGTGGGATCGGGCAGCGTTGTTCGGCCTCGGTGTTGCCGTCTCTGTCATCCCGCTGGTTTCACCGATCGATCCGCTCAGCGACGACTACCTGCTCTCGGTGCACATGTTCGAGCACGTCGCGCTCGGCGACGCCGGCCCTGCTTTGATGGTGTGCGCAGTGCGCGGGCCGTTGCTCGTGTTCATGCTGC
This sequence comes from Gaiellales bacterium, assembly GCA_036502065.1. Taxonomy (GTDB): domain Bacteria; phylum Actinomycetota; class Thermoleophilia; order Gaiellales; family JAICJC01; genus JAICJC01. Next base: position 16,625 of record DASXZF010000016.1, read on the forward strand.
CCGGAATCGTGCTCCGACCCCTCGCCCGCTCGGCGAGGATCCGCAGCGGGCTCGGGTACCTGACCCGCCCACGGGTCAGCCTCGCCGCGTGGGTGTTCGTGATGGGCGCCTGGCACCTGCCCTGGGTGTACGACTACGCCGTCGCGCACCAGACGGTGCACGATCTCGAGCACCTCTCATTCGCCATCGTGGGCGTGCTCGTGTGGATCCAGCTGATCGACCCGGCCCGCCATGGCCGGCTGCGTGTGCCCCAGCGGCTGCTCTTCGCCCTGGCGCTGTTCGTGTTCGGGCAGGTGCTCGCCGACGTGCTGCTGCTCAGCCTCACGCCCCTGTATCCGCACTACGCCGACCAGCCCATCCGGGTGATGGGCGTCTCGCCACTGCTCGACCAGCGGCTGGCCGGGTTCGTGATGATGATCGAGCAGGCCCTTTCGCTCGGCACATGTGCCCTTGTGCTCCACCTGAGCACGCGGCGGCACACGGCTGTCGCCCGGCCGAGCGAGGCGACGCCAGGTCGCCCGGCAGAAAAACCGACTGGTCGGGTTATACTGTGATGATGCCGCGAATCAGCGATCAGGACCGGGCCGTCCGGCGCCAGCGTATCGTCGACGCCGCCTGGAGGCGGCTCGCCACGAGCGGCTACCACGAGACGACGATCGACGACGTGTGCGACGAGGCGGGAGTCAGCAAGGGCGCGTTCTACGGGTACTTCGACACCAAGCAGGCGCTCTTCCTCGCCCTGCTCGAGGAGGAGACCGAGGCGCTCAACCGCGTCGCCCGCGAGCTCGCCGAGCAAGATCTGCCGGGTGGGGAGCGAGTGCGCCGGTTCGAGCAGGCCATGCTGAAGGTCGGTGACGATCCCAGCCGGGTGCAGCTGCGTGCCGATCTCTGGGCCGAGCTGGCAGGAGATCCGGTCGTGCGCGCCGCGTTCGCCGAGACGGTCGAGCGACGCCGAACGGTGCTGCGGGAATGGATCTCCAAGAGCATCGAGGCCGGCGACCTCGGGATCGAGCCGCGCCGCGCGAACGCGCTCGCGTCGATCCTGATCGCAATGGCCGACGGATTGATGCTGCACCGGGCGCTCGACCCACAGGGATTTCGCTGGTCGAACATCCGCGCGGTCATCGATGCGCTGATCGCCGGCATCGAACGCGCGCCGTCGGCATGATCACGGCCGGGGGACGCGCCGCGACGCTCGCGGTCCCGGGCGACGCCCGCAGCAGGGCGCGGCTGTGGCTGCACGGCTCGGCACCCGGCCTGATGGCCCTGGGCGTCGTCGTCGGCATCGGTGCCGGCCTCGGCGCGGTCGCGTTTCGCGAGCTCATCCTGGCTGCGACACGACTGTTCACCGGGCACTCCGACTACAGCGCCGCCGGCCATGTGGCGAACCCGAACCTGCCCTCCCTGGGGATCTGGTTCGTCGTCGCCGCTCCTGTGATCGGCGGCCTCATCTACGGCCCGCTGATCGCACGGTTCGCCAACGAGGCCAAGGGCCACGGCGTCCCCGAAGTGATGCTGGCGGTTTCACAGCAGGGTGGCCGTATCCGACCGCGCGTCGCCGCCGTCAAGGCGCTTGCCTCCGCGATCTGTATCGGCTCGGGGGGGTCGGTCGGTCGCGAGGGCCCGATCGTCCAGATCGGGTCGGCGCTCGGGTCGGGTCTCGGGCAGCTGCTGCGACTGCCGGCGCCACGGCTTCGGCTGCTGGTCGCCTGCGGCGCCGCCGGCGGAATCTCCGCCACCTTCAACGCGCCCATCGCGGGCGTCTTCTTCGCCCTCGAGCTGATCCTGCGCGACTTCGAGTCCGAGTCGTTCGGCGTGGTTGTCCTGTCCTCGGTGATGGCCGACGTGATCGGCCGGGCGGCGTTCGGATCCCAACCCTTCCTCACGCTCCCGGGATTCCACCAGCAGTCGTTTTGGGAGTACGCCCTCTACGCCGGACTCGGCCTCACCGCCGCCCTCGTCGGCACCGCGTTCGTGCGCGTCCTCTATGGCATGGAGGACCTCGCCGACCGCATATGGCACGGACCGGCCTGGCTTCGACCGGCCGCCGGAGGTGTCCTCCTCGGCCTGCTGCTGCTCGTGCTCCCGCAGCTCTACGGCGTCGGCTATCCCGTCCTCGAGAATGCGATCGGCGGCGGCTACACCACACGCTTCCTCATCCTGCTGCTCGTCGGCAAGCTCATCGCCACGAGCCTGACGATCTCCATAGGCGGCTCGGGCGGTGTCTTCGCACCCTCCCTGTTCATGGGCGCGATGCTCGGCTCCGCCTACGGGAGCGTCGCCGGTCTCCTCGGGCCGCACCTCGTCGGGCAGCCCGGCGCGTACGGGCTCGTGGGCATGGGCGCCGTCTTCGCCGGCGCCGGCCGGGCGCCGATCACATCCCTCCTGATCATCTTCGAGCTGACCGGCGACTACCGCATCATCCTGCCGCT
>DASXZF010000017.1:0-5586 GCA_036502065.1 Gaiellales bacterium
CCCAGTGAAGACCCGAGCGGTTGACGCTGCCCGTGTCCGGATAGCCCGCGCCGAGGGCCATGTGGCACGTCCCGCCGATCTTCTCGTCGAACAGGATCTGCTTCGTGAACTGGGTGACCATGTAGTTCGTGCCGATCGCGAACTCTCCCAGTACCGCGGCCCCCGGATCCATCACGATCATCTGCTCGAGATAGGCCTGGCCGGTGCCGGCCTCGGCCTTGACCACCCGGCCGTCCTCGAAGCGCAGGCGCACGTCCTGCACCTCGCGCCCGCCCATCACGGCCGGGAACGAGAAGCGCACCTCGCCCGAAGTCTCTGACTCGAGCGGGCCGGTGAAGATCTCGCCGTCGGGGAAGTTGCGCTCGCCGCGGGAGGCGATCCACGTGCGCCCGCCGACGCCGACGGTGAGGTCGGTGTCCTCGGCCAGCACCCGCAGGGTGCGCACCTGCTCCATCCGGTCGGCCAGGCCGCGCAGCTTGGTCGCGAACTCGCGCCACGCCGCCGCCGGGTCGTCCAGGTGCAGCCAGCCGGCCCGATAGATGAAGTCGGCGTAGTCGTCGAGCGACATGTCGGCGTCCTGCGCGAAGGCGTCGCAGGGGTATGCGGTCACGCACCAGCGCAGATCGCCCGCCGCCGACCGCTCCATGAAGCGGCCCATCACCGGCTGCGCCGCCCGCGAGCGGCGAGCGAGCTTGGCGGGGTCGATCCCGGACAGCTCGCGCGTGTTCCAGGCGGCGTGGATCGCGATGCGGGCGTCGATCGCATCCATCTCCTGGAGCACGTAGTCGGGCAGGTGGTCGAGCTGCTCGTCGCCGGCGGCTGCCAGGTAGGCCTCGTCGACGCCCTGCACCGTCGCGCGCACATGCGGGATGCCGCCCGCCGCGATCGTGGCGCGCACGATCTCGACGATCAGCGGCTCGGCGAGCGCGGGCCCCTGGATCAGCACCACGTCGCCCTCGCGCACGCCGACCGAGTAGTTGGTGACGACGTCGGCCAGCCGCTGCACGCGCGGGTCGCTCACAGGAACCGTCCGTCCCGGTAGATCACGGCGCCGTCGGCGTGCACCTCGCCGCCTGTGCGCAGGTCGCACACCATGTCCCAGTGCAGGCCGGAGACGTTGCCGCCGCCGGCCTCGGGGAACCCCATGCCGAGCGCGACATGGCACGTGCCGCCGATCTTCTCGTCGAAGAGCGTGTCGCGCGTGCCGGTGCGGATCTCGTCGTTCATGCCGAACGCGACCTCGCCGAGGTAGCGGGCGCCCTCGTCCATATCGAGCATCCGGCTCAGGAACCGCTCGCCCTTGGTCGCCTCCTCACGCACGACCTTGCCGTCCTCGAACCACAGCCGCACGCCCGCGACGTCGTTGCCGTTGTAGGGCGCGTCCAGGCTGAACGAGATGTGGCCGCGCGTCGCCGCCTCGACCGGGCTCGTGAACACCTCGCCGTCGGGGAAGTTCTGGTGGCCGTCGGCGTTCATCCACAGGCGGCCCGACACGTCGAGCGTCAGGTCGGTGTCCTCGCCGACGATGCGCAGCTCGCGCACGGTCGCGAGCCGCTCGGCGATGCTCGCCTGGCGGGCCGACTGCGCCTCCCAGAATGCGATCGGGTTGGCGTCGAGCAGGTGCCCGGCGGAGTAGACGAAGTCCTCCCACTCGGTCAGCGACATGCCCGCCTCCTGGGCGGCGGCGTCACACGGGTACGCGGTCCCGCACCAGCGCACCTCGCCGAGCGCCTCGCGCTCGAAGAAGCGCTCGAACATCGGCCGCACCGCCGCCGACCGGATCGCCTGGCGACCTGGATCGATGCCGCTCGAGAAGCGGTTGTTCTGCTGGCCCCAGACGCTGAGCGCGCGCGTCGGCGCCTCGACCTCGATCTCGTCGAGCCGCGTGACGGTGCGCAGCTGGGCGTCGGAGGCCTCGGCCAGGAACGCCGCCTGGGCGCGCTCGAGCCGTGTGCGCACCATCGGGTGCCCGCCGAGCTCGGTCACCTTGCGCACCACCTCGACGAAGAGCGGCTGCGCCAGCGGCGGGCCGTCGATCAGGACCGTGTCGCCCTCACCCACCTCGAGCGAGTAGCGGCACAGCAGATCCGCCAGCGTGGTCAGTCGAGGGTCGCGCACCGGTCGCGTATGTTAGCCCCGGTTCGCACGAAGTGGTAAACAGACAATGTGGGGGGTGCCCGCAGGCAATGGATCGCTCCGGTCGCCGTCACGCTGACGGTCGTCCTCGCGGCGGTCTGGAGCCAGAGCGCGCGGCCCGCGCCGATCGTCGACGCGCGGCCGCCTCATCCGAGCTCATGAGCTTCCGGGTGGGCTCGTTCCGTGGCGTGCATCTCGGCGAGCAGGTGGCCGCGGTCAGGCGCACGCTCGGGCCTCCGGTGCGGATCGGGACGTTCCCGTCGCCGACCGGCGGGGCGGTGTGGGCGACAGCATGGCCATCGCGCGCCGGGTCTTCCCCCGCCTCAGATGCGTCGCGCACAGCACGCCGAGCGATCCGGTCTCGGGCCCGCCGGCATGTGACGAGCGCCTTCGCGCCGGCGTGAACATCGAGATCATCGGCGACCCGATCACGACCGTCGCCATCCACGGCACCCGTCCCCCCGCGGGGACGTGACCGCTCGGCTCAGCGCGCCGAGAGCACGGCCTCGAGGATCCGGCCCGCGCCGAACCTGACGGGGTCGTCGGCGACGAGCCCGGTCGCGCGCTCCGTCTCGGCGATCGCCTCGCGGGCGGCCTCCTCGCTGATCCGGTTCGTCTTCAGCGCAACCGCCACCACCGGCGCCGGGCGCACGTGCCGGGCCATGCGCACCTGGTCGTCGATCAGCTCGGCGAGGTCTCCGATCGGGTAGCGCGGGTTGCCGTCGATCAGCTCGCGCCCCGGCTCGTGCACGAACACCATCGCGTGCGGCGCCGACCCGTGCAGCAGGCCGAGCGTCACGCCCGAGTAGTAGGGATGGTTGAGCGAGCCCTGCCCCTCGATCCAGAGGATCGCGCCGTCGCCGCCGCGGGCGTGGCCCTCGACGACGAGCTGCTCGGCCGCGCCGGCGACGAAGTCCGACACGACCTGATCGACGGCGATCCCCCAGCCGGCGATCGCAATCCCGGTCTGGCCGGTCGGCACGAACACGGATGCATGGCCGCTGCGGCGCGCCTCGCGATCGAGCTCGAGGCAGACCGTCATCTTGCCGAGCGCGCAGTCGGAGCCGACGGTGAGCACCGTGTGCGTCGGGACGGTCAGGTTCGCGCCGGTGGGGACGTCGAGGCCGTCGGGCACGCGCCGCAGGTCGCGCACCGAGACACCGGCCGCAGCGGCCGCGGCGGCGATCTCGGCGTCGTCGGAGAGGAACTCGTGCAGGCCGCTCTCGACGTCGAGGTGAAGCTCGATCGCGCGCAGGATGCTGCGCCGGAAGGCGGGCGGCAGGTGCCCGCCGGCCGGGGCGACGCCGACGAGCAGGCTGTTGGCGCCGAGGGCGACGGCGGCGTCGGTGTCGGACACGATGGGCACGTCTGAGTCCAGGCCGGGCACGTGGTCGCGGGCGGTCGTGCCCGCCCGGGTCGAGTCGATCACCGCAACCGTGGGCGTCTCGGCATAGCGCATGACGCCGGTGGCGGTCTTCGCGTCCTCGTCGAAGCAGCCCTCGGCGAGCACGGCGTAGCGGCGCTCGCTCACGGCCACTGCTCCAGCGGCATCACGCCCAGGCCGGGGCCGTCGCCGGGCACCACGCGGCCGTCGACAAGCGTGAGGCCGGTGTGGCTGTCGTTCTTGTTCAGGAGATGCCCGTCGAGGTCGACGACGTCCACGAGCGGCGAGATCTGGGCCGCCTGGGCGATTCCGAGCGTCGACTCGTTCATGCACCCGAGCATCACCTCGAGGCCCAGCGCGCGGGCGGCGTGGATCATGCGCAGCGCCTCGCGGATGCCGCCGGACTTGGTCAGCTTGATGTTCACGCCGTCGGCCATCGCGCCGCAGCGGGGGACGTCGGGGAGCGTGTGGCAGCTCTCGTCGAGCACGATCGGGATCGAGAGCGAGCTGTCGTGCAGGCGGACGTAGCCCTTCGTGTCGGCCGCCGGCAGCGGCTGCTCGATCAGCTCGACGCCGAGGGCTGCGAGCTCGGGCACGAGCTCGACCGTCGAGTGCACGGTCCACGCCTCGTTCGCGTCGACGCGGATGAGCGCATCCGGCGCCTGCGCGCGCACCGTGCGCACCCGCTCGAGGTCGCCGGGGCCGCCCACCTTGATCTTGAGCGCGTGGTAGGACGCCGCCGCGGCGGCTCTCCGGGCGGTGCCCTCGATCGAGTCGATCGAGATCGTGTAGCTCGTCGGCGGCGGCGTCGGGTCGAGTCCGAGGATGCGCCAGAGCGGCTGGCCGCACACCTTGCCGAGCAGGTCGTGCAGGGCGCCGTCGACGGCGCATTTGGCGGCCATCTCGCCGGGGATCGCCGCCAGTCGGGTGAGGATCGCCTCGATCGCGAGCGGATCGTCGCCGAGCAGCGGCTCGACCTGCGCGAGAAAGGCCATCGCACTCTCGATCGACTCGTTGTAGTGCGGGTCGGGCGCCCCCTCGCCGTAGCCGACCAGATCGCCGTGGCGGATCGCTGCCTGGACGACCTCCGAGTGGGTGTCGGCGCTGCGCGAGATGACGAACGGCTCGTTGTACTCGAGCTTGAAGACCCTGGCCGTGAGCTGCACGCGCGCCAGCCTATCCGACCGCGAGTTAGAGTCGCCCGGGATGCTCCGTAACGACGAATCGCCCCTGCCGAACACCGAGGTCCACTACCTGCGCTCGGCGGAGGTCGGCGACGAGTTCAAGGTGCTTCTCGCCCACTCCGGCGAGCCCGCGGCGGGGCCGCGGCCGGTGCTCGTGCTGGCCGATCCGTGGGCCGCGTTCGGGACTGCGGTCGAGATGATGCGGGTGCTGCGGCTGTCCCTAGGATGGCCGGGTCGCGGCGTGCCGAGGCGGTGACGTCGACCCCCGCCGAGACCAGGTCGAGCGCGATCGCGCGGCCGATCCCGCTCGACGCGCCGGTGACGATGGCGGATCGCTGCACGTCCCGATCCTACGGCGGCCGCCGGTGAAGCGCCGGTAGAATGCCGAGTTCAGCCGCGCCTGTAGCTCAGGGGATAGAGCGTGCGCCTCCGGAGCGCAAGGTCGTAGGTTCGATTCCTACCAGGCGCATTTTCCGTTGCCGTCCCCCCGCCTCCCGACATCGATGGGACGCATGCGCGATGTCCGATGACTTCGTGGCCACGCTGCAGTCTCAGCCTGGACGGCGGGCGCAGCGGTGCACTGTTTCGCCTCGTCGAGACTCAGAAGAGGCACGAATAGAGGAGGATCGCGAGATGACCGGCGACGCATTCGTTCTGGGAAGTCTCCATTCAGTCGATGGCGAGGGCGTCGTGCGCATGACAGATCGCCTCGACATCGGGATCGATGACCTGTGGGGAGCACTCACCGATCCCGATCGGCTCGCCCACTGGTTCGGCGAGGTGGAGGGCGATCTCTCCGTGGGGGGCGAGTTCCGTGTGCGCATCGCTCTCTCCGGAGAGCGCAGAGGGCATGTGGAGGCGTGCGAGCCTCCGCAGCGCCTG
>DASXZF010000018.1:0-27371 GCA_036502065.1 Gaiellales bacterium
ACGTGCTCGACGACGCGCTTCACCGCGTCGAGGCATGCATCAAGGGGCCGGCGACCCTGGTCGTGCCGGGCGTGTGAGCCCGGGCCGCGGGCGGCCGGTCAGATCACGCCGTAGGTGCGGAAGGCATCCCAGACGGGCATGCCCTCGGCGAGCTTCGACCGCACCAGGTTCTCACCCGACATCTTCTCCTCGGCGAGCGTGATCACCTCGCCGGCCACGGCTGCCGGCACGACGACGACGCCGTCGAAGTCGGCGAGCACGAGGTCGCCCTGCTCGACGTGCACGCCGCCGCACTCGATCGGCACGCCGACCGCCTCGACGTCGATCCGCCCCAGCGAGTCGTGGCTGCTGATGCCGGCGACGAACGTCGGGAACTGCATCTCGATCAGCTGGAGCGTGTCGCGGGTGTAGCCGTCGACGACGATCCCGCGCGCGCCGCGATATCGCGACGCCGTCGCGAGCAGCTCGCCCCAGTACGACCCCTGCACGGTCGACACGATCATGATGTCGTCGGCTTGGAGCGCATCGACGGCCTGCAGCTCGCCGCGGTAGTAGTCGTCGCGGTTGGCCGGCGGCCCGCTCACCTGCACGGAGTGCACCGTCGAGGCGAAGCCGGCCATGCGCGCCTCGGGATAGAGCGGCCGGATGCGCGGGTCCATGACGTTCGTTCGGCACCCGACCTTGTCGAGGCAGTCGGCGACGACGGCGGGGTACAGCGCGTCGAGGCGCTGGAGGAGCGCGGCGCGGCCGTTCCGATCGGGAGCTTGATCGTTCAAGAGGGCCGAGTCTAGCGAGCGCCGTCTGCGCGGTCAACCGCCCGCATCGGCGGCTTGACAGGCCACACGCGACGCGGGAGACTACCGCCGCTTGAACGATCAACCCAGGGGAGGGTCGGTGATGGATCATGGCTAGCGAACAGCCAGTCGGAACACAGGCGCACTTCGCCCGCAAGGCGACGGGGTTCGTCCGGGACGTCAAGGTACGCGACGCGGTCATCTTCAACGTGCTCCCGGCGTGCCCCGGCCTCGTCATGGCGGTGTCCGTCTTCTGGGTGCTGTCGACGTTCTCGGAGGTGAACGTCTATGTGGCCATCCTGATCACGGCGGCGTGCTCCTTCGTGATCTCGGGCGCCTTCGGCCTGCTCTCACAGATCATGCCCCGATCCGGGGCCGACTACATCCTCATCTCCCGCTCGCTGCACCCGGCTCTCGCCGTCGGGTCGAGCATCCTGATCGGCGCCTCGTCGATGATCGCAATGGGGTACTGGGGGGTCTTCACCGCGAAGATCTGCATCGGCCCGATGCTGACGATGGTCGGCGTCGCGGCGAACTCGCACACGCTCCAGAGCTGGGGCACGACGGTCACCTCGAACGGCTGGAGCATGGCGATCGGCCTGATCGAGATCGCCACCCTGGCGCTCGTGATGGCCTACGGCATGCGGCTCATGATGCGCGTGCAGCTGTGGCTGTTCGCGCTCGGAAGCATCGGCTTCATCGCCGCTGCGCTCACGCTCGTCACGACGTCGCGCTCGAGCTTCATCAGCTCCTACAACACCTATGCGAAGCCGTTCACACACAAGTCCGACACGTATCACTTCTTCATCGCGAAGGCCCACTCGGCCGGCGTCAACCTGTCCGGCGGCACCGACTGGCACAACACCATCGTCGCCTCGGGCGCGTTCATCGCATTCGGCGTGTGGGTGTGGTTCTCGACGAACCTGGCCGGCGAGATCCGCGCGGCCGGCACCCGCAAGAACTGGTACTCCATGCTCGGCGGCCTGGCCTGCACGTTCCTGCCGATCCTGATCATGGTCGGCCTGCTCTACCACACCGTCGGCCAGACGTTCCTGACGGCCGTGAACGGCGTCTCGAGCGACCCGACGGTCTACTCGCTGCCCAACTCGCCGTGGTGGATCACGCTCGTCGCGGCGATCCACACGAACACCGTGTTCGTGGCGTTCCTGGGCATCACGTTCGTGGCCTGGGCGCCGCTGATCGTGTACATCCAGATCGTCCAGCCGGTGCGCGCGCTCTTCGCCTGGTCGTTCGATCAGGTCATCCCCGAGCGGATCGCGTCGATCAACGAGCGGACGCACACGCCGGTGTTCACCCTCGCGCTGATCACCGTGTGCTCGATCCCGTTCCTGTACATGGCCGCGTACTCGGCCAACTTCCTCAAGGTCGTGGCGCTCTCGACCATCGTCGGCTTCCCGACGTTCGTGCTGGTGGGGATCTCGGCCATCCTGTTCCCGTACCGGCGCAAGGCGGCGTACGAGGCGTCGGTGTCCAACATCTCGCTGTTCGGCGTGCCGCTGCTCGTCTACTTCGGCATCGGGTCGATCATCGCGGGGCTCTTCGGCGGCTGGCTGTGGTTCGCCTACCCGTCGCTCGGGCTCCCGCGGGCGGGTGACAGCCTGGTCGCCCAGCTCTTCACGAGCCCGTTCCGGGGCGGTCTCGCCCTGGTGCTGGCATGCCTGATCGTCGGCGCGCTCATCTACAACGCCGGGCGCCTCTGGCGGGCGTCGCAGGGCATCGACCTGTCCCTCAACTACCTCGAGATCCCGCCGGAATAGGGGTCGTGGGGTTTCTCAAGCGCAAGCAGCCGGAGGGCGGCGATGCCGCCCTCCGGCTCTACTATGCCTCCGACATCCACGGCACCGAGGTGCTGTGGAAGAAGTTCCTGAACGCACCCAAGTACTACAAGGCGCGGGTGCTCGTGATGGGGGGCGACATCACCGGGAAGGTGGTCATCCCCGTCGTCAAGGACGGCGACGTCTGGTCGGCCCAGCTCTTCGGCGGCAACCAGAAGGCGTCCTCGGCGGCCGAGCTCGACGCGCTCGAGCGCCGCATCCGCGGCAACGGCATGTATCCATACCGGACGACGGCCGAAGAGGTCGCCCACATCTCCGGCCTGCCCGAGGCGGAGCGTGAGGTGTGGTTCGAGTCGGTCATGGTGCGCACGTTCGACGAGTGGATCGCGCTCGCCGACGAGCGGCTCGAGGGCTCCGGCATCCGCTGCTTCGTGATGCCCGGAAACGACGACCCGCCCCGGATCGAGGAGTCGATCCGCAAGGGGCGGACGGTCGAGGCCTGCGACGAGGTGGTGGTCGAGTTCGAGGGCTACACGATGCTCTCGCTCGGCTACTCCAATCGCACGCCCTGGGACTCGCCCCGCGAGCTCGACGAGGACGACCTCTACGCGCGCATCGCCACCCTGGCGAAGCAGGTGCCGGACATGAGCCGGTGCGTCTTCAACCTGCACGTCCCGCCCTATGACTCACGGCTCGATACGGCCGCGGAGCTCGACGCCGACTTCAACATGGTGCTGATCGGCAAGGAGCCGCACATGATCCCGGTCGGCTCGACGGGCGTGCGGCAGGCGATCGAGGAGTTCCAGCCGCTCGCGGCGCTGCACGGGCACATCCACGAGTCCGCCGGGATGAACCGGATCGGGCGGACCCTGTGCGTGAACCCGGGCAGCGACTACCACACCGGCCGCATCTCCGGGTGCCTCGTGACGCTGCGCGGCGACACCGCCGTGCACCAGTTCGTCACGGGCTAGTCCACGACGACCGGGACGCCGAGCTGGCGGCAGAGCAGCTCGAGGTCGTCCGCGTGATCGCCGTGCACCGCGGCGAAGTGCTGCGACTGCACCCGGTCGAGGATCGAGCGGACGCTGCCGTCGGGCACGAAGCGCACGCTCGGCAGCGGCCCGGGCACGCTCAGCTCCTCCCACTCGGGCGGCTCCAGCCCCTCGCCGGTGACGATGTGCATGCGATAGCCGGCGGCGCTGTCGACCTCGGCCAGGCACGCGAGCGTCAGCCGGCCCGGCCGCATCCGCGAGCACTGCGCCACGCCGACGTGCTCGCCGGTGGCGACGTTTCGCACCGGCTTGACGCGCGGCCGGCCCAGAATCCAATCGTCGGGGACGAAGCCGTCGACGCCGAGCAGCATCCACTCGGGGTGGTGCTCGTAGTGCTCCAGGAACGAGGGCGTCGAGCCCGCGAGCCAGCCGAGCATGAGCTCGGCCGTCAGGTTCAGGATGTCGTTCTCGTCGATGTAGGGCACGCCCGCCGAGGCGACCAGCGACGACGCCAGGTTGTGCGTCGTTCCGAGCTCGAGCGAGACGCCCTCGACGCTCTTGTACGAGAACGCCGCAAAGCCGCGCTGCTCGCACACGGCGAGCGTGCCGAGGCCGAGGCGCACGGCCCGTTCGAGCGCGTCGGCGGGCACGGGCCCGAACGGCTCATCCCACGATGCCGCCAGGCGCGCCGCCTCGTCGCGCACCCGCTCGTCGGGCAGCTCATCGGCGGCGCGGCGCAGCTGCAGCAGGTCGATCGACTCCACCTCGGGCCCGATCCGGCCGCGCAGCCGGGTGACGTCGAACGGCGTCGTCATGAGGCCCATGTCGTGGGCGCCGACCATCCCGATCCGCGCGCGCTCGAGCCGCCGCGCCGTGCGGGCGACCCGCGCTGCCCGCAGCACGCCGGCGGTGTCCATGGGCGAGTCCGGCGGGTTGTAGAGGTACGTGAAGCGGATGCCGAAGCGCTCGAGGGGCTGGCGTAGCCCGGTCGACCCCGCCCCGGCGGCCGGCGAGACGAGCACCCCGCCCTCGGTGCGCCCGCCGTAGCTGTAGAGCACCATCGGCCGGTCGCGGAACTCGAGCGCCACCCGCGTGGCCGAGCGCACGTCGATCCAGTTGATCACGTCGAGGATCAGGATGTCCCACTCGGCGGCACGCAGCTCGGCCACGGCCCGCCCCACCTCGTCCGGCCGGGTCACCGGGTCGGTGCGCACGAGGTGCAGGCCGGCGGCGCGCAGCTCTGACTCGGCCCGGCCGGCGATCTCGTCGAGCCGCTCGCGCTCGTACATGCTCGATCCGAGCGGGACGTGCGCGGCGACGAGCGGGCCGTCGCTCACCAGTCGGCGACGGCGCCGTCGGGGTGGAATTAGCGCATCAGCGGCTCCTGCTGGAACGGGTGCTTGGCCGCCTCGCGCTCGTCGACCTCGACGCCCAGGCCGGGCGCGGTCGGAAGCTGCGCCGTGCTGCCCTCGAACGGCAGGGTCTGAGAGAGGACGTCGAAGCGCCAGGGCACATCGGCGCGCCACGTCTCCTGGATCAGGAAGTTGGGCGCGGTGAAGGCGACGTGCATCGACGCCGCATGCCCGATCGGCCCGGTCGAGGAGTGCGGCGCAAGGGCCGCGTGATAGGCCTCGCCCATCGCGGCGATCCGGCGCAGCTCCGAGATGCCGCCGCAGTGGACCGCATCGGGCTGCAGCACCGAGCACGCGCCGATCTCGAGCAGCTCCTTGAACGGGTGGCGCGTGCACAGCCGCTCGCCGGTCGCAAGCGGCACCGTCGTTCGCCGCGCCAGCTCGGCCATCGCCCGCGCATGCTCGGGTGGGCACGCCTCCTCGAAGAACCAGGGCCGGTAGGGCTCGAGCACCGTGAAGTACTGCAGCGCCATCATCGGCGAGCAGCGCCCGTGCATGTCCACCATCAGCTCGACCTCGTCGCCGACCTCGCCGCGCACGGCGGCCATGACGGCGTCGGCGTGGCGCAGCGCCGAGGCGCCGTCGAGCCGGCCCGTGCGGGGGATGACGACCTCGAGCTTGATCGCGTCGAAACCGAGCTCGACCGACTCTCGAGCCTGGTCGCGCGCCTGTTCCGGCGAGAGCGCGTGGTACACCGAGTGCATCTCGCCGCCGCCGAGATGGTCGTACAGGCGCACGGTGTCACGCACCGCGCCGCCGAGCAGCTGGTGGACGGGCACGCCGAGCGCCTTGCCGGTGATGTCCCAGCAGGCGTGCTCGATCCCGCTCATCGCCGAGCACTCGACCATGCCCGGGCGGAAGAAGTGCTGGCGGTACATCATCTGCCAGATGTGCTCGATCCGGCGCGGGTCCTCGCCGACGATCAGCGTGCGGTAGTCCTCGACGCAGCCGACGACCGCGCGCGTCTTCCACTCGACCGTCGCCTCGCCCCAGCCGACCAGCCCCTCGTCGGTGCTCACCTTGACGAACACCCAGTTGCGCATCTCGGCGTGGACGACGACCGTGTCGATCGCGGTGATCTTCACGGCAGCCGGTACCTGGGCGGGCGCTCGCCGGCCGTGACGATGACCGCGGCGCCGGAGCGCAGCATGCGGCGGACATGCCCGTGGACGACGAACATCAGGTTGACCGGGTCGGCGCCGAACGGCCCCATGCGGGCGTCGGCGTGCGTGCAGAGGTCGGCGAGCGTCGCAGGCGTCTCGAGCCGCTCGGCCAGTGCGGCGTCCATGCGCTCGACGAAGGCGCGGCTCTCGGCCATGAAGTCGGCGACCTGGGCGCCCGTGCACGTCGGCCAGTGGCCCGAGTGCACCTGCTCGGCGGCCAGCGACTCGACCATCGCGATCGTGTCCATGTAGTCGTCGACCTCCTCGTAGGTGGGCGGAAGCGCGGGCGAGCCGTCGGCCGCCGGGCACATCCGCCAGTGGACGGCGTCCGACGTGAACAGCAGCCCTGCAGCCGGCTCGTGCAGCACCAGGTGGCCCGGCGAGTGGCCGGGCGCGTGGTGGACGACCAGGCGGCGGCCGCCGACCTGCACGGTCTCGCCGCCGGCGAACCCGACCTCGACCGTCGCCGGCGCGCCGTAGTTGGCGCGCATCCACACCTTGTCGGCGGCGCCGTAGCCGACGTCGTGCTCGAGCTCGAATGCGCCGTAGCGGTCGGTGATCAGCCGCTCGGGCTCGGCGACCATCATCCGGTCGGCAAAGCCACACGCGGCGACGGCGTTCGGCAGCACCTCGCGCAGCCCGGCCAGTCCGCCCTGGTGGTCGAGGTCGGGGTGCGTGACGACGACCATCGCCACCTGCGCCGGGTCGATCCCGACCGCGCGCAGGCCCGGCAGGATCACGTCGCGCGGCGTCGCGCTCATGCCGGTGTCGACGATCAGCGCCTGGCCGCCGTCGGCGATCACGTACTGGAACATGTTGCGCGCCCCGACGAGGGAGTCGAGCCGCCAGGTGCCCGCGGCGACCTCGGTCAGACCCATGCGGCCCTCGCCCCGGTGCGTTTGACCCTCGACATTGAACGATCAAGTAAACCACATTAGACTGGCCCGGTGACGACGGATCCGAAGGCCCCAGGCGGCCCCCGCGGCCGCCACGCGGCGATGCTCGCGGCCGTCGGGCTCGACCCGCCGGCGCGCCCGTGGGAGGAGTCCGCGGGCCGCTTCGGCGACGGCCGCCGCCACCACTTCGAGATCGCGAGCGTCGAGGGGCCGGGCGTGCTGCGCGCCGTGCTCGAGCAGGCCGCCGCCGAGGGCGTCCGCGTCGATCGGGTCTCGCAGGGCTCGGGCGTGATGATGCTCGAGGACGCAGAGATCGACGAGATGGCGGCGCTCGGATGGGAGCATGGCGTCGAGGTGTGCCTGTTCCTCGGCCCGCGCGGAGGCTGGGATCCCGGCGGCCAGGCGCTTGTGACCGATGCGGCGGCGGGCGTCGCCCGCGGCCCCGAGGCGGTCGAGGCCTGCATCGCCGAGGCCGACCGCGCCTGCGCCCATGGCATCCGCAGCCTGCTCGTCGGCGACATCGGGGTGCTGGACGTGCTCGCGCGCCTGCGCACCGCGGGGGAGCTGCCGCCGGATCTGCGCTTCAAGACGTCGGCGGTGATGTGCGCCGCCAACCCGGCCACCGCCGCGCTCTATGACCGCATCGGCGCCGACACGATCAACGTCGCCACCGACCTGGGCGTCGGCATGCTCGCGGCGATGCGCCGTGTGACCGCGCTCCCGCTCGACCTCTACATCGAGGCGCCCGACGACCTGGGCGGCTTCGTGCGCACCTACGACGTGCCCGACATCGTCCGGGTGGCGGCGCCGGTACACCTCAAATTCGGGCTGCGAAATGCCCGCTCGGTGTACCCGAGCGGCGGCCACCTGCAGGAGGTCGCCGTCGCCCAGGCCCGCGAGAAGGTGCACCGGGCAGCGCTCGCCGAGCGGCTGCTGCGCGAGCTCGCCCCGGAGCTCCTGAACTAGAGCGTCGGCACGCCCGCGCTCAGACCGCCGTCGACGACGTAGGCCGCGGCCGTGCAGAACGCCGACTCGTCCGAGCACAGGAAGAGCGCCATCGCGGCGATCTCCTCGGGCCGGCCGATGCGGCCGAGCGCGTGCATGCGACCCGCCTCGGCCCGCGCCGCGGCGGGATCGGCCTGGATCTCGAAGTAGCGCTGCGCCATGCCGGTGTCGATGTAGCCCGGGCAGATGCAGTTGCAGCGGATGCCGTCGCGCCCGTTCTCGAGCGCGATCGCCCGCGTCAGGTTGATGACGCCGCCCTTGGCGGTGCAGTAGGCGCCGAGGGCCGGCTCGACCCAGAACCCGTTCACCGACGCCATGTTCACGATCGACCCGCCGCCCAGCGCGCGCATCCGCGGCATCGCGGCCCGGGCGCACAGGTAGACGCCCTTCAGGTTCACGGCGAGCACGCGGTCCCAGTCGTCGGGCGGCGTGTCCTCGATGGTGTGCTCATACTGGACGGCGGCGTTGGACACGATCGCATGCGGCCCGCCGTGCCGCTCGGCCGCCGCCATGAGCGCCTCGACGTCGGCGGCGTCCGAGACGTCGCAGCGGTGGGCCTCGGCCCGGCCCCCTGCGGCGGTGATCGCCGCGGCCGTCGCGGCGACGCCGTCGGCGTCCACGTCGGCGCACAGCGTCATCGCGCCCTCCGCCGCGAGCCGCTCGGCGACCGCCCTGCCGATGCCCGTGGCCGCTCCGGTGACGACGCTGACCTTGCCTTGCATGCGCACGTTTGCTCCTCCTTGGGTGGTGGGTGCGCATCCTCCGCCACTTTGACGATCAAGTAAAGTGAGCCGGCTGTGAAGAGCGCTCCCGGCAGACGCCCGACGATGCGCGACGTCGCCGAGCACGCGGGCGTCTCGGCCCAGACGGTCTCGAATCTCGTCAACAACCGCCTGCGCCAGATGTCCGACGAGACGCGCGTGCGGATCGAGGGCGCGATGGAGCAGCTCGGCTACCACCCCAACCTGACCGCGCGCAGCCTCCGCTCTGCGCGCACGACGACGATCGGGTTCCTGATGCTGGACGAGGGCGCCCGCTACCTGGCCGACCCGATGACCGACCAGGTGATCGCGGGCGTCGGCGACGTCGCGCGCGACCGCGGCTACAGCGTGCTGATCCACGCCGGCCGCCCCGGGCCGCCCGATCGCGGGCTGCTGCGGCCGGTGCTCGAGTCGCGGGTCGACGGCGTGCTGCTGTTCCTCTCGGGCCCGCCCGATCAGCGGGCGTGGTATCCCGCCCGGGCGGCCGAGCTGAGCGTGCCGACGGTCGTGCTCGAAGAGGCGACCGAGGGTCACGACCTGCAGATGTCGGTCACGGCCGACAATCGCAGCGGCGCCCGGCTGCTGGCCGACCACCTGCTCGGAGCCGGTCACACCCGGATCGGGTTCATCGCCGCCCGCCAGCCCTGGCCGATGGTCGAGCAGCGCCACCTCGGCTACTGCGAGGCCCTCGCCGCCGCGGGCATCCGGCGCGATCCGGCGATCGAGCTCTTCGAGGGCATCTGGGACGCGGCCGACGCGGGTGCGATGGTCGACCGCCTGCTCGAGCTGGCCGACCCGCCGACGGCGATCATGGGCGGCAACGACCTGCTCGCGATCGGGGTCATGCGCCAGGCCCGCGCCCGCGGCCTGCGCGTGCCCGAAGATCTGGCCGTGACGGGCTTCAACGACTTCCCCTTCGCCGAGTTCGTCGAGCCGCCGCTGACCACCGTGCACGTGCCCGGCTACGAGATGGGCCGGATCGCGGCGCAGCTGCTGATCGGGCACCTCGACGGCGCGCCCGACGCGCAGCCGCATGTGATGCTGCCGGTGCAGCTGCGCCTGAGAGGGTCGGCATGAACGTGTCCGAGCACCTTCGAGGAGGTCACATACATGAGCAGTGAACCCCGCCCGAGCTCGCTCGACGGCCGCTGTGCGGTCGTCACCGGCGTGGGCTCGGGCCTCGGCCAGGCGATCGCGCGGGAGCTCGCAGCGGAGGGCGCGAAGGTCGTCGGCTGCGACGTGAACGATGCCGCCGGCGCGGCGACGATGGCCGGCATCGGCACCTACCGGCACGCGGACGTCTCGAGCGAGGCGGCCGTCGAGGCGCTGATCGCATCCGCGGTCGAGCGCCACGGCCGGCTCGACGTGATGGTGAACAACGCCGCCGTCCAGATCGAGCAGGAGCTGGCCGAGACCACCGAGGAGCAGCTCGACCGCATCCTCGCCGTCAACCTGAAGGGCGTCTTCTTCGGCTGCAAGCACGCCGTGCGCGTCATGCGGCCCGCGGGGGGCGGGGCGATCGTGAACATCGCGTCGATCCTGGGGCTCGTCGGCGACGGCATCCTGGCCGCCTACTGCGCCGCCAAGGGCGGCGTGCTCGGCATCACCAGGGCCACCGCCGTCCAGTACGGCCGCGACGGCATCCGCTGCAACGCCGTGTGCCCGGGCGACATCGACACGCCGCTCGTCCAGGCCTACTTCGAGACGGCCGCCGACCCGGCGGCGCTGCGCGCCGAGATCAGTGCCGAGTATCCGCTCGAGCGGATCGCGCAGCCGCGCGAGATCGCCCGGGCGGTCGTGTTCCTCGCGGGCGAGGACGCATCGTTCATGAGCGGGCAGCCGCTCGTCGTCGACGGTGGCCTTCTGGCCACGTGCTACTGATGAGCGCCCGGATCGACGACCGCTGGACGCATCACGGCCTGCGGGTCGTGCGCCTGGAGAACGCGCGCCTGGCCGTCGACGTGATGCCCGAGCTCGGCGGCAAGATCATGCGCCTCGTCGACAAGCGCGGCGACCGCGACGTGCTCTGGCACTCGCCGCGGGTGCCACCCCACCGCGCCGAGCTGCACGCGAACTTCGACGACCACTGGCCGGGCGGCTGGGACGAGGCGTTCCCCGGCGGGGCGCCGTCGCCGAACCGCTACGGCGATCAGCTGCCGTACATGGGCGAGCTGTGGACGACGCCCGCCGCGCACCGGATCGTGCGCGACGACCCCGGCGGCGTCGAGCTCGAGCTCGTGCTGGAGACGCCGATCACGCCGGCCCGCTGGACGCGCCGGCTCGTGCTCGACGGCGACGACCCGGTGCTGCGGATCGGCTACACGCTCGAGAACGTCGGCACGATGCCGTTCGACTACAACTGGGGCCTGCACCCGGTGGGGGCGATCTCGCCGCAGCACCGGTTCGACGTCCCGGCGCGGCTGGCCGAGGTCGACGAGAACGGCGGCGGCACCCTCGGAGTCAAGGGCGACCGGTACGAATGGCCGATGTTCGGCGAGATGGACGTGCGCCGCGCGCTCGGCCCCGACGCCGGGTGCTTCGCGCTGCACTACCTGACCGAGCTGCGCGAGGGCTGGGTGGCGACGACCGACACGGCGGCGCGGCGCGGCTTTGGCCTCACCTTCGACCACGCCGTCTTCCCCGTCGTGTGGCTGTGGATGGTCTACGGCGGCTGGCGCGGCTACTACCACGCGATCGCCGAGCCGTGGACGGGCTATCCCAGCCCGCTCGCCGAGGCCGTGGCCGCCGGGCGGGCACACGTGCTCGAGCCGGGCGGGGTGCTGCAGACCGAGGTGTCGGCGATCGTGTACGAGGGCGTCGACCAGGTGTCGCGGCTCACCGCCGACGGCACCGCGAGGGCCTGAGCCCGTGGTTGACGGAGCGGCGAGCGGTGGGGTAACGTGCCCCCCTTGAACGATCAAGTATCACTTGTGGCCAGGGGCCTGCGCACGCTCGCAGACGGCCTCGACCATCCCGAGGGAGTGTGCTGGTCGCCCACCGGCGGCACGCTGCACGCGGGCGGCGAGGCCGGGCAGCTCTACCGCTTCGACCTCGACGGCGGGCCGGTCGAGACGGTCGCGACCGTGCCCGGCGGGTTCCTGCTCGGCCTGGCGGCGGACGCCGCCGGCACCATCTACGCCTGTGACGCGGGCAGCGGCCACGTGCAGCGAATCTCGGCCGACGGCCGCGTCGAGGCGTTCGGCGAGCACGTCGGCTACCCGAACTTCCCCGTGTTCGATGCCGACGGGAACCTGTGGGTATCGGATTCGGGCTCCTGGGACGTGCGCGCCGGAGGGCTGGTGCGAATCGCCCCGGACGGCACCACCGACCGCATCGCCGGCCCGTTCCGGTTCGCGAACGGGCTCGCGATCCACGGCGAGCACATCTACATGGTGGAGTCGCAGATGCCCGGCGTCGTGCGCATGCCGCTTCGCGGCGGCCCGGCCGAGGCGGTCGTCGAGCTGCCGCGCACCGTCCCGGACGGCCTCGCCTTCGACGCCGACGGCGGGCTCTGGATCGGGTGCTACCAGCCCAACCGGATCTATCGTCTCGACTCGGGCGGCCACCTCGAGACCGTCGTCGACGACTGGACGGGCGAGTACGTGATGACGCCGACCAACCTGGCGTTCGCCGGCGAGGATCTCGACGTGCTCGTGCTGGCGTCGCTGTGCGGATGGGCCGTGAGGGCGATCGACCCCGGCGTGCGGGGCGCGCCACTCGTGTATCCCGAGCCGGCCGATGGCTGATGTCGTCGTGATCGGCGGCGGCATCCTCGGCGCCGCGACCGCGCTCCACCTGGCCGACGCCGGAGTCTCCGACGTCGTGCTGCTCGAGCGCGAAGCGGCGCTCGGGACGCAGACGACGGCGGCCGGGGCCGGCTTTGTGGGCTACTGGGCGGGCGAGCTCGAGGCCGAGCTGGCCGAGTACGGGATGGAGTTCTACACCGGCCTGCACGACCGCATCGGCGGCGACCTGGGCGTGCGCCGGGTCGGCCTGCTCTTCCCCGCCGTGTCCGAGCCCGGCGTCGAGATGCTGCGCCAGGAGCACGAGCGCGAGCTTCCGTTCGCACCGGGAGTCGTCATGCTCGACGCGGCCGACACCGAGCGGATGGCGCCGATCCTCGCGCCGGGATCGGTGCACGGCGCGCTGCTGCAGCCCGACGCCCACAGGGTCGACACGGTTCGGGTGATGACCGCGCTCGAGGCCGAGCTCGAGCGCGTGGGCGTCGACGTGCGCACCGGCGTGACGGCCGAGGGCGCGGTCGTCGAGCAGGGCCGCGTGGCCGGGGTGCGCACGTCGGACGGCCCGATCGCCGCCGGCGCGCTCGTGAACGCGGCCGGCGCGGCGGCGCGGGCCGTCGCTGCCCGTGACGGCGTGGACGTGGCCGCCGTGCCGCTGCTCGAGTCGCGGTTCACGACCGAGCCGATCGCGGGAGTCGCGCGCGATCTGCCCATGCTGCTCTTCTTCGAGCGCGACCTGCTGTACGTCCGCGAGCACGACGGCGGCCTGCTCGTCGGGGCGATCGAGCGCAGCTTCGACGCCCGCTCGCGCGTCGCCCTCGAGGCGCCGCCACGCACCGCCGAGCTCTCCGACCACGCCGCCCGCGACCACGAGCGGCTCGCCCGCGAGCTCGCGGGCGTGATCCCCGCGCTCGGTGACGCCCGGGTGCGC
Organism: Gaiellales bacterium; assembly: GCA_036502065.1. Classification (GTDB taxonomy): domain Bacteria; phylum Actinomycetota; class Thermoleophilia; order Gaiellales; family JAICJC01; genus JAICJC01. The sequence goes on from DASXZF010000018.1 coordinate 13,491, forward strand.
GAGCGCGCGAGCGGGCTGCCCACCTGGACGCCCGACGGTCGCCACATCCTCGGCCTCGCGCCGGAGATCGACGGGTACGTCGTGCTCGCCGGGTGCAACGAGTCGTGCGTCACGCACGGGCCCGGCCTGGCCCGGCTCGCGGCCGAGCTGGCCACGACCGGCACCTGCGATGCCGACATCTCGGCCTACCGCGTCGACCGGTTCGGCGCGCTCTCATCCGGCGACCTCCAGGCCGCGGCCGAGCACCAGTACCTGCTGCGCCACCCGCCCGCCGCCGGCGTCGCGGCCGCGCCGTTCGGGATCGAGCTGCCGTGAGCGGCGAGCTGCGCAGCGCACGCTGGTTCGGGACGCAGGACGTCGCCGGTCTCATCCACCGCTCCTACCTGAAGGCCGAGGGCTACTCGCAGGCCGCGATCCAGGGCCGGCCGATCGTCGGCGTCTGCAACTCGTGGAGCGAGCTCGTGAACTGCAACGTGCACTTCCGCGGCCTCGCGGCCGCCGTCAAGCGCGGCGTGCTGCAGGCCGGCGGGCTGCCGCTCGAGTTCCCGACGATCTCGCTCGGCGAGGCGTTCATGAAGCCGACGACGATGCTCTTCCGCAACCTGATGGCGATGGACGTCGAGGAGACGATCCGGGCGAACCCGTTCGACGCGGTCGTCCTGATCGGCGGCTGCGACAAGACGGTGCCCGCGCAGCTCATGGGCGCGGCCAGCGTCGACCTGCCGACGATCATGATCACCGGAGGCCCCGCCCAGCCGGCCGTGTTCCGCGGCGAGCAGATCTCCAACGGCACCGACCTGTGGCGCTACACCGCCGACCTGCGCGCCGGCCGGATCACGCAGGCCGACTACGACGAGCTCGAGGCGGCGATGGTGCCCTCGGCCGGGCACTGCCAGGAGATGGGCACCGCGTCGACGATGACCTCGCTGGTCGAGGCGATCGGCATGGCGCTGCCCGGCACGGCGTCGATCCCGGCGGTGGACGCGCGCCGGGCGGCCGCGGCCGAGGCGACCGGGCGCCGCGCCGTCGAGATGGTGCTCCAGGGTGGCCCGCGCCCATCCCAGATCCTGACGGCGGGCGCGTTCGACAACGCGATCACGCTGCTGATGGCGCTCGCCGGGTCGACCAATGCGGTCCTGCACCTGCTCGCGATCGCGGGCCGAGTCGGCGTCGAGCTCGAGCTCGAGCGGTTCGACGAGATCTCGCGGCGCACGCCGGTGCTCGCGAACGTGCGGCCGAGCGGCGAGCACCTGGTCGAGGACCTCTTCCACGCGGGCGGCGTGCCGGCGGTGCTGCACGAGCTCGCGCCGCTGCTCGACGGAACCGCCATGACGGTGACGGGAACGACCCTGGCCGAGAACATCGCCGCCGTCGGCGACACGTCGAACCGGTCGGTCGTCTCGGCGCTCGGATCGCCGCTTTCGGCCGAGGGCGGGATCGCGGTGCTGCGCGGGTCGCTCGCCCCCGGCGGCGCCCTGATCAAGCGCAGCGCGGCCACGCCCGCGCTGATGCGCCACACCGGTCCCGCCGTCGTCTTCGAGAACGTCGACGACCTGGCTGCGCGGATCGACGACCCCGATCTCGACGTGACCGCGGACTCGGTGCTCGTGCTGCGCGACAGCGGGCCGAAGGGCGCGCCCGGGATGCCGGAGTGGGGCCAGCTGCCGATCCCGTCGAAGCTCCTGCGCGCGGGCGTCTCGGACATGGTGCGGATCTCGGACGCGCGCATGAGCGGCACCTCGTTCGGCACGATCGTGCTGCACGTCGTGCCCGAGTCGGCGGCGCGCGGCCCGCTCGCGGTCGTCCGCGACGGCGACCCGATCGTGCTCGACGTCGAGGCGCGCCGGCTCGACCTCGACATCAGCCCCGCCGAGCTCGCCGAGCGGCTGGCCGGGCTGCCCGACCCCACTCCGAAGTACCGGCGCGGCTACGGCCGGCTGTACCTCGACCACGTCCTTCAGGCCGACACCGGCTGCGACTTCGACTTCCTGCGGCGGGTGCCCGGCGAGCCGGTGCAGCCCGACCCGCTCGGCCTCGTCGGCGGCCCCATCGGTGGCTGGTAGGCCCCTCACCCGCGCGTTCGGGCTCCTCACCGCCACCTACGGCGTGAGCGCCATCGCGCGGCCGCAGACGCTCGCGCGCTACACGGGGCTGGGCGACCCGGCCGCGCCCGATGCCGGCGTGCGCGCGCTCTCGACGACGATCGGCGTGCGTGACGTCTGCTCCGGCGCCGCGATCGTGCTCGCCCCGTCGGGGGCGCCTCTGCGCGCAGCGCTCGTGTTCCGCGCGGCGGTCGACGCCGGTGACGCGTTCGTGTTCGGCACGCTCTGTCCCACCCGACGCGCCCGGCTGACCATCGCCGCCGTGGCCGCCGCCTGGGGCGCGCTCGCAGCCGTTGCAGCGATTCGCGACGCGAGCGGGTAATACCAACCGGCAGCCGAACGCATACACCGAGGAGGGACGCGGACATGGTGGAAGAGGCCAAGATGCAGGACGGCGCCGGCGGCAGGAAGCCGGCCGGACAGGGATGGTTCGTCGTCAACGCGCGCGAGGCGGAGTGGATCCACAACGAGCAGTTCGGCGCGGGCGTGACGTTCGAGGGTGATGTGAGCTTCGCGCAGTGCGGCGTGAACATCCAGGTGATGTGGCCGGGCCAGCCAAACGGCTACTACCACTCCGAGCACGGCCAGGAGGACTTTCTGATCCTGAGCGGCGAGTGCCTTCTGCTGGTCGAAGGGCAGGAGCGGCGCCTGCGCGCATGGGACTTCGTGCACTGCCCGCCGGGGACAGAGCACATCTTCGTCGGCGCGGGCGACGGCCCGTGCGTGTTCGTCGGGATCGGCGCGCGCCTGGCCGACGAGGGCCTGCACTATCCGGCCGCCGACGTGGCGCTGCGGCACAAGGCCGGCGTCGCCGAGACGACGAGCAAGGCCGACGAGGCCTACGCGGCGGTGCCGGACACGACGCCCGGGCCATGCCCCGAGGGAGTGCTGCCCGACTGGTGAGCCGGCGGCGCTCGCCGGACGGCGGGCCTCAGCCCGCGCCGAGCTCGACGGCCGGCACGAGCGCGTCGAACTGCGCGCCCGGCGGATACGCGAACCGGATGCGCACGGCCTGGCCGGCGGCGACATCAAGCGGCGCCGCGAGCGGGATGATGACGTAGCTGCAGAGCCAGTCGACCGAGCGCCCCTCGGACTCGACGATCGTGATCAGATTCTTCGTGACGAGCCGCAGCGCGTTCAGCCGCCCTGCCCGTGTCGCCGTCGCGACGCCGTCGCAGCGGATCGTCTCGGGCAGGTCGCCCTCATAGAGACCCGAGTCGAACAGCAGCGGCTCGGCGAGCCCCACGGTGCGCGGCTGCTCGACGTGCGGGTGCTGGAAATGCACGAACTCGGCCACGTACCCCGCATACGCCCAGTCCTGGGCGACCGGCTGCACCGCCTGCACCCAGCCCTCGGGAACGAACCGGGGCAGCGGTCCGCCGTGTGCGGCGAGGTAGTTGCGCTTGAACGCGCGCATCACCTCGATCTGCTTCTCGCGCAGGAGCCCGGTGTGGAGCATCTCGCACGTCACGACGTCGACCGGCTCCGGCGGGACGTAGCGGCGCGCGTCGTCGTCGACGACGTGCACGCGGTCGCCGACGCCGTTTCGGTCGAGGTTGTCCCGGGCGGCTGCGGCGAGCTCCGGGTTCGCCTCGACGCTCCACACGACCGCGGCGCCGGCCCTGGCGGCGAAGAACGAGAGCACGCCGGTGCCGGTGCCGAGGTCGACGACCCGCATTCCGGGCCGCACGGCGAGCGCGATGGCCTCGGCGAACGGCGTCATCCGATGCTCGTCCGTGAGCATGTGATAGTGGTAGTGGAGCGGGATGAACTGCCCCAGCACCTCGGTCTCGGCGTGCGCCACGGCGCGAGCATAGCCCGCCACCGCACGGTTTATGGTAAAACCAATCGGGATGCGCGACTACGAGCTCTTCATCGGCGGCGAATGGGTCGCCGCCCAGTCCGGCGCGACCTTCGAGACGCTCGACCCGGCCACTGGCGAGGCCTGGGCGCGGGTGCCCGAGGCGGACGCGGCCGACGTCGACGCCGCCGTTCGCGCGGCGCGGGCGGCGCTCGTCGACCCGGCCTGGGCCGACCTGACTCCGGCGGCCCGCGGACGGCTGCTGCGGCGCCTGGCCGACATCCTGCGCCGCGACGCCGAGGAGCTGGCGGTGCTCGAGAGCACCGACAACGGCAAGCTCCTGCGCGAGACGCGCGCGCAGACGGCCGCGATCGCCGATCACATCGAGTACTTCGCGGGCGCGGCGGACAAGGTCGAGGGCGCCGTCATCCCCTCCGGAAAGCCGAACTTCCTCGTCTACACCCAGCAGGTCCCGGTCGGCGTCGTCGGCATGCTGCTGCCCTGGAACTCGCCCCTGTTCCTGACCACGTTCAAGCTTGCCCCGGCGCTCGCGGCCGGATGCACCGTCGTCATCAAGCCGTCGGAGGCGACGCCGGTGACGGCGCTCGAGCTGGGCAAGCGGATCGCCGAGGCCGGCTTCCCGGCGGGCGTCGTGAACGTCGTCACCGGCAGCGGCCCTGCTCCGGGCCAGGCGCTGACGGCGCACCCGGGGGTCGACAAGATCTCGTTCACCGGCTCGACCCGCACCGGCATCGCCGTCGCCAAGAGCGCGATGGATCACCTGGCGCCGACCGACCTCGAGCTCGGCGGCAAGTCGGCCAACGTCGTCTTCGCCGATGCCGACCTCGATGCGGCTGCAAACGGCGTCGTCGCCGGCATCTTCGCCGCGACGGGCCAGACCTGCATCGCCGGCTCGCGCCTGGTCGTCCACGAGGACGTGCGCGACGCGCTGGTCGACCGGCTCGTGGCCCGCGCCCGCACGATCAAGCTGGGCGACCCGAAGGATCCCGAGACCGAGATGGGGCCGATCGCGACCGAGGCCCAGCACGCGAAGATCGCCGCGATGATCGGCGCCGCCGTCGAGGACGGCGCGCGGATGCTCGTCGGCGCGGGCCACGGCGTGACGCTGCCCGAGCGCGGCCGCTTCGCCGCACCGACCGTGCTCGTCGACGTCGCCCCCGAGGCCACGATCGCCCAGGAGGAGGTGTTCGGCCCGGTGCTGGTCGTGCAGCCCTTCCACGACGAGGACGAGGCGGTCGCGCTCGCCAACGGCACCGCCTACGGCCTGGCCGCGGGTGTGTGGACGTCCGACGTGCGCCGCGCGCACCGGGTCGCCGCGCGCATCCGCGCGGGCACCGTGTGGATCAACAGCTATCGCGTGCTCTCCTACGCCGTCCCCTTCGGCGGGTTCGGACACTCGGGCATCGGCCGCGAGAACGGGATCGAGGCGATCCGCTCGTTCACCGAGACGAAGTCGATCTGGGTCGAGCTCACCGGCGCGACGCGCGACCCGTTCGTGCTCGGCTGACGCGGGCATGAACTTCACGCGGGACGTCGTCGACGCGGCGCCAGCGGCCGCCCGGGCGCTGATCGAGCTGCGCCGCGACGGCAGCCGCCGCGAGTGGAGCTTCGGCGAGATCTCGGACTCCGCCGCGCGGCTGGCGGGCCGGCTGCGCAGCGAGGGCGTCGAGACCGGCGACGTGGTCATGACGTTGGTCGGCAACCGCTCGGAGTGGGTGCTGACGATGCTCGCCTGCTTCCGCATCGGGGCGGTCGTGCTGCCGTGCACCGAGCAGCTGCGCGCGGGCGACCTGCAGGCGCGGCTCGACGTGACGCGGCCGACGGTCATCGTCGCCGACGAGCGCAACCTCGCCGAGCTCGGCGGCACCGATGCCGCCCGCAGGGCCACGGTCATCACGATTCCCGACCCCGCGCTGCTCGCCGCCGAGCCGGCTGCGGCGGTCGAGCTCGACCCCGAGGCGCCGGCGCTGATCGTCTTCTCGAGCGGGACGACGGGACGCGCCAAGGCGGCCGTGCATCCCCAGCGCTACCTGCCCGCCCAGCGGCTGATGGCCTCGGCCTGGCTCGGGGCGCAGGCCGGCGACCTCGTCTGGTGCACCGCCGCGTCGGGATGGTCGAAGAGCGCCCGCAACACCTTCGTCGCACCCTGGCTGCAGGGCGCCGCCGCGGTGATCCACGATGCCCGCTTCGACGCGGACGAACGCCTCGCGGTGATCCGGCGCGAGGGCGTGACCGTCCTGTGCATGGCCCCGACCGAGTACCGGCTGATCGCCCGGCGCACGGCGCTCGCCACACCGCCGTCGCTGCGCCGCCTGGTCGCCGCCGGCGAGGCGCTCGATCCCGAGACGCTCGCACGCTGGCGCGAGGCGACCGGTCTCGTCATCCTCGACGGCTACGGTCAGACCGAGACCGCGCACCTGACCGCGCCGCCGTCGCCCGGCGAGGTGCGGCCCGGGTCGATGGGCAGGCCGCTTCCGGGGGTGCGGATGTGGATCGAGCACGGCGAGCTGCTCGTCGACCCGGCGAGCGTGCCGACGTTCTTCACCGGCTACCTCGGCTCGCCGCCGGCGAGCCGCACCGAGCCGTGGCATACGGGCGACCTGGTGCGCCAGGACGACGACGGCTACCTCTACTACGAGAGCCGCCGCGACGACGTGATCATCTCGTCCGGCTACCGCATCGGTCCGTTCGAAGTCGAGTCCGTGCTGCAGACGCATCCTGCGGTGGCCGAGGCGGCGGTCGTCGGCATGCCCGATGCCGACCGGGGCGAGATCGTGCGCGCCGTGGTCGTGCTCGCGCCCGGGTACGCCGGCTCCGACGATCTGCGCGCCGAGCTGCAGGAGCACGTCAAGCGGCTGACCGCGCCGTACAAGCATCCGCGCGTGGTCGACTTTGCCGCCGAGCTGCCGCGCACCGCGAGCGGCAAGCTGCGCCGGGTCGAGCTGCGAGGCGGCGCGTAATGGTCTCGTCGCTAGGCTTGCGCAATGGCCGCTGATCCCGCGAAGGTCCGCCGGGTGCGCTCGTTCGACGACGTGGTCGAGCAGCTGCGCGAGGCCATCCTCTCGGGCCGTATCCGGCCCGGTGACCGCCTCCCCGGCGAGCGCCAGCTGTGCGAGAGCTTCGGCGTCGGCCGCCCGACGCTGCGCGAGGCGCTGCGGTCGCTCGAGGCCACCGGCCTGATCGAGGTCCGCCCTGGCAAGGGCGGCGGCTCCTACGCGGTCACGCCGTCGGAGGCGACGCTCGGCGACGCGCTTGCCTCGCTCGTCAACCTGCGAGGGGCGTCGCTCGAGGACCTGGCGGAGTTCCGGGTCGATTTCGAGGGCGAGAACGCCGCGTGGGCGGCACGCCGCGCCGACGCGGGGGACATCGCCGCGCTCGAGGCGATCGTGGCCGAGGCGCGGGCGGTCGCCGCCGACGCGCTGCGGCGGCGGCAGGTTGCAAGCGTCGACGTGCGCTGGCACGAGGCGCTTGCGCGGGCGACCAAGAACCGCCTGCGCATCGGCATCGCGCTCGGCATCCACGACGCCGTGATGCGGCGCCACGCGGCGGTGATGCGCCCCGCCGACGCCGACGAGCATGCCGCAGCGATCCCCGCCGACATCGACCGGATCACGCAGGCCGTGGCCGCCGGCGACGGCGAGGCCGCGCGGCGGCTGATGCGCGCCCACATCGAGGACTGGAACCGGCGCACGAACGGCTAACGGGGAGTGTTATGGTATGACCGCAACGAGAATCCCCGCGCCCGAGGAGCCCCATTGACGTCCGCCCCCGCCCTCTTCTCGCTTCCGCCGACCCGAAACGAGCTGCCCCTCGACTACGCGCCCGGCTCGCCCGAGCGGGCCGCCGTGGATGCCGAGCTGGCCCGGATCGCCGGCGTCGCGCCCGAGCTTTCGCTGCGCATCGGCGGCCGCGACGTGCACACCGGGCGCCTGCATCCGGTCTCGATTCCGCACGACCGCGAGCACGTGCTCGCCCACGCCCACTGGGCCGGCGCCGACGAGGTCGCCCAGGCGATCGCCGCCGGGGCCGAGGCCTGGCAGGACTGGTCGCGGATGGCGTGGGAAGACCGGGCGGCGATCTTCCTGCGCGCGTCCGAGCTCGCGCGCGGCCCGTGGCGGGCGCGGCTGAACGCCGTCACCATGCTGAACCTCTCAAAGACGGTGCGCGAGGCCGACATCGACGCGGCCTGCGAGACCGCCGACTACCTCCAGTTCAACGTCCGCTACATGCGCGAGATGTACGAGATGCAGCCCGAGTCGCTGCCCGGCACCTGGAACCGGATCGAGTACCGCCCGCTCGAGGGGTTCGTGCTCGCCATCACGCCGTTCAACTTCCTGTGCCTCGCGAACCTCGCCTACGCCCCGGCGATGATGGGCAACGTCGTGCTCTGGAAGCCTGCCGAGCAGGCCGAGCTGTGCGCCTGGTACGTGCTCCAGATGCTCGAGGAGGCGGGGCTGCCGCCGGGGGTGATCAACCTCGTCTTCGGCGACGGACCCGAGGTCGGACGGGCCGCGCTCACGCATCCCGACCTGGCCGGCGTGCACTTCACCGGCTCGACGGCGACGTTCCAGGAGATCTGGCGCACGATCGGCGCCAACATCGCCGGCTACCGCAGCTACCCGCGCATCGTCGGCGAGACGGGCGGCAAGGACTTCATCGTCGCCCACGCGAGCGCCGACCCCGATGCGCTCGCGACCTCGGTCGTGCGCGGCGCGTTCGAGTTCCAGGGCCAGAAGTGCTCGGCGCCGTCGCGGCTGTACGTCTCCGCGAGCCACTGGCCGGCGCTGCGCGACCGGCTGGCCGCCGAGGTGCCGCAGCTGCGCGTCGGCGACCCGACCGACCCGAGCGTGTTCGTCGGGGCCGTGATCGACGAGGACGCGTTCGGCAAGCATCGCACCGCCATCGAGCAGTCGCGCGCCGAGGCCGAGATCGTCGTCGGCGGCGAGGTCGACGACGCCGGCGGCTGGTTCGTGAAGCCGACCGTCGTGCGCACCACCGACCCGGACTTCCGGCTGCTGCGCGACGAGCTCTTCGGGCCGATCATGACGACGTTCGTCTATCCCGATTCGGGCTGGGCGGACGTCCTGCGCCAGGTCGACCGGCAGAGTCCCTACGCGCTCACCGGCGCCGTGTTCGCAAACGACCGCCGGGCCGTCGTCGAGGCCCGCGACGCGCTGCGGCACACGGCCGGGAACTTCTACGTGAACGACAAGCCGACCGGATCGGTCGTCGGCCTGCAGCCGTTCGGCGGCTCGCGCGCGTCGGGCACGAACGACAAGGCGACGTCGCTCTGGAACCTGAGCCGGTGGGTGACCATGCGCGCGACCAAGGAGACGTTCATCCCACCGCAGGACTGGCGCTACCCCTCGATGACGTTTCCGGACGCATCGTGAGCGGCCCCTTCGATCGCGTGCATCACCTCTGCATCGTCGTGCACGACATCGACAGAAGCCAGGCCTACTACGAGTCGGTCGGGATCGGCCCGTGGCACGACTACCCGCCCCTCAGCGCGTTCACCGATCTCAGGGTGCCTGATACCGACGGCTTCCTGGCGCTCGTCTACCGCTACGCCTGGATCGGCGACATGCAGATCCAGCTCGTCCAGCCCGGCCCCGGCAACACGCCTCAGCGCCGCTTCCTGGACGAGCGCGGCGAGGGCGTCTTCCACATCGGCTTCGAGGTGCCCGACGCCGATGCCGCGGACGCCGACGCGCACGCGCTCGGAGTCGAGCCGATGATGCGCGGGCGGCGGCCGGACGGCAGCGGCTTCACCTACTTCGACACGGCGCGGCAGGCCGGCGTCGTCCTCGAGATCCGCCAGAGCCCGCCTCCGGCCGTTGAGCCGCGGTGAGCGCGGTGCAGACCACCTGGCAGGAGGCGCTCGGGCTCGCGCTCATCGGCGGCGGCGTGACGGCGGCGGCCTGGGTGCCCGACAAGCGCCTGGCGCCGATCGCCGACGCGCTCATCGCGGCGTCGCTCGATCTGCGCACGCTCACGCGCGAGGAGGAGTGCTTCGGCTGGGCGGCCGGGTATCGGGCCTCCGGCGGCCTGCCGCTCGTGCTGATCCAGTGCTCGGGGCTCGGCAACTCGCTGAACGCCATCGGCTCGCTGGTGGTGCCCTACGGCCTCGGCTTCCCGGTCGTGATCTCGATGCGGGGAGCGCTCGGCGAGCGCAACCCCGCCCAGATGGCGCTCGGCCGAACGACGGTGGACATGCTCGGCCTGCTCGGCATCCAGGCCTTCTCGCTGCGCCGCCGCGAGGACGTGGCCATGGTGGCCCGCGGCGCGCTCGCCGTCGCCGAGGGCGCGCGCGAGCTGGCGCCGATCATCCTCGAGCCCGAGCTGGACCTGGCCGCATGAACCCGACCCAGGCGGTCGCCGCGCTGCTCCGCGCCGCTCCCGACGCGCTCGTCGTCGCGTCGCTCGGCACGGCCACCTCGGCCCTGCGGGCGGCAAGCGACGACGGCCCGCACCTGTACATGGGCGGCTCGATGGGGAGCGCGCTGGCTGTCGCGCTCGGCGTCGCCGACCGGCGGCCCACGCGCACGGTCGTTGCGATCCTCGGCGACGGCGAGAGCGTGATGGGCGCAAGCTCGCTCTGGTCGATGGCGGGCATCGGCCCGCGCAACCTGCTGGCCGCCGTCCTCGCCGACGGCCACTACACGATCACGGGCGGGCAGCCGCTGGGCGTGCCGGGCGCGTTCGCCGCGGTCGCCGAGACGCTCGGCCTCGCGGCGGCGGTGGCCGGCACCGAAGCCGACGTCGAGCGCCGCGCGGGCGACCTGCCGCGGCCGGGGCTGCTCGAGATCCGCTACGACGAGCGCACGTGGCCGGGGCCGTCGCCGTTCGTCGACCCTCCCGTCGTGCGCTGGCGGTTCGAGGCCGCCGCCTCGGCGTGATCCTCGTCACGGGAGCGTCCGGCCAGGTGGGGCGGGCCGTCGTGCGCAGCCTCGGGCCCACGGCTCCCGTGCGCGTGCTGGTGCGCGACGAGCAGCGTGCGGCCGGCCTCGGCGCCGCACGGCTCGCCGTCGGCAGCTTCGAGGACGAGCCGTCGCTCGCCCGCGCGATGGACGGCATCGCAACGCTCTTCCTGGCCGGCCGCGACAACCCCGACCAGGTCGCACAGCACGCCCGGGTGCTGCGCGCGGCCGCCGCCGCCGGGGTGACCCATGTCGTCAAGCTCTCGGCCCTCGGCGCGACGCCGGCCTCGCCGGTAGGGCTCATGCGCTCGCACGCCGCCACCGAGGCGGAGCTGCGCGCGTCACATTTTTCCTGGACGTTCCTGCGCCCGCACCTGTACATGCAGAACCTGCTGCGGTTCGCGGCGGCGGTCGCCGGCGAAGGCCGCCTGGTCGCGCCGATGGGCGCGCACCGCTATCCGCTCGTCGACACGCGCGACGTCGCGGAGGCTGCTGCCGCGGTGCTGCGCGCGCCATCCGCATACGCGGGCCAGGCCTACGCGCTCACCGGGCCGCGTGGCCTGGCCTACGCCGAGATCGCCGAGCTGCTGGCCGGCATCGTCGGACGCGAGGTCGAGTATGTCGCCGCCGCGCCGCAGGACTTCCGCGCCGGGCTGGTCGCGGCCGGCATCCCCGCCTGGCGCGCCGACGACCTGGCCGGCATCGCCGCCGCGTACAGCGATGCCGACGAGCAGCCGAGCGACGACGCCGAGGCGCTGCTCGGCCGCCCGCCGACCGCCATCGACCGGTTCCTGGCCGACCACCGCGACACGTTCCTCGCCGGGGCGTCGCGGAGCCACGCCTGACGATGGCCGGGCACGCCGAACGGCTGGCGCGCAGCGCGATCCTGACCGCCGCCGAGAGCGCCCGCGTCGGCCGGCTCGTCTCGCGCTACGGGATGCGGCTGGGCGCGCGCCGGTTCGTCCCGGCCGAGAACCTCGACGAGGTCGTGGCCGTCCTGCGCGACCTGAACCGCCAGGGGATGCGCGGCGTCACCGGGCTCTTCGACGACCACGCGGCCACGGAGGCCGACGTCGCCCGGCACGAGGCCGAGTACGGCCGCCAGATCGACCGCCTCGCCGCCGAGGGGCTGGACGCGAACGTCGCGCTCAAGCTGACTCACCTCGGCATCGAGTTCGATGCCGAGGTGATGTTCGCGGCCGCCCGGCGGCTGCTCGAGCGCGCCGCCGCCCACGCCATGCGCCTGCGCTTCGACATGGAGGATAGCGGGCACGTGCCGGCCACCCTCGCCCTCTACCGGCGGCTGCGCGAAGCCGGCGCCGACAACATCGGCATCGTGCTGCAGACCTATCTGCGCCGGTCGGAGCAGGATCTGGCCGACCTGCTGCCGCTGGGGCTGAACGTGCGGCTCGTGAAGGGCGCCTACCTGGAGCCCGCGGCGGTCGCCTACCCGGACAAGGCCGACGTCGACGCCGCCTACGTGCGCATGCTCGAGCGCTGCCTGGACGAGGCGCAGTTCACGGCGATCGCGACGCACGACCGCGCCATCGTGGCGCGGGCGCAGGCCCGCATCGGCCGGGCGGGGCCGGCGCCGAAGCCGCACGAGTTCCAGATGCTCTACGGGATCGCGACGCCGCTCCAGCGCGAGATCGTCGCCGCCGGCCACCCGCTCCGCATCGCCGCTCCCTACGGGCCGACGTGGTTCACCTATCTGATGCGGCGCCTCGCGGAGCGGCCCGCCAATCTGGGATTCTTCCTGCGCCACGCGTTCACGCGCTGACCAACCATGTACAGAGTCGTCATCCCCTCACAGCTCGAATGGATCACGCGGCCGCACGCCCAGGACGAGCCGGCACGGCACGTCGCCGAGCTGAGCGACGCGGCCGGGTTCGCCCACACCAGGGCGAACGTGTGGCGCTACGAGCCGGGCGCGAAGGGTCGCCGGCACCGCCACAAGACGCAGGAGGAGACGTTCGTCGTGCTCGCGGGGACGCTCACGATGTACGTCGGCGAGCCGCCCCGGCGCGAGGAGATCCCTGCGGGAGCGCTGATCCACATCGCGGCGGGCACCGCGCTCCAGGCGGCCAACCACGGCGCCGACGATCTGGTCGTCTACGCCTACGGCTACCCGCCCGAGGACGAGCACGCCGAGCTGCTCGACCCGGCGGTCTGATCGATCTAGTCGATCAGCCGCGACTCCATCTGCCAGACGGCGATGCGCCACATGACGAGCGCGAAGGCGATCAGCACGCCCGCGTGGGTCAGGTCTGACCAGACGTAGTTGCCGAGTGCCGTGTCGCGCACGAGCGCGACGCAGTGGTAGAGCGGGTTGGCCTGCGCCGCCAGCCGGACACCCGACGGCAGCGTCGAGATCGGGAAGAAGGTGCCGGCGACCAGGAAGAGCGGCGTCAGCACCGCGCTCGTGACGTAGTTGAAGTTGTCGATCGTCTTGGCGACGGCGGCGACGAGGACGCCGAAGCTCGCAAAGCCGACGCCGGTCACGAAGCCGATCAGCGGCGCGAGCAGCATGCCGGCGTTCGGCGGCAGCCCGAAGGCCATCGCGACGATGAGCGGTGCGACGCCGTAGACGCCCGCGCGCAGCGAGATCCACAGGATCTCGGCGGTGATCAACTCCTCGACGTCGACGGGCGCCGCAAGCATCGCGTCGTACGTGCGCTGGAACTTCCAGCGGATGAACGTGTTGAACATCCCCGGGAAGGCCGACGAGAAGAGCACCGCCGTCGCTACGACGCCGGTGCCTACGTACTCCACGTAGCGCACGTGGTCGATGTGCGACACGAGCGACCCGAAGCCGAGACCAAACGCGAGCAGGTAGATCGTCGGCTGCACGATCGACGAGAACGTCGTCGCCTTCCAGTAGCGGCCGAAGAGCACGACGTCGCGGCTCATCACCCCGGCGAGCGCCGCCGGTTCCAGCCGCCCTATCCGCCGGTTAGATGTGCCCTGTGTCTCGGTGCTCATTCGATCTCTGCTCCGGTTAGTGCCACGAACGCGTCCTCCAGATTGGCCGGGCGGC
>DASXZF010000019.1:0-4383 GCA_036502065.1 Gaiellales bacterium
CAGCAGGTACGGCAGCGCGCCGATGTGGTCCTCGTGGCCGTGGGTGAGGATGATCGCCTCGAGGGCGTCGGCCCGGTCGGCGACGTAGCGGAAGTCCGGCAGCACGAGATCGATCCCGAACATCTCGGAGTGCGGGAACGAGAGCCCCGCATCGAGCAGCAGCAGGCGGCCGTCGCGCTCGAACACCGTCATGTTCTTGCCGACCTCGCCCAGCCCGCCGAGCGGGATGATCCGCACCGGGTCAGCCATGTCTAGATGCGGGCCGCAGAGCGGATCCCGGCCGTCTCGAGCGCCGCCGCGACCGTGGCGGTCTGGGCGGCGTCGGCCTCGACCAGCGGCAGCCGCAGGCCGCCGACGTCGTGGCCGAGCAGGTTCAGCGCCGCCTTCACCGGTATGGGGTTGGTCGTGACGGCGAGGGCCGCATAGAGGCCGTGCAGGGCCTCGTCCTGTGCCCGCATCCCGGCCATGTCGCCCTTGCGGGCCAGCTCGACCATCCGCCGCATCTGCGGCCCGGCGACATGCGAGGCCACGCACACGCCGCCTCTGCCGCCGAGCTCGAGGAACGGCGCCAGGAGATCGTCGTTGCCGGCGTAGAGCACGAGACCCGTGTCCGCCAGGATCGCCCGGGCCTGGTCGAGGTCGGCCGTTGCCTGCTTGACCGCGACCACGTTCGGAATCTGCGAGAGCTCGGCGAGAAGGTCGGGCGCGAGGTTCAGGACGACCCGCTGCGGGATGTTGTAGATGATCACCGGGCGGCCGCCGGCCGCGTCGGCGATCGCCTCGAAGTGGGCGATGATCCCGGCCCGGGGAGGCTTGTTGTAGTACGGCGTCACGGCCAGGAACGCATCGGCGCCGGCCTCGTGGGCGGCGCGCGTCAGCGCGACGGAATGGTGCGTGTCGTAGGAGCCGGTGTTCGCGACGACGCACGCCGAGCCGCCGACCTCCTCGACGATCGCGTCGACCAGGTCGAGCTTCTCGCGATCGGTGACCGTCGGGCCCTCGCCCGTCGTGCCGCAGACGACGATGCCATCGGATCCCGACTCGACGAGATGCTGGGCCAGCCGCCGGGCGGAGGCAAAGTTGACCGCACCGTCCGACTGGAACGGCGTCACCATCGCGGTCAGGAGTTCGCCGAGCGGCGTTGCCATGCCGCAAGTCTACCCGAGGCACTGCCTAGACTCCCTCGGTGTGAGCGCGCGCTTCCGCCCCTCCGGCGTCCTCGTCCCGCTCGTCACGCCGTTCGGCGAACGCGGCGATGTCGACCTCGAGGCGCTGCGCGGCCTGGCCGAGCGGGCGCTCGCCGCCGGTGCCGCCGGGATCGTCGCGCTCGCGACGACGGGCGAGCCGACCTCGCTCGACGCCACCGAGCGCGCGGCGGTCGTCGCGGTCTGCGCCGAGGTGTGCGTCGCGCGCTCGGGCGTGCTCGTCGTCGGCGCCGGGACGAACGACACCCGCACGACGATCCTGCGCCACGAGGCGCTCGCCGGCGTCCCGGGCGTGGCGGCATCGCTCGCGGTCGTGCCCTACTACGTGCGCCCGTCCGAAGCTGCGATCGTGCGTCACTTCCAGGCGGTCGCCGAGCGCTCCCCGGTGCCGTTGATCGCCTACAACATCCCCTACCGCACCGGCCGCGGCCTGGGCGCCGGCGCCCTGCTCGAGCTGGCGGCGACCGAGAACGTCGCGGGCGTGAAGCAGGCGGTCGGCTGCATCGACGCCGACACGCTGCGCGTGCTCGCGGAGGCACCCGAGGGGTTCGCCCTGCTGGGAGGCGACGACGCATTCCTGTTCCCGCTCGTGCTGATGGGGGCCGCCGGGGCGATCGCCGCCTCGGCGAACGTCTGCACGGGGCAGTTCGCCGAGATGATCGCGCGGGGCCTGCGCGCCGACGTCGCCGGCGGCCGTCCGCTCGCAGAGGCGCTGCTGCCGCTCGTCGGGGCGCTCTTCGCCGAGCCGAGCCCGGCCGTGATCAAGGCCGTCCTGCACCGGCTCGGCCGCATCCCGACTGCCGCCGTGCGCATGCCGCTCGCGGCGTCGTCGGAGGCGGCCGCGGCGCGCGCGCTCGACGCTCTACGCGGTCTCGAGCCCTGACTCCACAAGCGCGGCCCCCAGCTCGAGCGTCGCGTCGAGCAGCGCATCGATGTCCTGCGCCTCGGTGCGGTGGTTGACCAGGCACGCGCGCAGGCCGTAGCGGCCGCCGAGCACCGCGTTGGAGGGAAACGCGCGGCCGTCGCGGCGGATCGCGACCATCAGCCGCTCGTTCAGCGCGTCGAGGGCCTGGTCGTCGAGCCCGGCGCCCGCCGGCGCGTAGCGGAAGCACGCGATCGAGAGCGTCACGGGGCACATCGGCTCGAGGTCGGGGTGTTCGCGCACGCGGGCGTCGAGGTAGCGGGCGAGCTCGACGTCGTGGGCGATGCGGCGGCCGTAGGCCTCGGTGCCGTGCGCCGCCAGCGACAGCCACACCTTGAGCGCCAGGAAGGCCCGTGACCACTGCGGCCCCATCTCGCCGACGTTCGTGCCGCGACCCGAGAGGGCGGCGTCGTCGCGCACGTAGGCGGCGTCGATCGAGAAGCTGCGCAGCAGGTGCGCCGGGTCGCGCACGAGCAGGCAGGCGCTCGACTGCGGCGTGTAGAGCCACTTGTGCGGGTCAAAGGCGATCGAGTCGGCTTGCTCGATGCCCGCGAGCAGCGGCCGCAGCTCGGGCGCGAGCACCGCCGCGCCGCCGTAGGCCGCATCCACGTGCATCCACAGGCCGTGCGCGGCGCAGATGTCGGCGACGGCGGGCAGCGGGTCGATCGCCCCCGTCGCCGTCGTGCCGGCGGTGGCGACGACGGCGAAGGGGTGGCGCCCGGCGGCCCTGTCGTCGGCGATCGTCTGCTCGAGCGCGTCGGCGCGCATCCGCAGCCCCGCGTCGGTCGGGATCGCGCGCACCGCCCGCTCACCGAGGCCCATCACGTCGGCCGCCTCGGCGATCGTCGCGTGCGCCTCCTCCGAGGCGTAGAGGACGAGCGGGAGGCCGGCGATGCCGTCGCGACGTGTGTCACCGGGGGTGCGCGCGTCGCGGGCCGCCTTGAGCGCCGTCAGGTTCGAGGCGGCGCCGCCGCTCGTCATCAGCCCGGCGGCGCCGTTGGGGAGCCCGAACCGGCCCGCCAGCCAGCGCGTCAGGTGCAGCTCGAGCTCCGTCGCCGCCGGTGAGATCGTCCATCCGCCGGCGTTCGGGTTGAGCGCCGCCGCGAGCAGGTCGGCCGCCGCTCCCGGCACCGTGCCCGATCCCGAGATATAGGCCATGAACCCCGGATGGCCGCACAGCGTCGAGTGCTCCATGACGAGCGGCCGCAGCAGCGCGGCCAGCTCGGCGACGGGCATCGGCTGCGCCGGGATCGGCACGGCGGCGGCCCGGGCAACCGCTGCGGCGTCGAGCGGAGGCGCGACGGGCAGCTCGCGCATGCGGTCGAGCATGTCGCACCACAGGTCGAGCACGGCCCCGGTCAGCTCGCGGGCCTCGCCGGCGCCCCAGTCGAGGTCGGCGACGGGCTGCGGCCGGTTCACAGGATCGCGTCCAGTCCCGAGGTCACGCCCGGTGCGAGCCCGCCCACGCGGCGCAGGGCGAGCAGCACGCCGGGGACGAAGGCCTCACGCGAGGTCGTGTCGTGGCGGATCGTGAGCGTCTGGCCGAGCGCGCCCAGGATGACCTCCTGGTGGGCGACGAGGCCGGGCAGGCGGACGCTGTGGATCGGCACGTCGCCGCCCATTCGCGCCGCGGTGGCGAGCGCCGTGCCCGACGGCGCGTCCTTCTTCGTCTGCGGGTGGAGCTCGATGATCTCGCCCGCGTCCATCAGCATCCGCGCCTGCTCGGCGAAGCGCATCATGAGCACCGCGCCGATCGCGAAGTTGGACGCCTGGAGGATCGGCACGCCGGCGTGGACGGCGCGCTCGCCGATGCCGGCCAGATCGTCCGGCGTGAGCCCGGTCGTCCCCAGCACGAGCGGGACGCGGGCCGCGATCGCCGCCTCGCAGGCCGCTGCGGCGGCCGCAGGAGCGGTGAAATCGACGGCCACGTCGGCGCCCGCGGCCAGGGCGTCGGCCAGGGTCAGACCAAGCGACGGCGCCGCTTGGGCGACCAGCTCGAGGTCTGACTCGGCCTGCACGGCCGGGACGAGGACGCGGCCGACGGCCCCCGTCGCGCCAGAGATGACCACCCGCAGCATCATGCGCGATGCTACAGGGTCGGGTCAGCCGGGCACGAGCCCGCAGGTGACGTTCACCAGGGTGCCGGTGATGCCGCCGGCGCGGTCGGAGGCCAGAAACGCCGCCGTGTCGGCCACCTGCGCGAGGCGCGGCGCGTGGCCGAGCATCGTCCTCGGGCCGAGCATCCGCTCGATGTCG
>DASXZF010000020.1:0-3196 GCA_036502065.1 Gaiellales bacterium
CCGGGGGACATCCGGCGCGAATCCCGCCGGTGCCGATCCACATTGCGCTCCAAGATATCCTGCGGCCGGCGTGAATCCCGAGACCGTGATCGATGCCCGCATGCGCGCCTACTACGATCGCCGCGCGGGTGAGTACGACGATTGGTGGCTCGGGCGCGGCCTCTACGCCGATCGCGAGCGGCCGGGATGGGAGCAGGAGGTCGAGCGGCTGATCGGCGTCGTCGCCGGGCTCGCACCGGGGGGCGTCCTCGATGTCGCGTGCGGCACAGGCTTTCTCACACGACACCTGCGCGGGCGCGTCGTCGGCCTCGACCAGAGCCCGGCGATGGTCGCGATCGCCGCGGCGCGCATGCCGGGCGCACGCTTCGTCACCGGCGACGCGGTGCCGCTCCCGTTCCCCGCCGACGGCTTCGACCGCGTCTTCACGGGCCACTTCTACGGCCACCTGCAGCCGGACGAGCGGGCGTCGTTCCTGACCGAGGCGCGGCGCGTGGGACGCGAGCTCGTCGTGGTCGACTCGGCGCTGCGCGACGGCGTCGATGCCGAGGAGTGGCAGGAGCGGCAGCTCACCGACGGCTCACGGCATCGTGTGTACAAGCGCTACTTCACGGCCGACGGCCTCGCGGCCGAGGTCGGCGGCGGCGAGACGCTGATGGCGGGGCGGTGGTTCGTCGCCGTCCGGGCGTGAACGGGGGGTAGCGGTGCCCCCGGGTTCCGAACTATGCTGAGAGGTCCCCGGGCGAGACACGCGCCCGGGCTTCCCCTACTCTGAGAAGGCGTGCGCAATGTGGCGGCACGCCTCTGCAGTGATGCGGAATCTCCGCGAAAGGATGCCTCTGTAATGAAACGCGCTCTCGTACCCCTGCTCGCCGTGGCCGCGCTCGTCGCGGGTTGCGGCTCCGCCGCGAGCTCGGGATCGTCCGGCTCGGGAGGATCCTCATCCGTCAGCACCGATACCGCCTCGGGCGTGCTCACCGCCGCGCAGTCGGCCACGAAGGGCGCGACCTCGGCAGCCTTCGACGCGAAGCTCGGCGTGCACATCACGGGCAACCTCAAGGGCGCGGGCGCCGGCGCAGCCCTCCTCAGCGGCCCGCTCACGTTCGACTTCAAGGGGCACGCGGGCAAGGGCGCGGACGGCAAGCCCAAGTTCGACGTCAACTTCGCGCTCAACTACACCGGGGGCTCGTTCTCCGGCCAGGCGCTGACGGCCGACGGCAAGGTGCTCTACGTGCAGCTGCCGGCGGTGCTCGGCCCCGGCTGGCGGTCGGTGCCGCTGTCCGGCCTCTCGTCGGCCGGGTCGTCGAACTCGACCACGAGCGGCGGTCTCGCCGCGCTCAAGGCCGAGGGGCTCGATCCGAGCCGCTGGCTCAAGAACCTCAGCCTGTCGTCGTCGGGCGGCCAGGACACGATCGCGGCAGACCTGAACCTGCCGGCGGTGTTCGCGGACATCGCCAAGGCCAGCACGACGCCGCTCTCGGCCAAGGACAAGCTGCAGATGGCACAGGTCGAGAAGGCGGTCACGCAGGCGCACGGCTCGCTCTCGTTCGACAGCTCGACACACCTGCCGAGCGACGAGAACGTCAAGTTCGCGATGCAGATCCCGCCGTCGATGTCGGGTGAGGCGAGCGGCGTCAAGGGCGTCGCGCTCAGCATGGACATCAAGTTCAGCGACTGGAACCAGGACTTCTCGGTCACGGCGCCGTCCGGCGCGAAGCCGCTCGACGCAGGCGGCCTCTTCGGCGGCCTCTCGGGCACCGGCGCGTAGAAGCCGCGGATCATCGGTGCGGGCCGTCAACGGGCGGCCCGCACCGCAGCCGCGTGCCCGCTAGAAGCGGGGGTCGACGGCGCCCCACAGGCGCCGGAACTCGCCCGGGTCGTCGAGCAGCAGCCGGCGATGCTCGGCGCAGAGCGCAACGCTCTCATCACCGGTGGGGCCGACCTCGAGGATCGCCGGCTCCTCGCAGTCCGGGAACTTGCAGACGACTGCGTCCACGGTGTGAGGATCCTACAAGGCAGGCGCGACGATGTGGGGGCGCTCGCCCATCACGGTGGTGATGCCTTCTCGGTGGCGTTGCGGGCGACGACCGCGTCCGCGAGGCGGACATCGCGGGGACCGCCTTCGCGGGTGAGCTGGTCGCCACTGACGAGCCGGACCTGCGTCGGCGACTCGTCGCGGGAATTGCGCAGGTCGCGATAGGCGCCGGCTGCCGCAGCACGCGCAGAGTCGCGGTCTTCCGATGCCGTGACCGTGACCCACCGCGCCCCGCTCCGGTAGCGCACCTGGACGTAGATCAGCGTATTGCTCACAGCCGCCTCACCTTCGTCGCGGGCCACTCGAGGATCTCGTAGTGCGCCGCCTTCGAGTCGAGCGCACCGCGCTCCGCCAGGTCGCGGGAGACGTATGGGCCGAGTGTCGAGAGTCCGTGGCTCTCGTGGGCAGACGGGACGACGACGTACCAGGTGGTCGGCTTCATGAGCCGCCCTTCGTCAAAGCCTCGCGCCATGCGCAAGGGTCTGCCCGGGATCGTAGCGGGTGCCACGATGGGCGGCCGGAGCCGACGAGAGCACCGGCCACCGGAACGAATTTCGGAGAGCAGGCGTCTAGTGGGGTGTATGACTCAGACGGGTCTCGCAGTTGGCGGCGCGGCAGGCTTGGAGGCGCGCACACACGTCGTCTGGCTCGGCGTCTGCGGCGGCGGCTGGAAACGGAAGGCGTTGGCTGCGACCATCGTCGTTGCGCTCGCGGGCGGAATCGCGTGGTTCGGATGGCGCTCGTCGGTGCCCGCCTCCCATTTGGCCGGCGGTGCGAATGTCGTTGCGATCACCGGCGATGTCCTGGTCGAGGGCGGTCCGGTTACGGAAGTTGGTGAGAATCGCCTGGATCTCCACACCATGCGGTCGGTTCCCGTGCTTGTCACCGGGACCACCGGCTCCGGGCGGCGGGTGGTGCGACGGTTCAGCGCCGATCGCCAGGGGCATTTCAACCTCAGGCTCCCGCCCGGCAGATACACGTTCACGGCTGTGCTCTACCAGGGCGGCATCCCGCTCACCCAGGAACCGCACGCGACGGTGCATATCCGACCCGGGCAGCAGCAGCCTCGCATCCGCATCGTCGAGCCCGTGATCTGAGGCGGCCGTGGCTCGTGGAGCCGATGGGGGCGGCTGGATTCGAACCAGCGACGAACGGATTATGAGT
>DASXZF010000021.1:0-13096 GCA_036502065.1 Gaiellales bacterium
CGACGAGCTGCAGCGCCACCGCCGGCGGCCGCCGCTCGCTCACCGCGCGCCGGATCGCGGCCACGTGGTCGGGGGTCGTGCCGCAGCAGCCGCCGATCACGACGGCGCCGAGCGCGAGCGCGTGCGCGGCGAACTCGCCGAAGTACTCCGGGCTCGCGTTCGGGTAGACCAGGCGGCCGCTCGACACGTTCGGCATGCCGGCGTTGGCCTGCGCGGCCAGCGGCAGATCGGTCGCCGCCCGCATCTGCTCGATGCCCGCGAGCACCGTCTGCGGCCCCAGACTGCAGTTGACGCCGACCGCGATGGGGTCGAAGACCGACACGGCCGCGGGCACGTCACGGGCCGCGAGCCCGGCCACCGTCTCGGCATCGTCGCCGACGGTCACCTGCACGATCAGCGGCAGCGCCGCCACCGCGCGCACCGCCCGCGCCGCGGCGAGCAGCTCGTCGAGCGACGTGAACGTCTCGAGCACGAACAGGTCGACCCCGCGCCCCTCGAGCGCCGTCGCCTGGGCAGCGAAGGCGGCCGCCATCGCCTCGGGCCCGATCTCGCCTGCGGAGGCGCCGAGCGGGCCGATCGACCCGCCGATCAGCACGTCGCGGCCCGCCACCTCCCGCGCCTCGCGCGCCAGCTTGACCCCGGCCTCGTTCACGGCCTCGAACCGGTCGTCGAGCTTGTGCGCGGCGAGCTTCAGCGGGTTCGCGCCGTAGGTGTTCGTGAGGATGACGTCGGATCCCGCGCGGATGAACGCGACGTGCAGCGCGACCACCTGCTCCGGCGCGATCAGGTTGGCCTCCTCGGCGCAGCGGGCGCGCACGACTGCGGTCTGCAGCAGCGAGCCCATGCCGCCGTCGGAGACGAGCGGCTCGCGGCCGAGCCGCTGCAGGGTGCGCGCCATCGCGGCAGTCTAGGAGTCCTCGGATGGTTGTTCCCGATCAACCATCTAGAGTTCCGGCCGAACGTTTGCCGGGGAGTCCCCACCGGGGCTGAGAGGGCGCGACGCGCCGACCCGCGAACCTGATCTGGGTCATGCCAGCGAAGGGATGCAAGCCATGGTGCGCGAGGCTCCGAGCGGGATCGAGCTGCGGGGGGTGACCAAGCGGTTCGGCGAGCTCGTCGCCCTGGACGCGGTGTCGCTCACCGTCGAGCCCGGGACGGTGCTCGGCGTGGTCGGCCCGAGCGGCTGCGGCAAGTCGACGCTGCTCGAGCTGATCGCGGGCCTCGAGCAGCCGACCGCGGGCACGGTGGCGGTCGCTGACCGAGCCGAGGCCGAAGCCCGTCTGGAGCGCTGCGCGCTCATGCCGCAGAGCGACCTGCTCCTGCCATGGCGCGACGCGCTCGGCAACGCCTGCATCGCCCTCGAGAACGCAGGGCAGACGCGCCGCCGCGCCCGCGCCGAGGCGCTCCCGCTCTTCGCCCGGCTCGGCCTCGAGGGATTCGAGACCCACCGCACGTGGGAGCTCTCCGGGGGGATGCGCCAGCGGGTGGCGTTCGCGCGCACGCTGCTCGCCGGCAAGGACGTGCTGCTGCTCGACGAGCCGTTCGGCGCGCTCGACGCGATCACCCGCGCCGAGCTGCAGGAGTGGCTGCGCGCCGCCCTGCGCGACGAGCCGCGCACCGCGGTGCTCGTCACCCACGACGTCGAGGAGGCGCTGCTCGTGTGCGACCGTGTGGCCGTGCTCTGCGCCCGCCCGGGCCGCGTCGCGCTCGAGCTCGACGCCGGCTTCGGCGGCGGCCGCGACGAGGCGATCGCGTCGGCTCCGTTCGTCGAGGCGCGGTCGCGCGCGCTCGAGGCGCTGCGATGAGGCGGATCGCGAGCCGCGCCGGCTGGCTGGCGGTGCTGGCTGCACTCGTCGCGGCATGGCAGGCGTACGTCCGTCTGCGCGGCGTGCCGCAGTACGTCCTGCCGGCGCCGAGCGACGTCGCCCGCACCCTCTGGGACGAGAAGGGGCCGCTCGCGACCGCAGCCGGCGTGACGGCCCGCGAGATGCTCCTTGGCTTCGCCGTGGCGCTTCTCTTCGGCCTCGTCGCTGCGATCGTCCTGCACGCCTCGCCGACGCTGCGGCGGGCCGTCTACCCGCTGCTCGTCGCCTCCCAGAGCGTGCCCGTCGTCGCCATCGCGCCGCTGCTCGTCATCTACCTCGGCTTCGGCATCGCGCCGAAGCTCGTCATCGTCGGGCTCGTGTGCTTCTTCCCGATCACGGTCGGCGCGCTGGACGGCTTCCGGTCGGTCGACCCCGAGCATGTGCGGGTGATGCGGACGCTGCGCGCGTCGCGCGCCGGGATCTTCCGCCGCGTCGAGCTGCCGTGGGCGCTGCCGTCGATCTTCACCGGCATGCGGGTCGCGTCGTCCTACGCCGCCGTGGCGGCGCTCTTCGCCGAGTACGCGGGCGCCGACTCCGGGCTCGGAAACGCCATGCGCGAAGGCACCGGCCAGTACGACGCGCCGCTCGTGGGCGCGGCGGTCGTCGTGCTGGCGGCGCTCGCCCTCGCCCTGTTCGGCGCGGTGACCCTGATCGAGCGGCTGACGGTGCCGTGGGCGCGCCGGGTAGACTGAGCCGCGAGAACCGTTTGCCGGGGAGTCCCAACCGGGGCTGAGAGGGCGCAACAGGCGCCGACCCGCGAACCTGATCTGGGTAATTCCAGCGAAGGGATGCAAGCCGATGCGCTACCGCTTCACCACCCTCCTCCTCATCGTGCTCCTCGCTGCGGCGTGCGGCGGCACCTCGGGCGCCGCGACCGGGGCGCACACGACGCCGGTCAGCCTCACGCTCGACTGGTATGCCAACGCCGACCACGTCGGCGTCTACACCGGCATCGACCGCGGGTTCTTCGCCCGCGCCGGGCTCGACGTCACCGCCCGCCCGCCGTCGGCGGCGTCGGACTCGATCACGCTCGTCGCGACGGGCCGCAGCGACCTGGGCATCAGCTACGAGCCCGAGGTCTTCTACGCCCAGCAGCGGCACATCCCGGTCGTCGCCGTCGCGTCGGTGGTGCCGCGGGCGCTCGCGTCGATCATCGCCGCCGGCGCGAGCGGGATCCGCACGCCGGCCGACCTGCGCGGCAAGACGATCGGCATCGACGGCACCGCGTCGACGACGGCGTTCGTGCAGACCGTGCTGCGCCATTCCGGCGTCGACCCGTCGGATGTGAAGCTCGTGAACGTCGGCTTCAATCAGGTGCCGGCGCTGCTCCAGCACAAGGTCGACGCGGTCGCGGGCGTGTTCCAGAACATCGAGGGGATCCAGTTCGCGCAGCAGGGCCTGCATCCGGTCGTGTTCCCCTACGACCGCTACGGCGTCCCCCAGTACGACGAGCTCGTGATCGTCGCCAACGCGAGTCGGATGCACTCCGACGCCGCCTACCGGCGGACGGTGGCGCGATTCGTCACGGCGCTCGCCGCCGCCACCCGATGGGCGCAGGCGCACCCAGGCGACGCGATCGCCGTGATGGAGCACCACGCCTACCGCGACTATCAGGGCACGATCCGGCGCAGCGTCCCCGCCACGCTCGCCCTGCTGCGCACGGCGCCGCTCAACCCCACGGCGTGGGCCCGGTTCGGCGAGTGGATGTACCGCTCGGGCCTCTTGAAGCAGCGCCCGGACGCCGCCGCGCTGGTCGCCCGACCCTAGACTCCGGTGCGTGGGCGCACGCTTCCTCAAGGGCCACCTCCTGATCGCCGCGCCCATCCTGGTCGACCCGAATTTCCACCGCAGCGTCGTGCTCGTGATCGAGCATTCGGCCGAGGGCGCGCTGGGCGTCGTCCTCAACCGGCCGACGGTGCTGCCCGTGGCCGAGGCGGTGCCCGAGCTGGCCGCGCTCGACGATGGGTGCGTCTTCGCCGGCGGCCCGGTGCAGCCGCAGGCGGTGATCGCTCTGGCGGAGTACTCGGGCGCTCCGCCGGAAGAGGCGGTGTGCGGGCCGATCGCCCCGGTCGGGATCGACTCCGACATGGACACGCTGCCCGACCGCGTCACGCGTGTTCGCGTCTACGCCGGCTACTCCGGCTGGGGTGAGGGCCAGCTCGAGAGCGAGCTCGACGAGGACTCGTGGTTCGTCGCGCCCGCGCTTCCGGGCGACGTCTTCTGCGCCGACGCCGACGCCCTCTGGAGCCACGTCCTCGAGCGCAAGGGCGGCCGCTACCGGCTGGTCGCGAGGATGCCCGACGATCCCAGCCTGAACTGAGCGAACGCCCCGAACGCGGCTAGTATCCACGCGGGCTCATGGCCACCGTAACGACAGTGCCGCTGCATCTCAGCTCGCCGCCGATGGAAGGTGGCGACGTCGCGCAGGCACAACGGGTGCTGCTGCACAACGCCTACGGCACGTTCGATCCCGGGCCCATCGACGGCGTCTACGGCGAGCGCACGGCCGCCGCGGTGCGGCGGGCCAAGTACTGGCTCGGCTATCCCGAGAAGCAGATCGACGAGATCGCCTCGCCCGATCTGGTGGCGTTGCTCGCCGGCGGGGTCGCTCAGGCGCCTGCCTTCAAGGCCGCCCACACGCGCCGGCTGCGTCGCGCGCAGGACGTCGGCCTGTGGAACTCGGCCTACGACGTCGCCATCTCGAATGTCGGCGAGCGCGAGACGCCCGCCGGGTCGCGCAGGATCGAGTGCACCGACTGGTACGGCGTGCCCGCCCCGTGGGCAGCCATCTTCGTGTCGTGGTGCTACGCCCGCGCCGGCTCCGAGGCGTTCCAGGCCGGCGCCCGATACGCCTACGTGCCCCACATCCTGTGGGACGCGCAGCGCGGCCTGAACCAGCTCTCGGTCACGCGCCGCCCGCTGCCCGGCGACCTGCCGGTGTTCGATCTCGACGGCGACGGCATCGCCGACCACGTGGCCATGTTCGACGACTGGACGGGCCAGCCCGGCACGACGTTCTGCACGATCGAGGGCAACGTCACCACCGCCGGTGAGCACAACGGCGGCCGCATCGCCCAGCTCGAGCGCCGCTCGGACCACCGGGTGATGGCGTTCGTGCACGTCCGCGGCTGATCAGCCCGCCGGCAGGCAAGCCTCCGGCGTTCTAACGCTGACCCGATGTGCGAGCGGCACGCCGCATCAGCGTGATCGGCGGGCAGCTGCCCGCTTGCGCCACCCCGGTGACCGCGAATCCGGTGCGCTCGTAGAACGGAACCGTCCGCGGGTTCGGCGTCTCCAAATAGGCCGGAAGCCCACTTGCATCCACGACATCCAGGCAGTGGCGGATCAGCTGCGTCCCCAGCCCGCGTCCGTGGAGAGCGCGCTCGACGCCGAACCATGGCAGATACCAGTGCGGCTCCGTGGGATGCCCTGCCGCCATTTGCTCCAGCATTGCGAACGAATCGGCATGCACGGCTTCAGGGGTCGTCTCGACCAGTACTTGCACCACCGCTTCGCCGTCCGGCTCGCGTCCAGGCCCGAACCAGAACGCGACGGCGTCGAAATCCCCCAGGCGCCACACCGTCTGATCGCGGAACGCGGCGCCGCCGAACGCAGCGATGAACGCGGGAAAATGCGCTCGATACTCGGCGTCGTCAGGGTAGAGCCACCGCTCAACAGGGTCATCCGCGAACGCCGACACGAGCGTGCGGATCGCACGATCCCGCTCCGGCTCGGCCACCGCTTCGAACTCGATCTCGGCCATCGCGGCGACTCTACCCGGCGATGTGCCGGAAGAAGCGCACGGTCGTGTCGCCCAGGCCGCGCGTCGAGCGCAGGTTGTAACCGGCCGCGAGGCCGATACCGAGCAGCGGGATCTCACGGCCGAGGATCACGTGGGCACGCCGGCGGGCGAGCCTGGCGGTCACCTGAATTGCGAGCCGGGCCGAGACCCGCTTGGCCAGCGCATCGGCGCGCGCGCCGCGAAACTCTCCGGCTGCATACGACGTCCCCAGCGCCTCGACCGCGCCGTCGCGGCGCAGCTTGACCGCCCCGACGTCGATCCCGAGCACCATGAGCACGTCGAGCAAACGGGCGTCCTGATCGGTCAGAGGCCGGCCGAACAGGTGCGCAGCCATCAGGATCAGCTCGACCTGGGCGGCGGTCAGCAGCGTGACGTCGCCGAGCGCGGCGCCGATCTCGGCCATCGTCCCCGGCCCCGGCAGCACGGCCGGCAGAGAGCTCACAGCACCGGTCCCGGCCAGCTGCCAGGATCGCCGCCGCACGGCGATGCCGACGAGCCGCCCGGGATCCTCACGGGGGTGCTCGGCGCGCAGCGTGTCGGCGGCGGCGGCGAGCGCAGGCCCGCGATGCTCGACGACCGTCCGGATGGCGCGGTCGATCGTCGATGCCAGCCGCTCGCTCAGCATGGCGACGGCGCGGTCGGTGGCTCGGGTCATCCGGGAAGTCTACGGACGCGGCAACTCAGGCCGAGCGGCTGCCCACGAACGCAAAGGGGCCCCGGTGGAGGGGCGGACCTCCACCGGGGCCGGCTTGACGCTGCCCTAGTGGGCGGGCGCGTGCCGACCGTGGGTCGGCAGGATCGGCAGGTGCAGCTTGTCGATCAGGTAGCGGTCAGCCGAGACCGCGTAGAGCGCGGCGGCCGGGGCGGTGACCACGAGGAGGCCGAGGATGGCCATCTCGGGGTTGAGGCCGATGCCGAGCGCTCCGGCGAACATGAAGAGCGCGTTCAGCGTGATGCCGAAGAAGGCCGACAGCCGCAGGAACAGGCCGAGGATCAGGCCGATGCCCACCAGCAGCTCACCGGTGACGACCAGGTAGCTGATCAGCTGGGAGTGCGGGATGAACACGTGATCGGCCAGATAGGCGAACCAGTGCGGGACGGCCGGGAACGGATTCTGCGCGGTCGCCTTGGACTGGGCGATGGCGCCCTGGAGGATGCCCTTGACCTCGAGCGTGCCGGCGTGCTGCGTGTACCAGCTGTCGCTCATCTTGAGCCATCCGGCGTGCAGGAACTCCCAGCCGATGTACAGCCGGGCTGCCAGGAAGCCGATCGACCAATCGGCGTCGAGGCCGATGCGGGCGAGCGGTCCGGCGGCGCCGACGATCGCCGTGGCGATCGCGACGACTGCGAGGATCGCGCAGCCCCAGGCCAGCACGGTCGGCTCGGTGCCGCCGCCGGTCAGGCCGACATTGAACGCGCAGAAGCCGAGAAAGAGACCAAGCGCGCCGCGGAAGACGCGCTCCTTGCCTGTGACGGGAGCGGACATTGCTCCCACCTCCTTCGAATGTGGATGATTCATTGCTTGCAATATCGTTCAGCGTGCAACGACTCCACATCGGGGTAGGCGCGGAACTCGTGCTGCGGAAGACTGCGGATCGCGCGCGGGGAATTGCGATGGCCGCAGGCGCGCCTGCGGCCGCTAGGGCAGATGGGCGATGACTGCGCGGGCGCCCCGGGCGGCCACGATCTCCTCGCGCGCCGCGATCACCGCGACGCGGACCGGCGCTCCGGCCGGCGCGATGTCGCAGTCGCCGTCGGCGGCCGCGTTCATCGCCGGCTCGATCGCGACGCCCATGAAGGCAAGCCGCCGGCAGACCCGCTCCCGCACCGTCGGCGAGTGCTCGCCGATGCCCGCGGTGAACACGAGCACGTCGAGCCCACCCGCCGCCACCGCCATCGCGGCGACGGCACCGGCGACCCTGTGCACGAACACGTCGACGGCGAGCTCCGCATCGGGGTCTCCGTCCCCGGCCCGTCGCTCGAGCTCGAGCATCAGCCCTTCGCCGCCGGCCAGCCCGCGCATGCCGGACTCGTGGTTGAGTGCCTGGTCGAGCGCGTCGGCGTCCATCCCCGGCCGCCGCAGCACCGCGATGAGCGCCCCGGGGTCGACCGAGCCGGAGCGGGTCGCCATCGGCACGCCCTCGATGGGGCTGAAACCCATCGTCGTGTCGAGCGAGCGGCCGTCGGCGACCGCCGTCACCGACGAGCCGCCGCCCAGATGGCAGACGACGAGCCGCAGGCCGCCGGGCGGCCGGCCGACGACCGCGGGCGCGCGCTCGGCCGACCAGGCGACCGACAGGCCGTGGAAGCCGTAGCGGCGCACGCCCCACTCCTCGCGCCAGCGGCGCGGCACCGCGTAGGTGGCGGCGGCGGGCGGAATCGTGGCGTGAAACGCGGTGTCGAACACCGCCACGTGCGGGACGCCGGGGAAGCGCTTCCGCGCGACGTCCAGCGCGCGCAGCGCCGGGGTGTTGTGCAGCGGCGCGAGCCAACGCAGCTCGCCGATGGCCGCCCGCACCTCGTCGTCGACGAGCACCGCCGAGCGGAACCGCTCCCCGCCGTGGACGATCCGGTGGGCGACCGCGTCGATCTGCGCAGGGTCGACGGCAGCGAGCGAACGCAGCCGCTCGGACGTCTCGGACTCCGAGACGAGATTCAGCTTCAGGCTGGTCGAGCCGGCGTTCTGGACGAGGACATCGCCCACGCTGTCAGTACGGCCACGTCCATTCGCGGATCTCGGCGGAGTCGTCGCCGTGCTCACGTGTGTACGCCCGGCAGCGGATGCGCGTGTCGACCATCTCCTGGCGCAGGTGAGCAGCGCGGGTGCCGAGGCCGGGCACGCGATCGATCACGTCCATCACCAGGTGGAAGCGGTCGAGATCGTTCAGCATGACCATGTCGAAGGGCGTCGTCGTCGTGCCCTCCTCCTTGTATCCGCGCACGTGCATGTTGCCGTGGTTCGTGCGCCTGTACGTCAGCCGGTGGATCAGCCACGGGTAGCCGTGATAGGCGAAGACGACCGGGCGATCGGTGGTGAAGAGCGTGTCGAAATCGCGATCTGACATGCCGTGCGGATGCTCGGACTCGGGCTGCAGCCGCATCAGGTCGACGACGTTCACGAACCGGACGCGCAGGTCGGGAAGGCGCTCGCGCAGGATCGCCGTCGCCGCCAGCGCCTCGAGCGTGGGCGTGTCGCCCGCGCAGGCGACCACCACATCGGGGTCGGTGCCGGCGTCGGATGACGCCCATGGCCAGATGCCGATGCCGCGGGTGCAGTGCACGACCGCCTCGTCCATCGAGAGGAAGTTCAGCGCGGGCTGCTTGCCCGCCACGATGACGTTCACGTAGTGGCGGCTGCGCAGGCAGTGCTCGCCGACGGACAGCAGCGTGTTGGCGTCGGGCGGCAGGTAGACCCGGATGATCTCGGCCTTCTTGTTCACGACGTGGTCGATGAACCCGGGATCCTGGTGGGAGAAGCCGTTGTGATCCTGCCGCCAGACGTGCGAGCTCAGCAGATAGTTGAGCGAGGCGATCGGCAACCGCCAGGGGATCTCGCGGGTGACCTTGAGCCACTTGGCGTGCTGGTTGAACATCGAGTCGATGATGTGGATGAACGCCTCGTAGCAGTTGAACATGCCGTGGCGCCCGGTCAGCAGGTAGCCCTCGAGCCAGCCCTGGCACTGATGCTCGGAGAGCACCTCCATCACGCGGCCGTCGTGGCCGAGACCGTCGTCGCTGTCCAGGTACTCCGCGTCCCACGCCCGGGTGGTGACGTCGAAGACCGAGCCGAGCCGGTTCGATGCCGTCTCGTCCGGCCCGAAGAGGCGGAACGACACGGGGTTGAGCACGATGACATCGCGCAGGAACTCGCCGAGCGCGCGCGTCGCCTCGCTCGTGGTGGTGGCAGGGTGCGGAACATCGACGGCGTAGGCGCGGAAGTCGGGCAGCTGCAGGTCGCGCAGGACGAGACCGCCGTTCGTGTGCGGGTTCGCGCTCATGCGACGGTCGCCCCGCGGCGCGAGCCTGTCGAGCTCGGCGACGAGAACACCGTCCTCGTCGAAGAGCTCCTGCGGCCGGTAGCTCCTCATCCACTCCTCGAGCGCAGCCCGGTGCTCGGCGTTCTCGCGCACGCCGGAGAGCGGCACCTGGTGCGACCGCCAGGTGCCTTCGACCTGCAAGCCGTCGACGCGCTTGGGTCCTGTCCACCCCTTCGGGCTGCGCAGGACGATCATGGGCCAGGGCGGGCGCCGGTCGTCACCGTGTTCACGGGCAGCGTGCTGGAAGGCCGCGATCGCGTCGAGCGCCTGGTCGAGGGCAACGGCGAACCGGCGGTGCACCGCCGCGTGATCGTCGTCGGCATCCACATCGACGCGGATCGGATTCCAGCCGTTCCCACGACAGAACTCGTCGAGCTCATCGGCGGGGATGCGCGCGAGCACCGTCGGGTTCGCGATCTTGTAGCCGTTGAGGTGCAGGATCGGGAGCACGGCGCCGTCGGTGCGGGCATTCAGGAACTTGTTGCCGTGCCAGCCCGTCGCGAGCGGCCCGGTCTCGGCCTCGCCGTCGCCCACCACGCAGGCGATGAGCAGGTGGGGGTTGTCGAACGCCGCCCCGAACGCGTGCGAGAGGGCGTACCCGAGCTCGCCGCCCTCGTGGATCGAGCCGGGCGTCTCCGGCGCGACGTGGCTCGGGATGCCGCCGGGGAACGAGAACTGGCGGAAGAGCGCCTCGAGGCCCTCGGCGTCACGGCCGATGTGCGGGTACACCTCGCTGTAGGTGCCCTCGAGATAGGCGTTCGCCACCAGGCCCGGCCCGCCGTGCCCCGGCCCCGTGACGTAGATCACCTGGAGGTCGCGCCGCAGGATCGCCCGGTTCAGATGGGCGTAGATCAGGTTCAGGCCCGGCGTCGTGCCGAAGTGGCCGAGCAGGCGCGGCTTGACGTCCTCCGCAACCAACGGCTCCCGCAGCAGCGGGTTTCGCAGCAGATAGATCTGGCCCACCGACAGGTAGTTGGCGGCTCGCCAGTAGGCGTCCAGCAGCCGCACGTCTTCCGCCGACAGCGGCTCGTTCATCACCGCCGGATCGCCCATGACCCCGTGAGACTGCGCGGACATATCGTCTCCTCTCGCGCGCTCGACCCGTGGAATGTAGCTACCCGGCGAGGCAACGGCCAATCCGAACCACACACAGCGTCCGTACCTTGCCGGGATGTCGCGGCAAACGACACCGTCGATCACCCCGGGCATGGCGCTCCTACCGGTGCGGCTGTTCCTGGGCGTGACGTTCGTCTACGCCGGCTGGCAGAAGCTCTCCGACCCCGGCTTCCTCACGCCTGGCTCCGCCACCTACATCGGCACCCAGCTGCATGCCTTCGCGTCCGGGACGCCGGGAGGGTTCCTCCTGCGCTGGTTCGCGCTGCCCTACCCGCGCGCGGCAGGCGTCGGCGTCGCGCTGACCGAGATTGCGATCGGCCTGATGACGACGGCCGGCCTGCTCACCCGGCTCGCGGCCGCAGCCGGCCTCGGACTGAACCTGATCCTGTTCCTGACGGCGAGCTGGACGACGACACCGTATTTCCTGGGCTCCGACATCGTCTTCTGCTTCGCGTGGCTGCCGCTCCTGCTCGTCGGCGCGGCCGAGCAGCCCGCCGTCGACACGCTTCTGCTCGCCCGGCGCCGCACCTCCGACCGGCCGGGCAGGCAGACGCGCCCGGGCGCCACCGTCTACGGCGCCGGCGGCGTCGACCCGCACACGCGCCAGACCCTGTTGCGGCGCGCGCTCGTCGCAACCGGCGCGGCGACGCTCTCGATCGGCGCGCTCGCAACGGCGCTTCGCGGCTCGGCCCATGCGACCGCGGCCATCAGGACGCTCGGCGGCGGTGCGACGTCCACGCCGGGCACGCACCGCACGACGCCGAAGCATCACCGCAAGAACCAGCAGGGCACCACAGGCGGGACGACCACGCAGACGTCCGGCGGCCTCCCGAACGGCGCCGTGCGGCTGGGCCCGTCGAGCGCCGTGCGTGCCGACGCCGCCACGATCTACCGTGATCCCTCCGACGGCTCACCCGACATCCTGATCCGCCACGGCGACGGCTCGCTGGCAGCGTTCAGCGCGGTCTGCACCCATGCCGGGTGTCAGGTCGGGTACGGCTCCGGAGTGATCGCCTGTCCGTGCCACGGCTCCGAGTTCAGCGCCTCGACCGGCGCCGTCCTGCGCGGGCCGGCCGTGACGCCGCTTGCGACCAAGCGGGTCGTCGAGCGGAGCGGCTCGATCTACGCCGTCTGAGCCAGCCGGGACGATCGGGACCGGCCGGGCGTGCGCTGCCGGCTCAGGGGTGGATCGTGCGGCCCTCGCGCAGCATCGCCACGAACTGCTCGATCCGCCGCGCCCGCGTCTCGGGCCGGCGCGGCTCCTGCACCCGATAGAGGATCGCATAGCGGTTGCGGCTGTCGAGGGTCGCGAAGAACTCCCGCGCCTGTGGATCGCGGTCGAGCGCGGCCTGGAGATCGTCCGGGACGGTCGCCGTTGCGTGGGAGTCGTAGGCGGCCTCCCAGCGGCCGTCGGCACGCGCGCGCTCCACCTCCCGCAGCCCCGCCGGCGTCATCTCGCCCTGTGCGATCAGCTCCTCGGCGCGAGCCCGGTTGCGCTTCGACCACCGGCTGCGCGGCGTGCGCGGGGTGAACCGCTGGAGCCAGTGCCGCTCGTCGAGGCGGTCCTTCTGGCCGTCGATCCAGCCGTGGCAGAGGGCGACGTCCAGGGCGTCGGCGTAGGACACCGACCGGCCACCGCCGTCCTTGCGGGCGATGCGAAGCCAGACGCCGGACGACGACGCGCCCGCGCCGGCGAGCCATGCCGACCAATCGGCCCTGGCGGCGGCCTCGAGGATCGGCCGATCAGCCGGCATCGGTTCGCTCGAGCAGGTCGCGGAGCTGCGGCAGGCTGATGTTCCCGCCGCTTGCGACGAGCGCGATGCGTGTGCCGGCGAGGCGATCGCGGAGCGCGAGCGCCCCCGCGAGGGCGGCTGCGCCCGCCGGCTCGATCAGGTTGCCGGTGGCCGCGATCATCCGGACGGTCGCCGCGCGCAGATCGTCGTCGGACACGAGCACGAAGTCGTCCAGGTGCCGCCGCATGATCGCCTGAGGAACGGCGAATGCGACCCTCGTCGCAAGGCCCTCGGCGAACGTCTGCATCCGGTCGGTCACGAGCCGCCGCTCCTGCCACGACCGCTGTGCCGCAGGCGCGGCCGCCGACTGGACGCCGATCACGGCCACCTCCGGCCTGATCGCCTTTGCGACCACGCAGGCACCGGCGGCGCCGCTCCCGCCGCCGACCGGGACGACGATCGTGTCGAGACCGGGATCCTCCTCGAGCATCTCCAGGGTCGCCGTCCCGACGCCCGCGATCAGATCCGGCTCGTCACCCGAGT
>DASXZF010000022.1:0-17441 GCA_036502065.1 Gaiellales bacterium
CCTGCCGCGAGGCGATCGACACGCTCAAGCAGACGGTGCCGGTGTGGAAGAAGGAGGTCTTCGAGGGCGGCGAGGAGTGGATCGGGCGCGAGGGCACATAGACAGCCGCTCACGCACAGCTACGCTGTGAACATGAGCTACGAACCCTGGGAGCCGCACGAGTCGCCGACCGGTCTGGTGCCGAAGCCGGCCGACCCGCCGTTCCAGTCGCCGGTGCAGGAGCACCGCGGGCCGCTGCGACGCCTGGGCGGCAGCATCGTCGCCGGCGGCCTGGTCGCGCTCAAGTTCATTGGCCAGTTCGCGATCCTGCTGAAGTTCAAGTTCCTGTTCACGTTCGCGCTCGCCGTGGGCGCCTACGCGCTCTTCTGGGGCTGGTGGTTCGGGCTCGGGTTCGCGCTGCTCCTGCTCGTGCACGAGCTGGGGCACGTGATCTGGCTCAAGCGCGAGGGCATCGCGGCGTCCCTGCCCGTGTTCATCCCGTTCATGGGCGCCGTCGTGGCGATGAAGGAGATGCCGCGCAACGCCTACGTCGAGGCCAAGGTGGGCCTTGCCGGCCCCGTGCTGGGCTCGGCGGGCGCCCTGGTGGTGCTGCTCTGGGCCGAAGAGGTGAACAGCAACCTGCTGCGCGCGCTCGCCTACCTCGGCTTCCTGCTGAACCTGTTCAACCTGATCCCGGTGGTGCCGCTCGACGGCGGCCGGGCCGTGTCGGCGCTGCACCCGGCGTTCTGGTTCGCCGGTCTGTTCGCGATCGCGCTGCTCTTCTTCAAGTACGAGAGCCCGATCCTGCTGCTCGTGCTCGCGTTCGCCTGCTTCGAGCTCTACCGGCGCTGGAGCCGGCGCGACCAGCCCGGCTATCGCGAGTACCACTCGGTGACGATTCCGCAGCGGATCGGCGTCGCGACGGTGTACCTGGGCCTGGTCGTGCTGCTCGTTGCGGGCATGCACGCCGCCTACGTGCCGCGCCCCGGCTGACCGACCCCGCACGCTTCAGCCGTCGTGGCGGAAGCCCCAGTCGAGCAGCCGCGTCGCTGAGGCGTACTGGCCGCCGCGGGCGTTCAGCAGCACGGCGACCAGCGTGTGCCCGTGCCGAACGGCGGCGATCGCGAGGCAGTTCCCGGCGCCCCCGGTCGCGCCGGTCTTGATCCCGATCGCGCCGTGGTACGACCACAGCATGTGGTCTCGGTTCAGGTAGATCGACCGCCCGGCCTGGTAGGCCTGAAGCGCCACGAGCGAGCGCAGCAGCGGCCGCTCGAGCACACGCCGCGACAGGGCGGCGACATCCCACGCCGACGAGTGGTTGCCCGCGTCGTAGACGCCGGAGGGATTGGAGTAGTGCGTGTCGGCGAGCCCGAACCGGGCCGCCGCCGCGTTCATCATCGCCACGAACGCCGGCACCGAGCCCGCCCGGTGCACGGCCAGCGCATTCGCGGCGTCGTTGCCCGAGGCGATCAGCGTCGCCGCGAGCATCCGGCGCACGGTCACGCGCTCGCCGACGCGCAGGCCGACGGCGTACCCCGGCACGCCGACCATGGCGGACGAGACCACGAACTGGCGGTCGAGCAGCACCGTCTGCGGATCGGCCAAGAGGGCCGTCATCAGCTTCGTCAGGCTCGCGATCGGGAGCTTGCGATGAGGTGCGTGCTCCCACAGCACCGACCCGCTGGCGCTGTCGACGACGAGGGCGGCCGCAGCCCGAACGCCAGGTATGCGGACGCGGGACGCCCCCGCGGCGGAGAGGGGTCGCAGCGAGGTCACGACCGGCGTGGTCGTCCCGCCGCCACCCTTCGGCGCCGATGCGACCGGCGGCCCGATCACGCCCGCCGAGCGGTCGGTGAGCGGCCACAGCCGGTAGGCGACGAACCCGCTGCCGGCGAGGAGCACCGCGATCAGGACGACCGCGATCGCCATGAGCGGCGGCACCCGCAGCGCGGGCGCGCGGCGACGCCGGCGGCGGCGGCCGGCCTCGAGGCCGTACAGCGGTGGACGCACAGGGCGGTTCACTCCCACAACGTACAATCGCATCCATGGCGGCCAATCCGCTACGCCAGCTGCCCTCGGTGGACGCGCTGCTCCAGCTCGCACCGGATCTCGTCGCCAGACACGGCCGCCCGGCCACGCTCGCGGCGATCCGCGCCGCGCTGGCCGAAGCGCGCTCTGCGGGCGAGCCGCGCCCGGCCGAGGCCCTGTTGGCCAGGGCCGTGAAGCTGCTCGACCGGCCGCCGAGCCTGCGCCCGGTCCTGAACGCCACGGGGGTCATCGTGCACACGAACCTCGGCCGCGCCCCGCTCGCGGGCGCCGCCCTCGACCGCGTCGCCGCGGTCGCCCGTGGCTACTCCAACCTCGAGTACGACCTCGCCGCCGGCAAGCGCGGCTCCCGCCACGACCATCTCGGGGGGCTGCTCGCGGAGCTGACCGGAGCCGACGACGGGATGGCGGTGAACAACAACGCGGCGGCCGTCCTGCTCAGCCTGGCGGCGCTTGCGAGCGGCCGCGAGGTGGTGATCAGCCGCGGCGAGCTGATCGAGATCGGCGACGGCTTCCGGATCCCCGACATCCTGACCCAGTCGGGCGCCCGCCTGGTCGAGGTCGGCACCACGAACCGCACGCGGCTCGCCGACTACGAGGCGGCAATCGGCCCCGACACCGCGGCGATCGTGCGCGTGCACCAGTCGAACTTCCGCATGGTCGGGTTCACCGCGGCGCCGGCGCTCCCGGAGCTGGCGGCCCTGGCCGCCCGCCACGACCTGCCGCTCGTCGACGACCTGGGCTCCGGCCAGCTGCTCGACCTGCCCGACCTGGCCGACGAGCCGACCGCCCGCAGCTCGATCGAGGCCGGCGCGGCCGTGGTGTGCTTCTCCGGCGACAAGCTCCTGGGCGGCCCACAGGCCGGCGTGATCGTGGGAGCGCGCGCGGTCGTCGAGCGCATCCGCCGCCACCCGCTGGCCCGGGCGATGCGCATCGACAAGCTCTCGCTCGCCGCCCTCGAGGCGACGCTCGAGCTCTATCGCGACCCGCAGCGGGCCCTGCGATCGATCCCGGTGCTCGCCACCGCTGCCGAGTCGCCCGAGGCGGTGCGCGAGCGGGCGCAGCGTCTGGCCGACCGGCTCGGCGGCGACGTCGTCGCAACGACGGCCCGGATCGGCGGCGGCGCCGTGCCGCTGCTCGAGATCCCGAGCTTCGCGTGTGCGCTCGACGGCGGCGACGCGGTGGCGGCGGGGCTGCGGGCCGCCGATCCGCCCGTGGTCGCGGTCGTGCGCGAGGGCCGCGTGCTGCTCGACTGCCGCACGCTGACCGACGAACAGTGCCTGCTGATCACCCTCTGACGCTCGGCACGGCCGGTCACATCGACCACGGCAAGACGGCGCTCGTCGCCGCCCTGACCGGCGTCGACACCGATCGCCTGCCGCAGGAGAAGTCGCGCGGCATCTCGATCGAGCTCGGCTACGCGCCGCTCGAGCTCCCGTCGGGCCGCAAGGTGTCGGTGGTGGACGTCCCCGGGCACGAGCGGTTCGTGCGCACGATGGTCGCCGGTGCGACCGGGATCGACATGTTCCTGCTCGTCGTCGCCGCCGACGACGGCGTGATGCCCCAGACGCGCGAGCACCTGGCCATCCTCGAGCTGCTCGACGTGCCCGCCGGCGTCGTCGCGCTGACCAAGCGCGATCTCGTCGACGACGAGCTGGCCGAGCTCGCCCGCATGGGCGTCGAGGAGCTGTTCGAGGACGGCCCGTATGCCGGCGCCGAGATCGTCCCGGTGTCGTCGCGCACCGGGGCCGGGCTCGACGAGCTGCGCGCGGCGCTTGACCGGATCGCAGTCGGGGCGGCCAACCGCGCCGCGGCCGGCCCGGTGCGGCTGCCGATCGACCGCGCGTTCACCCTCCGGGGAATCGGCACGGTCGTCACGGGCACGCTCTGGTCGGGCACCGTGCAGGTGGGCGACCGGCTCGCGATCGAGCCCGGCGGGCGCGAGGTGCGGGTGCGCAGCGTCCAGGTGCACGACCGTGCGGTCGATGCGGCAGCGGCGGGCCAGCGCGTCGCCCTCGCGCTCGTGGGGGTCGAGCGCACCCAGGTCAGGCGCGGTCACACGGCGGCGACGCCCGGCACGCTCCCCCGCTCCTACCGGCTCGACGCCCGCGCCCGAGTGCTGCCCGGCGCCGCCAACGGCCTGCGCAACGGCGACGTCGTGACCGTGCACCACGGCACCGCCGAGGCGCCGGCGACGGTCGTCCTGCGCGGCACGTCCGAGCTGCGTCCCGGCGAGACGGCCGACGTGCAGCTGCGTCTGCGCCGGCAGGTCGCCGCGGCGGTCGGCGACCACGTGATCGTGCGGCTGACGAGCCCGCAGGTGACGGTCGCGGGCGCCACCGTCACCGACCCGGCGCCGCCCCGCCGGCGGCTGCCGGCGACGCCTCCACCGGCCGAGCGGCCGTCTCAGGCGCCGAAGCCGGTGGTCGCGTCGGCCGCAGTCGAGGAGCTCTACGCCCGCCTCGCGGCCGCGCCGCTGCAGCCGCCCGCCGTCGCGCCGGGCGACGGCCCGGCACTGGGCGCGCTCGTCGAGCAGGGGCGGGCCGTGCGGGCGGGGCGCGACCTGGCGTTCACCGCCGACGGGTTCGAGCAGGCCCGGGCGGCGACGGTCGAGCTCGCCGCAGCGACCGGAAGCGTGACGCTCGCACAGCTGCGCGACCGGCTCGGGATCTCGCGCAAGTACGCCCAGGGGCTGCTCGAGGCGCTCGACGCCCACGGCGTCACGCGCCGCGTCGGCGACGAGCGGGTGCTGCGCCGGCGCGCCCGCACCTGACGGGCCGGCCGACCGTTCTCCGTCACCGTCCTCTCACAGGGGCGGCTGTAGGCTCTGGCGGTGCGAACGCGCCTGCTCAACCCGCTGGTGTTCATCGCCGGCGCGTCCACCATGTCGACCGAGATGTGCGCCTCGCGTCTGCTCGCACCCTTCTTCGGCGCCTCGATCCTCGTGTGGGCCAACATCATCGGGCTGATCCTGATCTACCTGGCCGTCGGCTACTTCGTCGGCGGGCGCGTGGCCGACCGGCACCCGTCGATCACGGTCATGGCCCGCCTGATGCTGATCGCCGCGGCCGCCATCGCGGTGCTGCCGTTCATCGCCCAGCCGTTCCTCTCGGCCGCGGTGAGCGCGTTTGCGAGCACGTCGGTGGGCGCATTTCTGGGCTCGTTCTTCGCCGTGATGGCGATGTTCTCGATCCCGATCACCCTGCTCGGGATGGCGGCGCCGTTCGCCGTGCGCCTCGGTGTGACCAGCATCGAGCAGGCTGGAGAGGTGGCGGGCCGCATGTACGCCCTCTCGACGACGGGCAGCATCCTCGGCACGTTCATCCCGGTCGCGGTGCTCATCCCCGAGATCGGCACCCGGCGAACGATGCTCGGCTCGGCCTGCCTGCTCGCGCTCGCGGCGGCGCCCGCGCTCGGCCGGCGCTACATCGTCGCCCCGGTCGCGATCGCGATGGTCGCGCTGCTTCCGCCCGGCCTGATCAAGCCCGGGAGCAACGTCATCTACGAGGGCGAGTCGGCCTACCAGTTCATCCAGGTGCAGCGGCTGCCGGGCGACGTGCGCGTCCTGCACCTGAACGAGGGCTGGGCCGAGCACTCGGTTTGGCGCCCGCACCAGGTGCTCACGGGCGGCTACTGGGACCAGTTCCTGCTCGCGCCGGCGCTGCACGGCGGGCGTTTCCGCAA
This sequence comes from Gaiellales bacterium, assembly GCA_036502065.1. GTDB lineage: Bacteria > Actinomycetota > Thermoleophilia > Gaiellales > JAICJC01 > JAICJC01. Next base: position 5,710 of record DASXZF010000022.1, read on the forward strand.
CCTCGCGATGATCGGGTACGCCGGCGGCACCGTCGGGCGCGCCTACGGCGTGTACTGGCCCAACGTCACGATCCAGGGGATCGAGCTCGACCCGCAGGTCACGGCGGTCGGACGCAAGTACTTCGGCCTCGCATCCAACCCGCGCGTGTCGGTGGCGGCAGCGGACGGGCGCGTCTACCTCGAGACGCACACCCGCCGCTACGACGCGATCTTCCTCGACGCGTTCCAGCAGCCCTACATCCCCTTCTACCTGACGACGCAGGAGTTCTGGACGCTCACCGTCAAGCGGCTCAAGGCGCGCGGGATGGTGCTGGCGAACGTCGGCCGCGTCCCCGGCGACGACCGGCTCGCGAACCTCATCGCCGGAACGATGGCGACCCGGTTCGCCTCGGTCGAGATCTGGCGCGTGGACGCCTTCAACGACATCGTGGTCGGCTTCCGCCACCGCATCGACCGCGCGGCGCTCGAGAATCGCCTGGCGCGCGTGCCCTACCAGCTCCAGGCCGCCGCGAACCTCGCCGGCCACATGCGCGGGGTGCCGCCCGCGAGCGATCCGCTCACCGACGACAAGGCGCCCGTCGAGTGGCTGACCGACCAGATGATCATCAAGTACGCGTCGGCGCACTGACGTGAGCGAGGCGCGGACCCAGGCCGCCGCGATCGTGCTTGCCGGCGGGCGGTCGCGGCGAATGGGCGCGCCCAAGGCGCTGCTCGACTGGCACGGCACCGCGCTCGTCCACCGGGTGGCCGAAACGCTCATGCGGGCGTGTGGCCCGGTCGTCGTCGTCACCGCCGCCGGCCTCGATCTGCCGCTGCCGCCGGGCGCGGAGGTCGTCGTCGACGCCCACTCCGATCGGGGGCCGCTCGAGGGCGTGGCGACCGGCGTCGCCGCGCTGCACGGCCGCGCCGCCGCCGTGTTCCTGGCGGCGGTCGACCTGCCGCTGCTCGACGTCGCGTTCGTCGCCGATCTGCTGGCCGCGCTGCCCGGCTACGACGCCGTGGTGCCCGTCGCCGGCGGCCGCGACCAGCCGCTCGCCGCCGCCTACACCCGTTCCACGCTCGAACGTTCGCGCGCGCTGCTCGACGCGGGCCGATCGCGCGGGTCCGACCTGCTCGACGGGATGCGCGTCAAGCGCATCGATGCCGCAGAGCTCACCGCCGCCGAGTCGCTGCAAAGCGCGAACACGCCGGAGGAGTACCGCCGGCTGCTGGCTACTCGCCCGACTCGTTGAGCGTCGGTGACGACCGCTGCGGCCGGGCCGCGCGGCCCCGCTGGGATCGCCGCCACGCGATGTGCCCTGCGACCGAGAGCACGATCGCGAGCAGCCCGGCCAGGCCGACCGCCTCGAAGAGGCTCGAGGCGCTGTTGCCGAGCAGGTAGGCGGCCGATCCGACCGTGCACACCCAGCCGGCGCCGCCCATGAAGTTGAACACGAAGAAGCGCCGCCACGGCATCTCGTTGACCCCGGCCAGAAGCGCGGCGGTGAACCGCATCACCGGCAGCCAGCGGCCGAAGAACACGGTCTTGCCGCCGTGCTTCGAGAAGAAGTGCTCGCCCTCCTCGAGGAACTGCTGCCGCTGCGCCTCCCACCGCCCGGGGCGCGTCAGCAGCCGGTGGCCGACCCGGCGCCCGACCAGGTAGCCGAGGTTGTCACCGATCACCGCCGCCGAGATCGCGACCGCGAAGACGACCGGGAGGTACAGGTTGCCCTTCGATGCCAGCACGGCGGCGGCGATCAGGCTCGTCTCGCCGGGAACGGGCGCTCCGGCCGACTCGATCAGGATCAGCACGAACAGGATCCCGTAGCCGAGATTGGCCGGGACGTGGAAGATCGAGATGGCAAGCAGCAGCGAGATGATGGGCCTCCGTCACTGATGGTAGCCCTGCTCGGCGTTCACCCAGTCGGCCAGGAAGGGCTCGACGATCGCGTGCTCCCCGTCATGGTTGCGCCCGGCGATCTCTTTCCGGGTGAGACCGTCGAGCGCGCGCTGGAGCCCGGAGGCGGACGGCAGCTCGTGCCGGTCGCGGTAGCGCTCGGCATAGAGCGAGCGGGTCGGCTCGGCCGCGAGCGCCATCATCAGCAGCCGCTGTGGCGGCGGCGCGTCGTCCCAGAGCGACGCGAAGTGGTTGCGCTCGGTGCGCAGGACGCGCTCGAGCGCGACCTCGACGAGCGCGGCCGTCGCAACCCCGCCGGCGGGGCACAGCTCCCACACGAAGTAGGCGATCTCCTGCGTCCCGTACGGATGTCCGCCCGACGTTGCGAGCAGGCGCTCGAGCGCATCCGGGTCGATCGACTTGCCCGACGCGGCGAACCGCGCCCGCAGGAAGCCGGCGAAGGCGGCCGGCGGGATCGCGCCGATCTCGATCCGCTTCGCGCTGCGCCAGAACGGCTCGTTGCGGTCGTCGAAGATCCGGTCGAGGACGTGGCGGCGGCTGCCCAGGTAGACGTGGGCCACCTCCGGCTGGGCCTGGAACACGGCCCGCATCAGGTTCGGGAACCGGCGATCGAGGGCGACGATCTCCTGGAACTCGTCGAAGACGATGGCGACCCGCCGCTTGCGGTCGGCGGCGAGCTCGCCGAGCAGCTCCAGCAGGCGTTCGATGGTGTCGTCGATGTCGGTGTGGCGGCGGCTCGGCTGGAATGTGAACCGCAGCGTCGCGTCGTCGGGATCGACCTCCATGGTCGGCCGGATGCGCAGCCCGCGGAAGAGGTCGGCGGCACGTTCGAGCGCGTGGTCGACGGGCGAGGCGATGTCGTCGTAGATCGTCTTCGCCAGCGCCCCTGCGAAGCGCTCCTTCGTCGGCGTCTTCATCAGGTCGAGGTAGGCGATCAGGGTGCGACCACGGATGGCCTCCTGCATCGCCCGCAGCACGAGCGAGGACTTGCCGTAGCGGCGCGGGGCGTAGACGAGCACGTCCTGGCCGTTGCGGATGTCGGACACGAGCTCTGCGACCTCGGCCTCACGGTCGGCAAACGCCTCGTCGAGGGCGAGAGCTCCGAACGTGAACGGATTGGTCGGCTCTTTATACATTCACGTGTTATACGCGCGACGACAGCCGGCGAGTATCTGCGGTCTCCGGATTCTTATACATCTCCAGATAATACATGTCTGTATAGTCATCCACCGGGAAGGAGAGCGCCGCCGGCCGCCGAAAACCCGCCGCATGGAGAATGTCGATCTGAGCAAAGCCGAGGGGATGCCCCTGCTGGCACGGATCGTCGTGCCGCTGACCGCCGTCGAGCGAGAGTCGATCGGCGAGGTGCGGGGGATGTCACGCGAGTACTGCGCGGTGCCGCTGCCGCCGGGTGCACGGGTCGTGCAGGCCGAGCGGACGGAGGGCGCGTGGGTCGTGTGGTACGTCGAGAAGGTGGACGCGATCTAGTCACGTGCGCGGCGGTACCGCCGGCGAGGCTCAGACAGCCTCGTCGGCGATACGCGCGCCGCCGACCAGCCAGCGCCGCCCGCGCCAGCGGGCGTAGCCGATGGCCGTGCGGATCCAGATGAAGGTGGAGATGCCGATCCAGATCCCGGTCAGGCCCCACCCGAACTCGGCCGTCGCGAGCGTCAGCGGCAGGTAGCCGAGCACCGCCCCCGCGGCGGTGACGTTGCGCATGAAGCGCAGATCGCCCGCGCCGAGCAGGATCCCGTCGAGCGCGAACACCCAGCCGTTCAGCGGCATCATCGCGACGAGCCAGGGCCACAGCACGTGGGCCTTGCCGACCACGGCGTCGTCGGACGTGAACGCACGCGGCACGACCGCGTATCCGGCGGCGAGCACGAGCGCGAAGGCCACGCCGAGCAACGCGCCTGCCCACAGGAGCCTGCGCCCGAGCTGCAGTGCGGCGTCGACCTGTCCGGCGCCGAGCAGCCGGCCGATCAGCGCCTGGGCAGCGATCGCCGTCGAGTCGAGGAAGAGCGCGCAGAACGTCCAGATCTGTGCGCCGATCTGATGCGCGGCGAGAGTCGTGTTGCCGATCCTGGCCGCCACCGACGCGGCGACCGTGAAGGCGACGAAGAAGGACGCGGTGCGCAGCGTCAGGTCGCGGGCGGCGGCGAACTGCACCCGGATCCGGTGGGCGGACGGCCGCAGCGGCGCCCCCTTGCGGCTCAGAATGACGAGGAAGAGGAGCCCGGAGGCGGCCTGCGCAGTCACGTTCGCGATCGCCGAACCGCGGATCCCGAGGCCCGCGCCGAACACGAGCGCCGCCGAGAGGCCGATGCTGGCCAGGTTGGCGACGCCGATCACGACGAGCGGCGTGCGCGTGTCCTGTAGCGCGCGCATCCACCCCTGCGCCGCCGCGGTGACGAGCACGAACGGCGCGCCGAGCGACGCGATGCGCATCCATCGCACGGCCTGCGCCGCCGCCGGCGTGCTGCCGCCGGCCATCACATGGATCGCCGGGCCGGCGACGAGCTCGAGGGCGATCGTGAGGACGATGCCGAGGCCGAGCGCGAGCCACGTGGCCTGGACGCCGACGTCGAGCGCCTCGTCGATCCGCCCCGCTCCGTACAGGCGCGCGGCCCGGGCGGTCGTGCCGTACTCGAGGAACGTGCAGAACCCGAACACCTCCGAGAGCAGCAGGCCGGAGAGCGCCAGACCGGCGAGCGGAACGGTGCCGAGGTGGCCGATGATGGCGGTATCGCCGAGCACGTAGAGCGGCTCGGCGATCAGCGCGCCGAGCGCGGGGATCGCGAGCATGAGGACCTCGCGGTCGGTCGGCATCCCCGGTGGGCGGCTCACGCGCGTAGTCTTGCGGGCGCCGTGCGGCCGCGGCGGAGGTAGGATCTGTGCCCATGACGACCGCCGCCCGCACGACCCTGCGCGACCTGATCACGGCGCGCGGCTGCGCGCTCTTCGACGGCGCGATGGGCACGATGCTGCAGGGCGCCGGCCTCGAGGCCGGCGAGTCTGGCGAGCGCTGGAACCTGGATCACCCCGACGCTGTCGCCGCGATCCATCGCGGCTACGCGGCGGCGGGCGCTGTCCTGGTCACGACCAACACGTTCGGCGCGTCAGGCCCGCGGCTCGCCGCGTCCGACCTCGGCGACCGGGTGGCCGAGGTGAACGCCGCCGCGGTGCGCATCGCCCGCTCCGTCGCCGACGAGTTCGGCGCGCTCGTCGCGGGCGACGTCGGCCCCACCGGCGAGCTGATCGAGCCGCTCGGGACGCTGTCGCCGGCCGACGCCCAGGCGGCGTTCGAGGAGCAGATCGAGGCCCTCGCGGGCGCCGGAGCCGACCTGATCCTGGCCGAGACGATGAGCGATCTGGCCGAGGCCGAGGCCGTCGTGCGGGCGGCCCACGAAGTCGCGCCCGACCTCGAGGTCGCGGTGACGCTCAGCTTCGATACGAACCGGCACACGATGATGGGCGTCTCCCCCGCGCAGGCGGTGACGACGCTCGCCGAGCTCGGCGTGACCGCCGTCGGCGCCAACTGCGGCCGGGGCATCGCCGACATGGAGGCCGTGATGACCGAGATGGTCGCCCACCGGCCGGCGGGGCTGCTCCTGATCGCCCAGACGAACGCCGGCCTGCCCGTGATCCGCGGCGACGAGTTCCACTACGACACCTCGCCGGCCGAGATGGCCGACTACGCGCGCCGGATGCGCGTGCTCGGCGTCGAGCTGGTCGGCGGCTGCTGCGGCTCGACGCCGGCGCACATGGCCGCAATGGCCACCGCCCTCAGCGCTTGATGCTTGCGGTGGCTGGGATCTGACCCCCAGGTGGTGTCGTCGGCCGAAGGCCGATGCACCAAATGGGGTCTGACCCCTTTTGGTGCATTCAACCAGCGATCGGCGTCGGCGGCGGGTCGCCGGCCAGCACCGCCGCGACGTTGCGCGCCGCCAGCACCGCCATCGCGGTGCGCGTCTCGATCGTCGCCGAGCCCAGGTGCGGAATGAGGACGACGTTCTCGAGCTCGAGCAGCCCCGGGTCGACCGCGGGCTCGCGCTCGAAGACGTCCAGGCCGGCGCCGGCGATGGTGCCGTCGCGCAGGGCCCGCGCGAGCGCGGCCTCGTCGACCACCGGGCCGCGCGAGGTGTTCACCAGGTACGCCGCCGGCCGCATCAGCGCGAGCCGGCGGGCGTCGATCAGGTGGCGGGTGGCCTCGTTCAGCGGCGTGTGGATCGAGACGACATCGGCGGTCGCGAGCAGCTCGTCGAGCTCGAGCCGGGTCGCGGCGAGCTCGCGCTCGACCTCGGGGTCGGCGCGGCGCCTGCCCGCGTAGGCGATGCGCATCCCGAACGCCCGCGCCCGCCGGGCGGTGGCCGCCCCGATCTGCCCCAGCCCGACGATCCCGAGCGTCTTGTCCTGCAGGCCGCTGCCGAGCATGAAGAACATGCCCCACGACCACGGCGTCCGCGCCCGGATCGCCCGCTCGGCCTCGCCGATCCGGCGGGTCGACACCAGGATCAGCGCCATCGCGATGTCGGCCGTGGCCTCGACCAGCACGCCCGGCGTGTTCGTACAGACGACAGACCGTTGCCGGCACGCCGCGACGTCGATGTTGTCGTAGCCGACGGCGACGTTCGCGACGACGCGCAGGCCGGGCCCGGCGGCGTCGATGAACGCATCGTCGACGCGGTCGTGCAGCAGCGTCACGACCGCGTCGGCGCCGGCGACGGCTGCGTGCAGCTCGGCGGTGTCCATGGGCCGGTCGTGCGGCGAAAGCCACACGTCGCCCGTGCTTGCGAGCAGCTCGAGCGCGGGCTCGGGGAGGAGGCGGGTGACGACGATACGGGCGGCCATCGCCCGGCTCAGACCGCGACGGCGCCGAGCAGCTCGCCCATCGCCGCGAGCGCCTCGGCAATGTTCTCGAGCGAGTTGGCGTAGGACAGGCGCAGGTAGCCCTCGCCGTAGGCGCCGAACGCGGTGCCGGCGAGCACCGCCACCCCCGCCTCGGCCAGCAGGCGGTCGGCCACCGAGCGCGCGTCCATGCCCGTCCCGGTGATGTTGGGGAAGGCGTAGAAGGCGCCCTCGGGCATCACGCACGAGACACCGGGCAGGCCGTTCAGGCCGTCGACCACCGCGCTTCGGCGGCGCTCGAACTCGACCATCATCGCGTCGACCTCGGCGCGCGACCCGGTCAGCGCGGCCACCCCCGCGAGCTGTACCGCCGGCGCCGTGCACGACACCGAGTTGATCAGAAGGCGCGTGATCGGCTCGACCAGCTCGGCCGGGAGTGCGGCGTAGCCAAGCCGCCAGCCGGTCATCGCGAAGGTCTTCGAGAATCCGTCGACGAGCAGCGTCCGGTCGAGCAGCCCGGCGTGCGCGGCGACGGTGTCGTGCTCGCCCCCGTAGAGCATCTCGGAGTAGACCTCGTCGGAGAGGATCCAGCAGTCGTGGCCGGCCAGCACCTCGGCGATCTCGGCGACGAGCTGCGCCGGGGCGATGCCGCCGGTCGGATTGGCGGGCGAGTTCAGGATCACCATGCGCGTCCGCGGCGTGAGCCGCTCGGCCAGGTCGGCGGCGGTGAAGGCGAAGCCGCGCTCCTCGACGAGCGGCAGCGGCACCGGCGTCGCGCCCGCGAAACGGATCACCGACTCGTAGATCGGGAAGCCGGGATTGGGATAGATCACCTCGTCGCCGGGCTCGCAGGTCGCGAGCACGCCGAAGTAGAGGAAGGGCTTTGCGCCCGGAGCAACAACGACCCGGCCCGGGTCGATGTCGAGGCCGCGGTGCGCCGAGAGGTGCGCCGCGCACGCCTCGCGCAGCTCGGGCAGGCCGGGCGCCGGGCAGTAGTGGGTGTGGCCGTCGCGCAGCGCGCGCACGCCCGCCTCGACGATGTGCCCGGGCGTCGCGAAGTCGGGCTCGCCGATCTCGAGGTGGATCACCCGCCGGCCCGTCGCCTCGAGCGCCTTTGCCCGGGCCAGCACCTCGAACGCCGTCTCGGTGCCGAGCCGGTCCATGCTCTGTGCAAGCCGATTCGGCATCCTCAGTCCCCCAGCTCGATGCGGCGCCGGTCGACGTACTCCTTGAGCTGCGCGCGCACCGCAGGGTCGAGCGCGGGCGGCTCGTAGGCCTCGAGCGTCGAGCGCCAGATCTCGCCCGCCCGCTCCGTCGCATCGCGCGAGCCCTTCGACTTCCACCGCTCGAAGTTCTCCGTCGAGGACAGAAGCGGCCGGTAGAAGCACGTCCGGAACCGCTCCAGCGTGTGCGCCGCACCCAGGAAGTGACCGCCGTGGCCGACCTCCTCATGCGCGCCGTAGGCCAGGCTCGCCTCGTCCACCTCGAGCGGCGTGAACTCCTCCTGCAGCATCCGCAGGATCTCGATGTCGACGATGAACTTCTCGTAGCAGCTGACGAGGCCCGACTCGAGCCAGCCGGCGGCGTGCATGACGTAGTTGGCACCGGCCAGGAAGGTCGGCATCATCGTCATGAGCGCCTCGTAGGAGGCCTGGGCGTCGACGGTCTGGCTCGACGTGAGGCCGCCGCCGCTGCGCCACGGCAGGCCGAACCGGCGCGCGATCTGGCCCGTGCACAGAAGGCCGATCGCCGACTCCGGCGTGCCGAAGCTCGGCGAGCCCGACTGGAGGTCGGTGTTCGAGAGGAACGACCCGAAGACGACCGGGCAGCCCGGTCGCACGAGCTGCGTGAGCGTGATCCCGGCCAGCGCCTCGGCCATCTGCTGCACGAGCGTCGCCGGCACGGTCACCGGCGACATGGCGCCCATCAGCAGGAACGGGGTGATGATGACCGCCTGGTTCGCGCGGTTGTACTCGAGCATCGCCGCGAGCATGCGGTCGTCGAAGCGCAGAGGGGAGTTCACGTTGATCAGCGAGATCGTCACCGGCGCGCGCTCGATCGCCTCGCGCGAGCCGAACAGGATCTCGCTCATCGCGATCGTGTCGGCCGCGTTCGGGCCTGACGTGACCGATCCCATGTGGAACTTGTCCGACAGCGTCTGCAACGCGAACACCATGTCGAGGTGGCGCGAGTCGAGCGGCGTGTCGTTGGGCTCGCAGATCGTGCCGCCGGCCGAGTCGAGCTGGTCGAACTGGTGCGAGAGCATCACGAAGCGCTCGAAGTCGGCCATCGTCGCGTCGCGGCGCTCGTCGCCGTCGCGCACGAAGGGCGGCCCGTAGACGCCGGAGAACACCATGTTCTCGCCACCGACCCGGACGGACCTCTCGGGGTTTCGGGCGACGAGATCGAACTCGCGCGGCGCCTTGGCGACCTGCTCCATCACGAAGTCGGGGTCGAGGTAGACCGTCGCATCCTCTGTCCGGCAGCCGGCCGCCCGGAAGATCTCGACGGCCTCGGGAAGGATGAACTCGACCCCGATCTCCGACACGATCCGGCGCCAGCCGCGATCGAGCGTGTCCATCGCCTCCTCGGAGAGGATCTCGTAGCGTGGCATCCTGTTTCGGAACATGCGTCCTCCGGTGGCCCTTCCGACCCACCGGAACGTCCTTGACGGCCCACGGGTCGATCCCTATGATCCTTATGGTGGAACAATAGTTCCACATTGTGAGTCAGTTTTCAATGCCAAGCGCCTCCGGAACGCAGTCGATCGACCGGGCCGCCCAGCTGCTTGTGGCGGTCGCAGACAGCGCTGCCCCGATCGGTGTCGGCGAGCTGGCAGAGGCCACCGATCTGCCCAAGAGCACCGTCTCGCGCCTGGTCGCCGCGCTCGAGCGGCACGCGCTCGTGCAGCGCGACAACGCCCGCGGGCCGCTGCGGCCGGGGCCGGTGATGATGCGGCTCGCCCGCCGTGGGGTCGGCGACCGTGATCTGGTCGATCTCTCCGCCGACGGGCTGGCCCGCCTGGCGGATGCGAGCTCCGAGACGATCAACCTGGCGGTGCCGACGCCGCTCGGCGTCGAGCACCTGAGCCAGGTCGACAGCCGCCACTTCATCGGCTCGACCAACTGGATCGGCCGGTGTGTCCCGCACACGAGCACGGCGGTCGGCAAGGTCTTCCTGGCGTTCGGCGCCGTCCGCCTCACCCGCGAGCACGCCCCGCTCGCACCCGAGCTCGCAGCCGTGCGGGCGCGCGGCTACGCCACGGCCATCGGCGAGCTCGAGCCCGGCCTGGCGGCGATGGCCGCGCCCGTGCGCGACGGCAGCGGCGACGTCCTCGCGGCGCTCTCGATCTCGGGGCCGGAGGGAAGGCTGACACGAGAGCGAATCGCGGAGCTGGCACCGCTGCTGCTCGAAGAGGCGGCTACGGTGTCGGCACGGCTGGGGTACCGCACCACCACCCAAGGAGCAGCATGACTCACGAAGAGATTCTCCAAGGCCTGTACGACAACACGCTGATCGGCAACGCCCCCGAGGTCAAGGACCTCACCAACCAGGGCCTCGCCGACGGCATGGATCCCGAGCGCATGCTCTACGAGGGTCTGATCCCCTCGCTCGAGGAGGTCGGCGCCCGTTTCGAGCGCGGCGACTTCTTCGTGCCCGAGATGCTGATCGCGGCGCGCGCGATGCAGGGCGCGCTCGACATCCTGCGGCCGCTCCTGGCCGAGACGGGTGCGAAGCCCATCGGCACGGTCGTGATAGGCACGGTCAAGGGCGACGTGCATGACATCGGCAAGAACCTCGTGAACATCATGCTCGAGGGCGCGGGCTTCACCGTCCACGACCTGGGCGTGAACGTCGCGCCGGAGCGGTTCATCGAGGAGGTCGTGAAGCACGAGCCCGACATCGTCGGCTTCTCTGCCTTCCTGACCACGACGATGCCGATGTTCAAGGCCAACATCAACGCCCTCCAGAAGGCCGGGCTACGCGACCGCGTGATCGTGATGGTCGGCGGCGCCCCCGTCACCCAGGAGTACGCCGACGCGGTCGGCGCCGACGGCTACGCCGCCGATGCCTCCACCGCCGTGCGCATGGCGAAGGCGCTGATCGAGCAGCAGCGAAACCAGGCCGCAGCGGTGTAGATGGGGGCGCTCGCGGCGATCGAGGCGCTGGTCAAGAAGCCGGTCTTCGGCTGCCAGATGTGCGGCCAGTGCGTGCTGCACTCGACGGGCATGACCTGTCCGATGAACTGCCCCAAGACCCTTCGCAACGGCCCCTGCGGCGGCGTGCGCGCCGACGGCGGCTGCGAGGTGAAGCCCGAGATGCGCTGCGTGTGGCTGCGCGGCTACGAGCGCTCGCGCCGGCTGCCGCTGCTGCCGGCCACGTGGCGCGACGAGTTCAACCACCTGCGCCGGCCCGTCGACAACCGCCTGTTCGGCACCGCGTCGTGGTCGAACTTCGCGAGCGGCCGCGACCGCCAGACGCCCGCGGGCTGGGAGGCCGGCGAGCATTGAGCCGGCTCGAGCAGGCCCTGGCCGAGGGGCGGTTCGTCGTCACCGCCGAGATGCCCACGATCGACGGCGGCGGCATGGACGAGGTGCGCTTCCAGCTCGAGCCGATGGCGCCATACCTCGACGCCTGCAACGCCACCGACAACACCGCCGCGCATGCACACGCCTCGCCGCTCGCGATCGCGATCGCGCTCCAGCGGTGCGGGATGGAGCCGATCATGCAGCTCGTCTGCCGCGACCGCAACCGGCTTGCGCTCGAGGCCGATGTGATCGGCGCCTCGCTGCACGGGATCGAGAACGTGTGCTGCCTGACGGGCGACGACGTCACCGCCGGCGACGAGCCCGAGGCCCGGCGCGTGTTCGACCTCGACTCGATCCAGCTGCTCGCACTGGGCGCCGCGATGGCGCGCGGCACGTACCTCTCGGGCCGCCGGATCGACCCGCCGCCGAGGCTCTTCCTCGGCGCGGTCGAGAACTCG
>DASXZF010000023.1:0-3347 GCA_036502065.1 Gaiellales bacterium
CCGGAGCAGACGGTGATCGAGGCCCACCTGACCGCCGAGGGCGCTCAGACCCAGCTGGTCTGGGAAGAGCGCGGCCTGCCCGTCAACCTGCTCCCGGCTTACGGCACGGGGATCCAGATCCACGTCGAGCATCTGGCCGACTACATCGGCGGTCGCCCGCTCCGCGACGGCGACGCCCGCTGGAACGAGCTCTTCCCGGCCTACGAAGCACTGAGTGTCAGCTAGCCCGCCGTTGAGTACTCGCCGGCGTGCCAGCCTGCGAGCGTCAGCTCGTACTCAACCTCGCCCTGCTCCGAGCCGGGAAGCGGGTCTTCCCAGACCGGGAAGTACGTGCGAACGTACGACATCCCCACCGAGGTCATCACACCGCGGGACGCTGCATTGACCGCCATCGTCTGGGCGATGACCCGCCGCACGCCCACCGTGAGAAACGCATGCCGAAGGAGGGCTCGCGAGGCCTCCTTCGCGAGGCCCTGGCGCCAGCAGCGGCGCTGGAGGCGGTAGCCGAGATCCGCGACGCCGGGATCATCGGGCTGGTCGGGGCCGTGGGCGGGAGGGAGCATCATGAGCCCGACGAAGTCGCCGGCGTGCTCGCTCCGGGGGCGGGTTGAGCCGGGCGCGCCTCCGTCGGTTCCGAACGCCATCCAGAAGCCGAGACCCGGCACCTTGTGTGCGAGAGCCATCCGCTGTGCGTGGCTGTCGGCCACTTCATCCCGGGTGTGGGCTCGTCCCGAGAGGTACCGCAGCACCTCGGGGTCGGAGTCGAGCTCGACCTCGAGATCGAGGTGACGATTCGCGAGCGGAACGAGCAGGAGTCTCGGTGTGTGCAACGTCGGCTGCGGCATCGTTGGGTGTATACCCCGGCCCAGCCGTGGGGCTGGTCCTCGCGGGTAGGCTGGGCCGGTGTCCGACCGGGCGCTGGCATGGGACGGGTGCGGGAACGTGCGCGACCTCGGTGGGCTGCGTCTGCGCGCCGGCGGCCGGACGCGGCCGGGTGTGGTCGTGCGCGCCGACTCGCTGACGCGGCTGACGCCCGCCGGGCGCGAACAGGCGCTCGCGTTCGGCGTGAGTCGTGCGATCGACCTGCGCGCCGGCGATGAGAAGACGCCGGGCGAGCGCTGGCCCGACGGCGTGCGGGTCGTCACCAACCCGATCCTGCCCGGAAGCCCGGACGACCCGCTGTGGCCCGAGTTCGGCGCCATCTTCGACGCTGCCCCCGACGCCGAGCACGGACTGCGCGACGTCTACCTGGCCTTCCTCGAGCGCTGGCCGCGCGAGTTCGCGGCGGCGGTGGCCGCGATGGCAGGCCCGCGCGACGGGGCGGTCGTCGTCCACTGCAACGCCGGCCGCGACCGCGCCGGGCTGGTTTCGGCGCTGCTCATGGACGCGCTCGGCGTCGACCGTGGCGAGATCGCCGCCGACTTCGCGTCGTCGCCGCCGATCGACGGACATCCCGGCGCGTCGGCGTGGGTGATGCTCGAGGTGCTCGCGGCGCTCGACCGGACGGCCGGCGGAAGCCGCGGGTATCTGACGGCCGCCGGGCTCGACCCGGCCGTGCTGGAGACGGTCGGGCTGGTCTGACCGCGGTGAGCCGAGCCGGACTCAGCCGCCGATGTCGCTCACCACGCGGTTGAGGTCGGCCTGCACGATCCGGGAGTCCTTTGCGTCGTATGCGAGGCCGAGCGCGAACGCCGGGCCGTCGGCGAGGAAGGTCTCGTACTCGCCGGTCGTGCCCGGCTCGAACCCCGGCGCGTCGGGTGCGTGCTTGACCATCTCGATCGTGTCCTGCGTGATCACCGTGAACGGCATCGTCGGCCCGTCGGGTGTCGATTCGGCGATCGGCGAGTGCTCGGCGATGTAGAGCGCGGCCGTGGCGCACTGCGCGGCGACGGCGGCCGAGTCGAAGACGACCACCGTCATGGCGATCCGCGCCGTGTCTTGGGGGAAGTTCGGCGCGCGGCCGTCGCCGAACTCGATGTCGTAGCGAGGGCGTTTGTAGCCGGCGTAGCGTCCGCTCGGCTGGGTCGGCCCCTGCTCGACCGCTGTGCCTGCGCAGTGCCACGATCCTGTGCGCCGGGTGGCGACGACTCCGGTCAACCCGTCGGCGCGTGCAAGGTGCACCGCCTGCGTGGCGGTGAGCGCCGCATGGCTCGACGAGCCGCCGGCACACCCGGCCGTGACCGAGAGCACGGCGACGATGCCGACGAGTGCACGTACGTGCATGTCACAGATTGTACGAGCCTGCGCGGCCGCTCCCAAGAGGCGCGTCGCGCGACCGCAGCGAGCCCGGCGCGAAGGGCGGCGTGGCTGCAAGCGTCTCGCTGATCCAGGCGTCTCCATCGGCGGATCGACGTCGGCGCCTGCGAGGACGTACCTGCGAAAGGCGGCAATTACGGCTCGATCGTCACCAGCCGAAGGCCACGGTGACGGATGCCGTGGATGATCCGCGGCAGCGCCCCGATCGTCGCCGTGCGATCGCCGCCGCCGTCGTGCATGATCACGATCGAGCCGGCGTGGACGTGCGTGAGCACGGAATGGGCGACGCCCTTCGCGGTTGCGCCCGCAGCCCAGTCGCGCGGGTCGACCGACCACAGCACGAGCCGCACGCCCAGGCTCGAGGCGATCGCGACCACGGTGTCCGACCAGCCGCCGCCGGGCGGCCGGAAGAGGGTGGCGTGCACGCTCTCGGCGGTGAGCGTCTGCAGCGTGCGCGCGATCTGGAACCGCACCGTCTTCGGGCGCTGCTCGCCGAACGGCGGCACCAGCGGATGCGTCCACGAGTGGTCCTCGACGAGCACGCCCGGCGTGCGCCGCTCGGCGGCGATCAGCTGCGGGAAGTGCTCGGCCAGGTCGCCGACGACGAAGAACGTCGCCGGCGCGTGCAGCCGGCGCAGGATCGCGAGGATCCGCATGGTCTGGCCCGGCCACGGCCCGTCATCGAATGTGAGCGCAACGGCGTGCGGCACGATCGCCGCCCCGGTCGCGTGAAACGCGCTCGAGGCCACCTTGCCCGAGATCTTGCCCTGCACCGTGACCTCCTCGCCCGGCACCCGGCCCAGGTAGTACTCGGGATCGGCGGGCTCGCCGCCGGAGACGGGTACGCGGCGCACGGTCACAGGCTCGGTGCGGTCGGGGCCGGCCTGGAGCCGCAGGCGGTCTCCGCTGCGCAGCCGGTCGTTCGCGGCCACGGCCGCGCCGTCGACGAGCACGGTGCCCGGATAGACGCCGGGGCGCAGCGTCACGCCGGTGACATCCACCAGATCGCCCGCGCGGGGATGCAGACCGAGGCTTGCGACGGCGTCTGCGAGCGTCGAGCCGGCGGCGAGCTGGCGCGCCGAGCCGTCCAC
>DASXZF010000024.1:0-1723 GCA_036502065.1 Gaiellales bacterium
CCTCCCCTCACGCAGGTGAGGGGAGGTGTCGCACGGCGAGCCCGCGAAGCAGGCGAGACGCGACGGAGGGGCGCTGGCCCCGGCGCCGTCGGCTGGCTTGCCGCGCCGCTCTCCCCATCGTCGCGCATCGCGCGCCAACGCGCGCTCGCCGGCGACACTTCCCCTCGCTCGCGAGGGGAAGAACGGCGGCGCGATGACCCTTTCCCCAGACGACGAGCTCGTCTTCCTGCCGCTGGGCGGGTCGAACGAGATCGGCATGAACTTCAATCTCTACGGCTACGGCCCGCCGCGCGCCCGCAAGTGGATCGTGGTGGATCTCGGCGTGACGTTCGGCGACCAGACCACGCCGGGCGTCGAGATCATCCTGCCCGATCCCGCCTTCATCGAGGAACATGCGAAGGACATCCTCGGCATCGTGCTGACTCACGCCCACGAGGACCACATTGGCGCCGTGCCGTGGCTCTGGGAGCGCCTGCGCGCGCCGATGTACGCCACGCCGTTCACCGCCTTCCTGCTGCGCGAGAAGCTGCGCGAGGCCGACCTGCTGGACGAGGCGCGCATCACCGAGGTGCCGCTCACCGGTACGATCCAGCTCGGCCCGTTCGAGCTGACGCTGATCACGCTCACCCACTCGATCCCGGAGCCGAACGGCCTGGCGATCCGCACCCCGCTCGGCACCGTGCTGCACACCGGCGACTGGAAGATCGATCCGGATCCGCTGCTGGGCGCGCCCACCGACCAGACCGCGATCCGCAAGCTCGGCGACGAGGGCGTGCTCGCCATGGTCTGCGACTCCACCAACGTCTTCGTCGACGGCGAGTCGGGCTCGGAATCGACCGTCCGCATCGCGCTCGCCGAGCTCATCGGTACGCTGAGGGGCAAGGTCGGGGCGGCCTGCTTCGCCTCCAACGTGGCGCGGATGGACTCGATCATCCGCGCCGCCGAGGCCAACGACCGTCGCGTCTGCCTGGTCGGCCGCTCGATGATCCGCATGTCGGCGGCGGCGCGCTCGGTCGGCCTGCTCGCCGACATCCAGCCGTTCGTCACCGACGCCGAGGCCGGCTACTTCCCGGCCGACAAGATCCTCTTCCTGTGCACCGGCAGCCAGGGCGAGCCGCGGGCGGCGCTGGCGCGGGTCGCCGACGGCACGCACCCGCACCTCACGCTGGGGCAGGGCGATGCGTGCATCTTTTCCTCTCGGGTGATCCCCGGCAACGAGGTCCCGATCCGCAACCTGCAGAACAAGCTCGCCGATCGCGGCGTGCGGCTCTTCACCGAGCGCGACCATCCAGGCCTGCACGTCTCCGGCCACCCGGCCCGCGAGGAGCTGAAACGGATGTACCAGTGGGCGCGGCCGAAGATCGCCGTGCCGACCCATGGCGAGCGGCGGCACCTGCTGGAGCACGTCAACCTCGCCCGCGACATGCAGGTCCCCGAGCAGGTCGCGCCGCGCAACGGCGACATGGTGCGCCTGGCGCCCGGCCGCGCGGCGATCGTGGGCGAGGTGCCGGCGGGACGTCTCTACGTCGACGGCGGCATGGTGACGCCCGAGCACGGCGAGGCGCTGCGCGAGCGCCGCCACGCCGCCTACAACGGGATGTTGACCGTCGCCGTGGCGCTCGACCGCAAGGGCCGCATCGCCTCCGGCCCGCAGGTCCGCGCGCTCGGCCTGCCCGGCGACGCGGACTACGAGCTCGAGGAAGCGGTCGACGACCTCGCTGCC
>DASXZF010000025.1:0-3726 GCA_036502065.1 Gaiellales bacterium
GAAGTCCGCAAGCGCGCTCTCGTAGAGGCCTGCGAGCAGCCGGGCCTGCCCGCGGACGACGAACGACTGGGAGTGCCCTGGGTCGAGCCGGAGCGCCTGCTCGGCGGCGGTCTGGGCGTCGTCCGACCGGTGGAGGTTCACGAAGATGACGGTCCGCACCCGCCATGCGAACGCATCCTCGGGCACCAGTCGCAGCGCGGCGTCGCTGGCCGCGAGCGCCTGAGGATGGTGACCGTCGTTGGTCAGGCAGAGCGACAGCAGCCCGTGAGCCGTCCCGTCCCCGGGATCTCGCGCGATTGCGTCCCGCAGCTCGCGGGCGGCCAGGTCGGTGCGGCCGGCCTCGATCAGCCGCCGGGCGGCTGCGACGTGATTCGTCACCGCAGGCGCAGGTAGGTCAGGATGTCGTCGTAGGCGCCGCCCTCGTTCGCGTGCAGGGCGTAATTGCGTGCGGTGGCGAACCACTCGTGGGTCGAGGTCTTGACCGACTTCGCGGCGGCGGCCAGATCCTTCGTTCCCAGCGGTCGCGGCACACCGTCTCGCATCGCGGACCGGATCTTGTCCTCTACGGCGACGTCGACCACGGCCCGCAGGTCTGCGCCCGAGAAGCCCTCCGTCTTGCGGGCGACGTGGGCGAAGTCGATGTCGTCCACCGGCTTGCCCTGCACCAGGATGCGGAGGATGGCGGCGCGCGCCTCCTCGTCGGGAGGCGGAACGAACAGCACCCGGTCGAACCTCCCGGGCCGGCGGAAGGCGGAGTCGACGTGCCACGGCGTGTTGGTCGCCGCGAGCACGAGGACGCCGTCGTTGCGGTCCTGCACGCCGTCGAGCTCGGCCAGGAACTGGTTCACGACGTTGCGGCCCCCGCCGGCCGACTGGAAGCTCGAGCGGCTCGCGCCGAGCGCGTCCACCTCGTCGAAGAAGAGCACGCACGGCGCCCGCCGGCGGGCCTGGTCGAAGATGGCGTGCAGACGCTTCTCGCTGTTGCCGAGCCACATGTCGAGCACATCCGACAGGCCGACGGCCAGGAACGACGCGCTGATCTCGCCGGCGGTGGCGCGGGCCAGGTGCGTCTTGCCGCAGCCGGGCGGGCCGTAGAGCAGGATCCCGCCGCCGATCGCCTTGCCGTAGGCGCGATAGAGCTCCTCGTGCTCGAGCGGGTGGATGATCTTGATGCGGATCTCCTCCTTGATCCGCTCCATCCCGCCGACATCGGCGAACGTCTCGGACGGGCGATCGATCTCGAGGTCGAAGTCGTCCGCAGGAACGCCCACATGCACCCCGACCGGCTCGGCCTGCTCGGCGTCCTCCGGCTCCGTGGGTGGGAACAGATGCTGCAGACGGGCGTCGAGGTCGGGATCGCGCTCCTCGCCGTCGAGCTCGAGCGCGGCCAGGTAGGCCGTCGCCGCGTCCGCCTCGCGCCCCTCGGCCAGGAGCAGACGCGCGTGCAGGACGAGCGCCCCGGCGTGAGGCGCCTGGTCGAGCAGCGCCTCGACGACGACGATCGCCTCGCCGAAGCGGCCCTGCTGGAAGAACGCGGCTGCCAGGCCGGCCTGGGCGTTCGTGTTGGCGGGCGCGCGCGAGAGCGCCTCGCGGTACTCGGCCTCGGCGTCGCCGGGCCGGCCGCTGCGCAGGAGCGTGTCGGCGAGGTGCAGGCGCAGCGGCACGTTCTCCGGAGACACGGCAAGCGCGTCGCGGAGCGCGCGTTCGGCGTCGTCGGTACCTGCCACGAGGTGAGGATCGGCACGAGGGCGGCCGTGCTTGAGCGGTGGGGTTACCCTTCGCGGCGTGTACTCCGCGGCCACCATCGATCATGCCCTCTCGCCGCGCCACGCCGGCTCGGCCGGGCCGGGCGCGTTCGCGGGCGAGGCCGGCGACCCGGGCTGTGGGGACGCGATCCGGATCGAGCTTGCCGTCGCGGACGGGCAAATCGCAGCCGCCCGTCACCGCACCTTCGCCTGCCCGCACGCGACCGCCGCAGCGGAGCTCGCCTGCCGCCGGGCCGAGGGCCGTGACCTGCTCGCTGCCGCCAGGGTGGGGATGAGCGATGTGGAGGCGGTGCTGCGGCCGGAGGGCCGCCACCGCGCCTGCGTCGGTCTCGCCGTCGACGCCCTGCACGCCGCCCTCGCAAGGGCGCTCGCCGCGGCCGACCTGCCGGCGGTGCCGGGCCGCATCGCGGTCGCGATGTCGGGCGGGGTGGACTCGGCGGTCGCGCTGCTCAAGGCCGTCGAGGCGGGCCTCGAGCCTGTCGGTGTCACGCTGCGCCTGTGGATCGACCCGGGCGCGCCCGACGGCGAGCGGGCGTGCTGCTCGCCGCGGTCGGTGCGCGCCGCCAGGGATGCCTGTCACGCGCTCGGCGTGCCGCACGTCGGCCTCGATCTGCGCCGTGAGTTCCGCTCGGCCGTCGTCGACGAGTTCGTCGCCGGGTTCCGCGAGGGCCGCACGCCGAACCCGTGCGTGCGCTGCAACGGCTCGTTCCGCTTCGCGGCGCTCGTCGACTTCGCCGACCGGATCGGCGCGCCCAGGATCGCGACCGGGCACTACGCCCGCACCCGCCGTGCCGGGTCGGCCACCCTGCTCGTGCGCGGCGCCGACCCGGCGAAGGACCAGTCGTACATGCTGGCGTCGGTGCCGGGCGAGATCCTGGAGCGGTGCTGGTTCCCGCTCGGGGAGCAGACGAAGGCCGAGACCCGGCGCGAGGCGGGCGCGGCGGGCCTGGCCGCGGCCGGGAGGGCCGAGAGCCAGGACGTCTGCTTCGTCGGGGGCGGCGACCACCGCGCGTTTCTCGAGCGCCACGGCGGCGCAGGCCGCGCCGGCGACATCGTCACGGCGGACGGCCGCATCCTGGGCGCGCACGCCGGCGTCCATCGCTTCACGCCGGGGCAGCGCCGCGGCATCGGCGTCGCGGCCGCCGAGCCGCTGTACGTGATCGGCGTCCAGGCCGACCGCGGGCGCGTCGTCGTCGGGCCGCACGCGGCACTCGAGTGCCGCTCGGTTCGCGTCGCCCCCGGTCGCCTGCTCGCCCCGTCCGATCGCGTCCAGGCGAAGCTGCGCTACCGCACCGATGCGGTGTGGGCGACGGTGCGGCCCGACCAGGACGGCTTCACGCTCGACCTCGACGAGCCCATCGCCGGGGTGGCTCCCGGCCAGACCGCGGTGCTCTACGACGACGACACGGTGGTCGGGGCAGGCGTCATCGCCCCGTGATACGCCGGGTAGGATAGGTTTTCCCCCGACCTGGGAGCCGTATGCACCTCGCCCTTCTCGTCACCTCTTCCGATATCTGGCGCTACGCGCTGGCGGTGTTCCTCATCCTCACGGGCGTCGGCTCGTGCTTCGCGCTTCTGCGCGTCGGAGGGACGCTCGGCCGCGTGAACAAGATGCTCGACGGCATCATGGGCGAGCTCGTGCCGATGCTGGCGAAGGTCTCGACGTCGCTCGACCACGTGAACGAGGAGCTCGACAAGGTCGGCCGCATCACCGACTCGGCGACCGACGCGACCGCGAAGGTCGACGCGACCGTGCGCTCGATCTCCGAAGCCGTCTCGAAGCCGTTCCGCGCGATCTCGGGGCTCACGGCAGGGGTGTCGCACGGCTTCGGAGTCTTCAAGAACAAGCGTGACCAGCGCGGCGGTGTCGTGTGAGGCGGCTGGCGATCTCGGTGGCCGTCTCGGCGGCCGGCGCGGCGCTCTACAAGCGTGCCCAGCACCTGGCCGAGACCGAGCAGCG
>DASXZF010000026.1:0-2426 GCA_036502065.1 Gaiellales bacterium
CTGGAGGCTCGCCCGCGCCGACCCGGACGCGTTCGGCGTGCTGTTCGAGCGCCACGGGCGCGCCGTGTACGCGTTCTGCGCGCGACGCACGGCCGACCTCGCGCTCGCCGAGGACCTCACGAGCATCGTCTTCCTCGAGGCATGGCGCCGTCGCGAGCGCACTGAGATCAGCGGCGAGAGCCTCCTGCCGTGGCTGCTGGGGATCGCCCACAACGCGGTGCGCAATGCGCACCGCGCGCGGCGCCGCCATCGGGCCGCCCTCGCGCGCCTGCCGCCCGAGCCACTCGAAGCCGCGGCGGACGACGTCGCCTCGCGCATCGACGCCGAACGTGCGCTCGCGGATGCCCTGCAGGCGATCGGCACGTTGCCGGACGGCGAACGTGACGTCGTCGTCCTCGTTCTCTGGAGCGGGCTGTCCTATGAGCACGCCGCGCGCGCCCTTGGCGTGCCCGCGGGCACCGTGCGCTCCCGTCTCTCGAGGGCCCGTGCCCGCCTCAGCGCTTCGCTGGTCAACCCCTTCCCATCGACTCCTGGAGCCCTCAAATGATCGACCCGACCTCCGTTCCCGTTCCCTCCGACGCCTGGGTCGCGGCGCGCCGCGATCACCTGCTCGCCGAGCTCAGACGCACACCCGAGCGCCGCGCGCACCGCCGCCTGGTCGGCGGCATGGGTGCGCTCGCCGCCGCCGGGGCGGCGACCGCCGCCGGGCTGCTCATCGCCGGCGGCCCGGCCGCGTCGACCGCGTTCGCCGGCTGGCGCGCCGCGCCCACGGCTCCGGCACCCGGCCAACTGCCGGCCGCCGAGGCGAGCTGCCCGGCCGGTGGGCCGAGCCCGGGCGGGAAAGCCGGGCCCCCGGGGGCGGTGCCGTCGGGCACGCCGGCGCTCTCGGATGTGCGCGGCCCCTACTCGATGCTGCTCTACCTCGACCGCGACGGGGGCAGCACGCTGTGCATGGGCGGCGGCTCGTTCGTGCGCGTGCTGCCCACGCCGGCGCCGACCGCGCCCGAGCCGCCCGCCGCCGGCCTGGTGATCGACCACCTCTCCAGTGGTGCCGTCACGTTCGTCGAGGGGCGCGTCGGCTCGGCGGTGACCGGTGCCGCGCTCACGCTCGACGACGGCACGCAGGTGACGGTGACCGTCGGCGGCGGGCACTTCATCGCCTGGTGGCCGGGCAGCAAAGGGGTCGCGACGAGCACCGAGACCACGGCGTCCGGGAGGCAGAGCAGGCCGGCCGACGTCGCCACTGACGCCATGCCCCATCCCTGTCCGTCCGGCACAGCGCGATGCAACCATGTGGTGCACAGGCTCGACGGTTCTGCGCCGCCGCCCCAGAAGGGCGGCTGATCCTCCCACCAACGGCCGAGGCGCGAAGCGCGGCCAGAACCGTCTTTCGCGCCTCGCGCCGCGGCGCGCGGGTGCCGATCAGCGACGTCAGGGTCGCTGGGCTAGACGAGACGGCCTCGCCGCTCGCGGGACGCGGCGCCGACGCGCAGCGCGCCGAGCTCGACGCGAGCGATCGGGTCGCGGTCGGGGAGTACGCGGCGGCGACGGCGAGCACTTCGGCGTCGTGCACGAGCTCTACAACAACGCCGGGAGCGCCTCCTCGCGTTCGGTGCTCGAGACCGAGTACGCCGACTACGAGCGACTGTTCGCGGTCAACCCGTGGGGCGTGATCCACGGCACCACGCTCCTTCCTGCCGCGGCTGGTCGCCTCCGGTGACGGGCACATGATCAACGCTCGCCAAACGGGTACGTTGCGCGAGCTCGCCACCGCCGTAGGGGGGCACCGACACTGCCGCTCTCCGCCCCGACCAGTCGCGGTGCCCCGCGGCCGCTTTAGGCGTAACCGGCGGCGCACGCCCCGTCGTCCGACATCTGCTCTGCCGTCGTCAGGAGCATCTCGGTCGCGACGCCGACTTCCCGGTGCAGCGCCGCAAGCATGACCGCGGAACGGCGATCGGGGCGATCGCATCCGTGGCAAAGGGGTGGCCGGCTCTTTGTCGTTCCCGAGCGTTGAGCGACATCCGACCGTTTGGTTTGGCTAGAGGATGAGTTCGGTTGCGAAGACGATGACGGCGCGGCCGGTGACGGCGACTGAAGTCGGATGCGCGTCCTTAACGGTGACCGCAACACGCATTGAGCCGGGACGGCCTAGAGCATCACCCTGCCGCGCGGTGAACTCGAGCCGGTCATCGATCGCGTCGACCAGGTGGTGCTCAACGAGGTAGGCGCCGAGCGGGCCGTTTGGCGTTTCCGGTTACAGGATCTTCGTTGATGCCGATTGCCGGCGCGAACATCCGACCATACGTCAGGGCGCTGCTTTCGCGGGTGAGGGCGAACGCGAAGTAACCGTTGCAGCCAAGTGCGATGCTGAGGGACTGTAACGCCGCCAGATCTGGTCTCAACTGGTCAACATCGGCCACGGT
>DASXZF010000027.1:0-10950 GCA_036502065.1 Gaiellales bacterium
CTCGGCATACGTGCGGGCGAGCGCCCACTCGAGCCGGATTGCGTTGCCCGGCGCCAGGTCGCGTTCGTGCGCCAGCACGCGGCCGAGTACGGTCTCGGCCTCGCCGAAGCGGCCGGTGTCGGTGTAGGCGTTTGCCAGATACGTCCCGTAGAGCACCATCAGGGTGGGGTCGGGCGGATCGCCCGTGGCCTCGTCGAAGGCCGCGCGCAGGATCGCGATCGATCGGGTGAGATCGCCGGTGCCGGCGTACGCGCGGCCGAGCGCCCGGTGAAGCGCCGGCCGCTCGCGCGGGCCGATTGCGGTGCCGGTGGCAAGGGCGCGCTCGAGCAGGTCGATCGCCTGCGGATCGTGCCGCGCGTCGAGGGCGATCAGCCCGAGCCCCTCGAGGATGCGGCTCTCGCCGGCGTGGTCGCCCAGCGTCTGTGCCTGGATGAGCAGCCCCTCCAGCCGCTCCTGCGCATCGCTCTCGCCGAGCCGGGCGGCGACGTCGGCCGCCGTCAGGTCGGCATCGCTGACGCGGCTGTCGAGCCTGTGGCCGAGCAGCGCCTCGACCTCGACGCCGAGCCGGTTCGCGAGCTGGGCAACGATCGCGGGCGACGGAACGCGCAGGCCCGCCTCGATGCGTGACAGGAACGACGCCGAGCAGCCGGTGAAGGCGAGCTGGCGCAGCGATAGGCCGCGTTTCACGCGCAGCTCCTGCACCCGCTGTCCGAACACCGCGGGATCGGTGATGTGCGCCGGTCGGATCCTCCCCATGTGCCTCCCATCGTAGCGCGGCGGTGATGCCACTTGGCATGAGTGTCTTGACAAGGCAACACCCTCTCTCTAGCGTTGCCATTTGGCAACGAACAGAGAGGAGGGTAGCCCGTGTCCCGCTTCCGCACCATCAGCCCGTCGCTCCTGCTTGCCGCCGCGATCCTGATCTCCGCCTGGGTCGGCGCCGGCAAGGACTGGGGGCCGTAGGCCTGATCGCCGCGGGCGTGCGGCACGGGCCGGTGCTGCGCGCCTGCGGTGTTTCGATTCCACCGGCATGGGTAGGGGCGATGGATGTCCGTGACTCTCGAGCAGCGCGCCGGCGTGCCTGGAACTCAGCCTGCGCAGCCGGGAATCCGGTCGATCCTGATCGTCTCGGCGGCCTGGCTCGTGCTGATGGCCGGCGTGAACCTGCCCACGCCGCTCTACGCCGTCTACAGCCAGCGCTTCGGGTTCTCGAGCGCGGTGCTCACGCTGATCTTCGCGGTGTACGCCTTCGTGCTCGTGCCGGCGCTCATGCTCTTCGGCCAGCTCTCCGACCGGCTGGGGCGCCGGCCGGTGATGCTCCTCGGGCTCGGCGCCGCCGCGACCGGCCTGGTCGTGTTCGCGTTCGCGCAGAGCACCGTGTGGCTGTATGCGGGCCGGGCGCTCCAGGGGCTTGCCGTCGGCATGGCCTCGAGCGCGGCCACGGCGGCGCTGGTCGAGCTCGAGCCGCGCGCCGATGCTCGCCGGCCGGCGCTCCTGGCGGGCCTGGCCCAGGCCGGCGGCAGCGGCGCCGGGCCGCTGGTCGCGGGCGTCCTCGCCCAGTGGGCGCCGGCGCCCGAGCGGCTCTGCTACCTCGTCCTCCTGGTCGCGACCGCGGCCGCCGCGGTGCTCGTCGCCCGCATCGCCGAGCCGGCGAAGGGCGCGCGGCGCGCGTGGCGGATCACCCGGCCGCATGTTCCCGACGAGATCCGGGGCAAGTTCGCCCGGCTCGGCCTGACGGCGGCCGCGCTGTGGGCGACCGTTGCGCTCTACCTGTCGATCGTGCCGTCGTACGCCGCGACGTTGCTGCACACGTCGAACCTGGCGCTGCTGGCGGCGATCAGCGCCCTCGCGCTCGGCACCTCGTGCGTTGCCCAGATCGTCGCCCGGCGCGCGGCCAGCGGGCGCCGCGCGCAGGAGCTCGGCCTGGTGCTGCTCGCAGCGGGGCTGGCGGCGCTCGTCGTCGCCTCGCCGCTGGGATCACTCGCGGTGCTCGTGGCCGGAGCCGTCCTCGCCGGCGCGGGGCACGGCATAGGGTTTCTGCATGCACAGGACGAGCTCAACCGGATCGCGCCGCCGGAGCGCCGCGGCGAGGTGACGGCGGCGTTCATCACCTGCATCTACGCCGGCGTGGCGGGGTCGGTCATCACGATCGGCGTGCTCGACCTGCGGGTCGCGCTCGCGACGGCGGTCGCGGTTGTGGCGGTCGTCCTGGCCGCCGCCGCGCTCGCGGCCGCCGCCTGGCACCGGCGCGCCGAGATCTAGATGCCGTGGTCCGCGCGCGTGCCGCCGCTGCTGCGCGAGCGCGTCTTTCGCCGCTACTGGTCGGCGCAGAGCATCTCGATGCTCGGCGACCAGGTGAGCGGGATCGCGCTGCCGCTCGTCGGCGTGCTGACGCTGCACGCGACGGCCGGGCAGATGGGCGTGCTGACGGCGCTCGCGTGGGCGCCGAACCTTGTCCTCGCCCTGCACGCGGGCGCCCTCGCCGACCGCTGGGGCAGACGCCGCCGGGTGATGATCGCAAGCGACATCGGCCGCGCCGTCCTGCTCGCGAGCGTGCCCGTCGCCTCGGCGCTCGGGGCGCTCACGCTCACCCAGCTCTACGTCGTCGCCGTCGCCGCAGGCAGCCTGAGCGTGTTCTTCCAGGTCTCGGACTCGACCCTGTTCGTGTGCGTCGTCGACCGCGACCGCTACCTCGACGCGAACTCGCTCGTCTACGGCAGCCGGGCCGTCTCGTTCATGGCGGGGCCGAGCCTCGGCGGCATCCTCACCCAGGCCGTCTCGGCGCCGCTCGCGCTGCTCGTCGACGCCGTGTCCTTCGTGGGATCGGCCGGCTTTCTGGGCTCGATCGCGCCGGTCGAGCCCGCCCCGCAGCCGCCGGAGCCCGGGCATCTCACCGCGGGGATCCGCTACATCCGGGCCACGCCGACGCTCTTCTACGAGCTCGCGTCCACGGCGACCGTGAACTTCTTCAACTTCGGCTACTTCGCCCTGTTCCTGCTCTACGCGACCAGGGCCCTGCACGTCCACGCCGGCACGATCGGCGTCGTCCTCGGCGTCGCGGCGATCGGGAGCATCATCGGCGCCGGGCTGACGCGCCTCGTCAGCCGCCGCATCGGCATCGGACCGGCCTTCTGCCTGGGGTCGGTGCTGTTCCCCGCGCCGCTCGTCCTCGTGCCGCTGGCCGGCGGCTCGCACGCGCTCGTGCTGGCGTGCCTCTTCGCCGCCGAGTTCGGCTCCGGCATCGGCGTCATGATGCTCGACATCACCGCCGGCTCGATCAACGCCGCCCTCGTCCCGAGCCACCTGCGCTCCCGCGTGCAGGGCGCCTACACGATCGTGAACTACGGCGTGCGCCCGCTCGGCTCGCTCGCCGCGGGGTTCGCGGCGACTGCGATCGGGATCCACGCGACGCTCTGGATCGCCACGGTCGGCGGCGCGCTCAGCGCGCTCTGGCTCCTGCCCTCGCCGCTGCCGCGCCTGAAGGTGCTGCCGCCGGCGCCGGCCGAGCCCGCGGCGCCGGCGTGACCGGGCTGTGCCATGATCCGGCCATCGGCTGCGGAGGCTCCTGATGGGCTACCTGCGGGCGCGCCGGTCGGTGCGGCTCGGCCCCGGCGTGAAGCTCAACCTGACGAAGCGCGGCGTGTCGCTCACGGCGGGCACGCGCGGCGCGCACTACACCGTCTCCACCACCGGTCGCCGGACGCGCACAGTCGGACTGCCCGGTACGGGCATCTCCTACGTCGACAGCCGCCGGGGCGGGAGCGGCAAGGCCCGATCGACCCGGCCCGCGCGACCGGCGCGGGTCGTGCCGGTTGCAGCGGCGCAGACGAAGCATCCGGGCCTGTTCGCGCCGGCCTGGGAGAAGCGGTTCGCCGGCGGCGTCCAGGCGTACATCGCGGGAGACACCGACCGCGCGCTTGCGCTCTTCCGCGAGGCGTCCGAACGCGACACGGGCGATCGCACGAGCGCGGACGACCTCCTGTGCGGGCTTCTGCTTCTGACCGTCAAGGCCGAGCCGCAGGCCGCGGTCGACTACCTCGAGCGGGTCGTCGCGTCGTCCAACCCGCTGCCCGACAAGCTGGTGCTCGACTACGCAGCGCGCCTGCAGTTCGTCGTCGAGCTGACAAACGGCCTGCACATCACGAGCGCCGCCTCGTCGGAGCTCGCGGCCGAGATGCTCGCACGCGCCTATGACCTGCTCGATCGCACCGACGAGGCGATCGGACTCCTGCAGAAGCTGTCGGATCTGCACCCGGACGAGCCCTGGCTGATCCTCCAGCTGTGCGCGTTTCACTCCAAGCTCGCGGAGTGGGACGAGATCGTGCATCTGGCCGCCCCGATCACGAACGTCGACGATCTCACCTGCTCGGTCGTGAACGCCCGGATCGAGGCGCTGGTCAAGCTCGGCCTGAACGACGCGGCCTACGAGTCGTCGAAGGACGCCCTGCGGTCGAAGAAACGCCTGCCCGGCGTGCTGCACGACGCCCGCTACCTGCGTGCGCAGGCGCTGAAGGCGCTCGGCAAGCTCGGGCCGGCGCGCACGGAGCTCGAGAAGCTCTACGCCGAGGCGCCCGACTACGAGGATGTTTCCGCGCTCTTGCGCGATCCTGCGTGGGGCGCCCCGGCGTCAAGCGGCGAGGTGGGGCCTACGCCACCTTGAAGTGCGAGACGAGCCGCTCGAGGCTCTGGGCCGTCGCGGACAGCTCCTGCGCCGAGGCGGTGATCTCCTCGGCCGACGCGCTCGTCTGCTCGGTCGAGGCCGACACCTGCTCGGTCGAGGCCGACGACTGCTCGGCCACGCTTGCGACCTCGTTGCTGGCCGTGGCGATGTGCTCGATGCGGATCGCCATGTCGGCCACCGCGGCGCCGATCTCCTCGAACGCCTGCCGGGTCTGATCGACCACGAGCGCGCCCTCCTCGGTCTGCCTCGCGCCGTCGGTGACGACCGTGACGGTGTGACCGGTCTCGCTCTGGATCTCGCTCACAAGCGCCGAGATCTTCTCGGCCGCCTCCTGCGACTCCTCGGCCAGCTTGCGCACCTCCTCGGCGACGACCGCGAAGCCGCGGCCCTGCTCGCCGGCGCGGGCGGCCTCGATGGCCGCGTTCAGCGCCAGCAGGTTGGTCTGGCCGGCGATCCCGGTGATCGTCTCGACGATGCCGCCGATCTGCTCCGACTTGGCCGCGAGCTGGTTGATCGCCTCGACGACCTGCGCCGAGGACTGCTTCACCGCGTCCATGGCCGAGTTCGCCTGGGCGGACGCCGCGACGCCGTGCTCGGCGACCTCGCGGGCGCGCTCGGCAGCGACGGCCGACTCCTCGGCCGACTCGCGCGTCGTGTGCACCATCGCCACCTGGCGCTCGGCGCCTTCGGCGACGTCCTGGACGGCGCGGGCGATCTCCTCGACCGCGCGGCTCGTCTCCTCGGACGTCGAGGACATCTCCTGCGACGCCGCGCTCAGGCGCCCGGCTGCGGAGGCGACATCGCGGACGATCGTGCTCAGGCTCGTGCGCATCGTGTGGAAGGACACACCGAGCACGTCGCGCTCCGACTTCGGCTCGATATCGGCGGTCAGGTCGCCGGCGGCGATGCTCTCGGCCGCCACGGCCAGGGTCTGCAGGTACTCGATCATGCGCTGGAAGGCGGTCGCGGTCTCGCCGATCTCGTCGCGGCTCGTGGTGTGCACGTCCTGCTCGAGGTCGCCCTCGGCGATCCCCTCGGCTGCGCGCAGCATCTTGCGGACGCCACCCGTGATCGAGCGGGCGATCGCGAACGCAAGGCCGGCGCCCACGAGTGTGGCGACCACGAGCAGCGCGATCACGATCATCTCGGCGGTCGAGTGGGTCGAGTTGGCGTTCGCTGCGGCCCGCGTGCCGTCCTTCACGTTCCAGGTCTTCCACGCGGTCAGATTGGCCTCCATGCGGTTGAAGTCGTTGAGCGAAGCGGTCTGCGTCGCCTCCATTGCCTTCACGTCCCCGGCCTTCGCCGCGGCCGCGAACCCAGCCGTGTGCTTGAGGTACGCCTTCCAGCCATTGAAGGTCGCCCGCCACAGCCGCTGGTCGGCGCCGGGGTTGGCCATGGACGCATACTCGTTCAGCATCTTCGTCGCACCCGTCGCGTAGGGCTGCATTTCCGGCAGGAGCGTGATGCGGTCGGCCGGCGTCGCCCACACGATCCGGTTCTGGTAGCGGCGGAAGTTGGCCACGTTCGAGCCGACGTCGCCGATCTTCTCCACGCTCGGGAGGCTGTTGGTGCCAAGATACGTCGCCGTGCTCGCCACCGACCCGAGTTCGACGATTGCCGCACCGCCGAGCGCGATCATGAGAGCGATCACGATGCCAAATGAGCCGAAGAGCTTTGTGCGTACGGACAGTCGCATGAAAGGAGCCTTCCCAGGGGTCGTTGACGGGCGCCGGAGCCGGGCGCAGCGCTCCATACACGAGTGATCGCTTGCAGCCTGCGAGGATGCATCCCCGGATGTGCGTAACACCCCTCACCGTCCGCGGCCGTGTCTGAGTCACCCTGCCTGCTCTCCGCGGTCGAGCAGGCGGCGCTCGTTCGATCGGGGGCGCTCTCGGCGCTCGAGCTCGTCGATGCACAGCTGGAGCGGATCGAGCGCATCGATCCGGCCGTGAACGCGGTCGTCACCGTCGTCGCCGAGCAGGCTCGCACAGCCGCCCGCGCCGCC
The DNA here is from genome assembly GCA_036502065.1 of Gaiellales bacterium. GTDB lineage: Bacteria > Actinomycetota > Thermoleophilia > Gaiellales > JAICJC01 > JAICJC01. Next base: position 6,687 of record DASXZF010000027.1, read on the forward strand.
GACCGCCGGCATGCGGCCGGCGAGCCGCTGCAACCGCTGCACGGCCTGCCGATCGCCCACAAGGATCTGGTCGACACGGCCGGCGTGCGCACGACCTACGGGTCGCCGGCGTACCGCGACCACATACCCGACACCGACGAGCTTCTGCCCTCGCGCCTGCGGCTGGCAGGGGCGATCATGGTCGGCAAGACGAACACGCCCGAGTGGGGGGCGGGGTCGCACACGTTCAACCCGGTCTTCGGCGCCACGCGCAACCCGTGGGACGCGGCGCGGTCGGCGGGTGGGTCAAGCGGCGGCGCTGCGGCCGCGGTCGCCTGTCGCATGCTGCCGTTCGCCGATGGCAGCGACCTCGGCGGGTCGCTCCGCAATCCGGCCGCGTGGAACGGGGTGGTCGGGCTGCGGCCGACGCCGGGGACGGTCCCGTCGGTGCCCTCCGATGCCCCGTGGCTGCCATTCTCGGTCGACGGCCCGGTCGCCCGCAGCGCGGCCGACGTCGCGCTGCTGCTCGCAGCGATGGCCGGCCCGGACGCCCGGGCGCCGCTCTCGCTGCGCGCGCCGGGGCTCGACCTCGCCGCCCCGCTCGATGCCGACCTGCGCGGTCGCCGCGTCGCCTGGAGCCCGACGCTCGGCGGACTGCCGGTCGAGCCCGGTCCGCGCGCCGCCGCCGAAGGCCTGGTGCGGTCGTTGGCCGACCTCGGCATGGACGTGGCCGAGGCCGAGCCCGACCTCACCGGCGCGGACGCTGTGTTCGAGACCTTCCGTGCATTCACCTTCGCCCTCTCGCTCGGCGACGTCTACGACGCCGACGGCGACTCGATGAAGGCGACGGTGCGCTGGAACGTCGAGCGCGGCCGGGCGCTCACCTCGGCCGACCTGATCGCGGCGACCCGCCTGCACGCCGAGCTCGGCGACCGGGTGGCGGCGTTCTTCGAGCGCTACGACTACCTCGCCTGCCCGGTGACGCAGGTCGAGCCCTTCCCCATCGACACCGAGTATCCCGAGACGGTCGCCGGCGTGCCCATGGGCTCCTACCTCGAGTGGATGCGGTCGTGCTCGCGGGTCACGGTGATGTGCTGCCCGGCGATCTCGATCCCGGCCGGCTTGACCGCCTCCGGCGTACCCGTCGGCCTCCAGCTGGTGTCGCGCCCGTTCGCCGAGCGGGCGCTGCTCGAGGTCGCCCACGCCGTGGACGGTCTCACCGGCTACTCGCGCCTGGTGCCGCCCGCCGTGTCCGAACGGTGAACGCGGGGCGTGGCCGATGCCGCTCCGCTAGCATCGGCCGACGATGGAAGGCAGCCGGTTCGACATGGTCGTCGTGGGCTCCGGGCCCGCCGGCCAGAAGGCGGCGATCCAGGCGGCCAAGGTCGGCGCCTCGGTGGCGGTCGTCGAGCGCCGCGACACGATCGGCGGCGTGTGCGCGAACACGGGCACGATCCCGTCAAAGACGCTGCGCGAGGCCGCCATCTACCTCACCGGGCTGTCCGAGCGCGGCCTCTACGGCCAGAGCTACCGGGTGAAGGAGGAGATCACGATCGAGGATCTCGTCTGGCGCACCCAGCAGGTGATGACGCGCGAGGTCGACGTGATCCGAAACCAGCTCGCGCGAAACCACGTGCGTGTGCTGGCGGGGCAGGGACGCCTGGCCGGCCCGAACACGGTCGAGGTGTCCGACCTGCAGGGCGGCGTGCGCACGGTGCAGGCAGACCGGATCGTGATCGCGACGGGGACGACCCCGGCGCGGCCGCCCGGCGTCGAGTTCGACGAGGCCACGATCCTCGACTCCGACGGCATCCTGCTCATGTCGCGCATCCCCTCGACGCTCGTCGTGGTCGGCGCGGGCGTGATCGGGATCGAGTACGCCTCGATCTTCGCCGCCCTCGGCACGCGGGTGACGGTGGTCGAGAAGCGCGAGCGCCTGCTCGAGTTCTGTGACAACCAGATGGTCGAGGCGCTGCAGTACTACCTGCGCGACCTGGGGGTCGTGTTCCGGCTGGGCGAGACGGTCACCTCGGTCGAGAAGCACGACGGCGGCACCCTGACCGCGCTCGCAAGCGGCAAGCGGATCGCCGCCGACGCGGTCATGTACTCGGCCGGGCGTCAGGGCGCGACCGCCGACCTGGGGCTCGACACGGCCGGTCTGACCGTCGACAGTCGCGGGCGGATCGAGGTCGACGAGCACTACCGCACGAGCGTCGAGCACATCTACGCGGTGGGCGACGTGATCGGTTTCCCGAGCCTCGCCTCGGCGTCCTTCGAGCAGGGCCGCCTGGCCGCGGCGCACGCGTTCGGCCTCGAGACGCGGCCGATGCGCGATCTGCTGCCGATCGGGATCTACACCGTCCCCGAGATCAGCTTCGCCGGCCTCACCGAGGAGGAGCTGACGGGCGACGGAGTTCCGTACGAGATCGGCATCTCGCGCTACCGCGAGCTGGCCCGCGGCCAGATCCTGGGCGACTCCGTCGGCATCCTCAAGCTGCTGGTCGCCCCCGACTCGCGCACCATCCTCGGGGTGCACGTGTTCGGCACGGCGGCGACCGAGCTCGTGCACATCGGCCAGACGGTGATGGGGCTCGGCGGCACGGTCGACTACCTGATCGACCAGGTGTTCAACTACCCGACGCTGGCCGAGTCCTACAAGGTGGCCGCGCTCGACGCGACCAACAAGCTGCGCGCGCTCAACCGCATGTCGGTCTGATCAGGCGCCGGCGCGCTCGAGCACGACGACCGGAATGTCGCGGTCGGTGCGCGTCTGGTACTCGTCGTAGGCCGGCCAGATCGACGTCATCGTCTTCCACAGGCGCGGCTTCTCGTCCGGGGTCGCGGCCCGGGCGGTGGCGTCGAAGCGGTCGGCCTTGACCTGCACCTGCACGTGCGGGTCGGCCTGCAGGTTCAGGAACCAGCTCGGGTGGCTCGGCGCGCCGCCGCGAGAGGCGACGATCAGCAGCCGGTCGCCGTCGCGGCCGTAGATCAGCGGCAGGGTGCGCGGCTCGCCCGACTTGCGGCCGCGGGTGGTCAGAAGCAGTGTGGGCACCCCCTGCCAGTCGTGTCCGTCCTCGCCGTCGGTGGCGAGGTAGCGGTCGACGTGCTCGGCGTACCAGGGGCGGGATTCGGAGTCAGCCATGCCCCCAGACTAGCCGTCCTCTTACGAGGCGACCGCCGGTTCCGGGGCGGGCGGCGGCGGCGCCGGCGAGCGCCGCGAGAGCAGCGCTGCGCCGATGCTCGAGACGCCCAGCGTGATCAGCGCCGAAGCGACGATCGCGGCCCCCTGCCCGGGCTTGATGATGTGCTCCGAGAGCCCGAGCGCGACGACGCCGGCGGGCAGCCCGAGCTGCGCCGATCCCAGCAGGCCGGCCGGCCAGGGCATGCGCATGACGACGGCGACGGCGACGTGGCAGACCACGATCGCGGCGGCGAGCAGGCCGACCAGGACGACGTCGGAGCGCGACGAGGCGAGCGAGCGGAAGTCGAGCTTCGCGCCCAGGGTGACGAAGAAGAACGGCACGAAGAAGCCCTCGGCCAGGCCGACGAGCTGCTGCGTCAGCCGGCGCGGCTCGCCGGCGAGCGCGACGATCATCCCTGCGCCGAACCCGGCGACGAGGATGCTCGTGCCGAACACGGTCGCAAGCGCCGCGAGGCCGAACAGCACGAGCAGCGACAGGCGCAGGTCAAGCGCCCACTCCCGCTGGCTCGAGTATGCGCGCAGGGCCATGGTGACGCGGTGATTGCGGATCACGTGGACGAACCCGAAGACCACGATCGCAGCGACGACGACCGCGATGCCGCCGCCGGCGATCTTCGCCGCCTTGGATGGGGTCAGGGCCAGCGGCAGCGCGACGATGCTGACGATGTCGACGAGCGCGATCCAGGTGGTCGCGAGCAGCATCTCGCCTCCCGCCAGGCCGCGTTCCGTGACGATCGGCATCACGATCGCCGAGCTCGACGCCGCCAGGAGCAGCACGAAGATCGCGGGATGGCCGACGCCCGAGACGTTCGCGAGCAGCCATCCACCCGGGACGGCGATGCCGAACGAGAGCACGGCCGCGATCGTGGCCGAGCGCAGCGCCCGCCGCAGGCCCGCGTCGCGCAGCGGCAGGTGGGTGCCGACGATGAACATCAGCATCGCGAAGCCGGCTCCTGAGAGGAACACGACCGTCGGGTCGGCCGGGTTGATCTCGCGCAGTCCCGTCTGGCCGACCAGGACGCCCGCGGCGATCTCGCCCACGACGACCGGCACGGCCAGACGCGTCGCCCCCGACAGGAGCGG
>DASXZF010000028.1:0-1757 GCA_036502065.1 Gaiellales bacterium
GTGACCGCCCCGATCGACTCGGTGATCTGCCGGAAGAGCTCGGCCGAGTCGCGCGTGCTGCCTGCGGCTTCGTCCATGAGCTCGTTTCGGAGCGCCCCGATCTTGACGACGCCGTCGGTGTCGGCCTGGACATGTCCGATCAGCTCGGCGATCCGCGCCGCGGCCGTCTGGGCGTCTTCGGCCAGCTTGCGCACCTCCTCGGCGACGACCGCAAAGCCGCGGCCCTGCTCGCCTGCGCGGGCGGCTTCGATGGCCGCGTTCAGCGCGAGCAGGTTCGTCTGCGAGGCGATGCCGGAGATGGTCTCGACGATCTGGCCGATCTCCTGCGAGCGCGTCGAGAGCGCGCCGATGCGCGACGTCGTCTCGGCGGCCGTGTCGTGAACGCGCTCGAATGCGTCGGTGCTGGTCTGCATGGCCGCCATGCCCTCGGCCGCCAGGTGCGCCATCTGCTCGGCGGACACCCGCGTCTCGTCGGCCGCCGCACGCGCCTCGCCGCTCATCCTGGCCTGGCGCTCGGCTCCCGCGGCAACGTCGGTGACGGCCTGGGCGATCTCCGACACCGCCCGACCGGTCTCCTGTGACGTGGCCGCCATCTCCTGGGACGCTGCGCTCAGCATCGTCGCCGAGCCGGCGATCTGCTCCACGAGCCGCGCCATGCTGGAGCGCATCGTCGTGTAGCTCTCGACGCCGCCCCGCAGGCGGATCAGCATCTGGTTGAACGTGGCCTCGAGTTGGCCGAGCTCGTCGCGAGAGCGCTCCGCGAGGGGCTCCGTCGAGCTCACGACGGCGTGCGTCAGATCTCCGGCGGCGACCGCTTCGAGCCCGGCCGCGAGCTCGGTGAGATCGCGCTCGTCGAGGCTGCGCAGCTTCGCGACGAGCTGCGAGATCGACCCGACCAGGTAGCGCGAGAGCACGAGCGCGATCGCCACGGCGAGCGCCACCGCGACCGCGGCCGATGCGATGGTGATCATCGTCGAGCGGCTATGGGTCGTGCGGAAGCCGCGGGCCGCAACCGCGGCATCGGCGTTGGCGCCGGTCAGATAGGCGATGCCGCCGCGTACCAGCTTGATGTAGGCGGTGGATGCCGGGCCGAGCGCCAGGCGCGTGGCGTCTGCGCGATCGCCGCGCTTCACCGCCGCCCAAACCCGGGCGTCCGTGCGCATGTACGCGGCGAAGTCGGCCCGAAGCGCCTTCGTGTCAGCGAAGTCCTGCGGATCGACCGACACGGCCTGCAGGTGCGCCAGTCGCTGCCGGAACGTCTTGGCAGCGTGCAGAAACGCCGGCCGGCTCCTGCCACGGTCGAGCACGTAGGCCTCCTGCCAGCCGACGAGGTCAGAGGCGCCGTACTTGATGTCGTGCCCGGCCTCGGTCTTCGGTGTGGCCACGTTCGTGATGTGGTCGGTGGCCGAGGCCATCTGACCCTGCATGACGAGTGCCGCCCCGGCAAACACGACCATCACGGCGACGACGACTCCGAAACCGGCGAAGAGCTTCGTTCGGAGCGAGAGATTGCGGATCATGGACATCAGGTGTCTCCTGCCGGGGTGTGGGCGTCAGCGGTCGTGCCTGCGACCGTCTCACCCGGGTAGTCGTCGTGGCGAGTTCGTGATCGAGCGCTCGTGGCGCGCGGCGGCGCAAGTTCAGTACGAACCCGCAGTCGCCCCTCCCCGAAACGCGTGCGGACACTCGCCCGCCCGGGGGATACTCACGCTGCGATGCCCGATCTGCGGCCCGATCCCCTGCCATGGAGCTCCGAT
>DASXZF010000029.1:0-1727 GCA_036502065.1 Gaiellales bacterium
ATCGGCGTGCCGCTTTCGGCCGACGCAGACCCGGACGAGCGCCGCGGCACCGCCGCGATCGTGTTCACGCTCCGCGACGGGCTGATCACCGCCATGCAGGACTACCCCACCCGCGCCGATGCGCTGCATGCAGCCGGCGCCGCCGGGGACCACTGGGGCTGATCAGCCCGCCCGCGCGACCGCCCAGCGGGAGTGCGCGAGCGGGAGCGACAGCAGGTGCGCGGCGGCCAGGCCGGCCCACTCGCCGTAGCGGTCGAGCAGCTCGGCCGTGTCACGCACCTCGGCACGCCGGCCGAGCAGCGCCGTGCACAGCTTGAGCAGACCCAGATCGCCGACGGGCCCATGGGCGTAGGAGCCGAGCCCCTGTCCGGCGATCACGCCCGCCGACCACGGCCCGAGGCCGGGCTCGGCGCAGATACGCGCGACGGCCGCCTGGGGGGCCACCGTCCGCAGCCGCTCGAGGTCAAGCGTGCGCCCGACGCGCACGAGCGCCGCCGCCCGCCGCGGCGAGAGCCCGGCCCGCTCACCCGCCGCCGCGCTCAGCCGGGCGATATCGGACGCCTGCGGCGGATTGCGCAGGTCGCCGTCGGTCGGGCACACCGCCGCGAGCAGCCGCCGCTCGATCTGCATCGCCTCGCGCGCGGTGATCAGCTGGCCGCAGATCGCACGGACGAGTGCGTGGGCCACCGTCGCGAGCCGCGCCGGCCGCCGGCCGGGGCGGCGCCGCACGGCGTCGCGCAGCAGCGGGTCGCGCGCGGCCACCCGCAGGAAGGGCGCGTGGTCGACGTCGGTGGCAAGCACGAAGCGCAGCGCATCGACCGCGCTGCCCGTGTCGGGCGCGCCGATCCGGGCCGCGAGCACGCCGTCGCGCCGCTGCCAGACCCGGATCCGGGCCGGCCCCTGCGGCGTCACGAGGGCCATGTCAAGGACGCCGCCGCGGAAGCGGCGGGTGGCGTCGGAGCCCCTCACCGAGTCGGCCAGCAGATAGGGGCCGCGCGGCCGCAGCTCGACCTCGGCGGTGCTTGTCGGCGGGTGCGCGGCCACGGCGGGGATTGTCGCATCCGACCCGGCGCGTAGCATCGCGCTTGACAGCGCAGCTGATCGCGGTAACCATCCGTACACGCCGGCGAGGCGCGGATCGGGTCGTTCCGCATGTGCAGATCGCCCCCGGCGGGGCAATACGGGTTTTCCGTGCGTGACGACGCACGGCATCGTTACTCACTTTCTTCGAAGGGAGCACGGAGAGCGTGTCGCGTGTGCTGATCACCGGCGGGGCCGGGTTCATCGGGTCGCACATGGCCGAGTCGCTGCTCGCGGCCGGCCACGAGGTGCGCGTCTACGACCGGCTCGTCGAGCAGGTGCACGGGCGCCACGGGCCGCGATACGTGCCGACCGAGGCCGAGTTCGTGCTCGGCGACATGCGCGACTCGGCGGCGCTGCGAAAGGCGCTGCGCGGGGTCGACGCGATCGTCCACCACGCGGCCGAGGTGGGCGTCGGGCAGTCGATGTACCAGATCAGCCGCTACGTCGACGGCAACACGAGCGGCACCGGCGTCCTGCTCGAGCTGCTCGCGAACGAGGAGCACCGCGTCGAGAGGATCGTCGTCGCCTCGTCGATGTCGGTCTACGGCGAAGGCGCCTACCGGTGCGCCGAGCATGGAGTCGTCTATCCCCGCGTTCGCGGCGACCGCCAGCTCGCCGCACGCGAGTGGGAGGTGCGCTGTCCC
>DASXZF010000030.1:0-15868 GCA_036502065.1 Gaiellales bacterium
GGCCGGGCGACGCCGACACGATGGCCCGAGCCGCGGCAGCCGCGCACGAGCTGTTCGCCGCCGCCATCGCGCTCGGCGGATCGGTGTCGGGCGAGCACGGCGTCGGTGTGCTCAAGAACGGCCAGCTGCGCCACCAGTGGGAGCCGCGCGCCGTCGAGCTGCACCGGGCCGTCAAGCAGCTCTTCGACCCGCGCGGGCTCCTGAACCCCGGCAAGAAGCTCGCCTAGCCGCGCGCGTCAGCCGGCGCCGCCGCCCCACGATCCGCTGACCGCCTCGAACATCACAGCGACGCCGACCGCGCCTGCGTCGACCGAGTCGCGGCTGCGCTCGCCCGTGTAGGCGGCCCGCCCGCGCAGGGCGAGCATGCCCCTGGTCGCCTCGGCAGACTCGCGCGCGGTGACGGCGGCGGCTGCGAGCGCGTCGGCCGCCGTCGCGCCGCCCGCGAGCTCGGCCTCGAGCCGGTCGACCGCGGGCACGAGCGCGTCGAGCAGCGTCTTGTCGCCGACATCGCAGGTCCCACGCTGCTTGATGCCCTCGATCGACGCCCGCATGGCTGCGATCACGTCGTCTGCCGTCGGATCGGGCTTGCCGTTGAGCGACCCGCCGGCGCGCAGGAACGCGGTGCCCCAGATCGGCCCCGACGTGCCGCCGATCCGGCTCGAGAGCACGATCGCCGTCTTCTTCAGCAGGCCGGCGACGTCGTCGTACTCCAGCGCATCCCAGTCCTCGAGCAGCTTGCCGAAGCCGCGGGCGAGGGAGTAGCCGAAGTCGCCGTCGCCAACGACTGCGTCGAGGTCGCAGAAGTGCGTCTCGTTCGCCATCGCCGTCTCGGCGATCGTCCGGACGACTCCCTGGGCAGTGCTCAACGCCACCTCGCTCATCGCACCTCCTGTGCGGTCGTGACCGCCAGACAGGCCTGGAGGTCTGCCAACGTGATCAGCTCGCCGGGCGTGGCCGGGCTGCGGTTTGCAAGGACGCGCATCGGCGCGCCGGGATCGCCGAGGTCGGAGACGACGAGCGCCGCCTCGCGCATGTCCTCCTGGCCCGTATAGCTCGAGATCGTGACCACGCATGGCAGGCCCGCGCCCACGGCCGCGAGCAGGCCGTTGCGCGAGTCCTCGACCACGACCGCCTCGTCGCAGCCCACGCCGAGGCGCTCGAGCGCGGCCAGGTAGATCGCGGGATCGGGCTTCTTCTTCGGGACGATGTCGCCGGCGAGCACGGCGAACCGGGCCGCCCGCTGCGGGCCCACGGCGTGCTCGAGCACCGCCTCGACCGACTCCTGGGCCGAGGTCGAGGCGACCGCGAGCATCCACCCTGCGGCGATCGCCTCGTCGACGATGCGCACGATGCCCGGCCGGGCCGGGAGCCGGCCCTCGGCCACGATCGCCTTGTAGGCGGCCGTCTTGCGCCTGTGCCAGCCGGCCAGGAGCTCGCGCTGGCCCTCGGCGTCGGCGGGCAGCCCGTTCGCACGCACGAATTCGTCGGTGAGCAGGCTCGCCATCCGCTCCTTGCCGCCGCCGATCTTGAGCTTCTCGGCGTAGTCGTCGTCCGACCACCGCACCGGCAACCGGGCCTCGGCGAACGTCTGGTTGAACGCCGGCAGGTGCCCGAACCGCTCGGTGTCGGCGAGGACGCCGTCGCAGTCGAAGATGAGCGCGGTCACGCCGCCCTGCCGGCCGAGCCGAACATCCGCATGTGGCGCTCGGCGGTCTCCTTGACGGCGGCGCGGACGGGCGCGAAGAGCGACGGCGGATCGTGCTTCGCCGGATTCGCGTCCAGGTATTCGCGGGTCGCGTCGGTGAAGACGATCTTGAGCGCGGTCGAGATGTTCACCTTCGCGCACCCGCGCCCGATCAGGTCCTGGAACTGCTCCTCCTGGAGGCCGGTGCCGCCGTGCAGCACCATCGGGATCGGCTGCACATCGACGAGCTGGGTGACCCGCTCGGGCATCAGCTGCGGCTTCCTGGCATACAGGCCGTGAGCGGTGCCGACCGCCGGTGCGAAGGCGTAGACGCCGGTGGCCTCGATGAACCGGGCCGAGACCGCGACCGGGTGCACGTCGCCGCCCTCGTCGGAGCCGACGTCGTCCTCGACGCCGCGGACGGTCTCGATCTCGCCCTCGACCTGCGCCCCGAAGGCCTGCGCCTCGGCCACCACGGCGGCCGTCTGGCGCGTGTTCTCCTCGACGTCGAGGTGCGACCCGTCGAAGAGCACCGAGTTCCAGCCCGTCCGCAGGCAGGTCGTGACCCACTCGCGGTCGGGACAGTGGTCGAGATGCAGGGTGACCGGCACCGGCAGATCGTCCGCCATCGCCCGGAACATCTTGTAGAGCACGTCTGCCCCGACCGACTTCACCGTCTTCAGCGAGGTCTGGATGATGACCGGCGATTCGAGCTCCGACGCCGCCGCGAGCACCGCCTCCAACGTGAGATCGTTGAAGACGTTGAACGCGGCGACGCCGTACCGATGCTCGAAAGCCGGGTCGAGGATCTCCTTGAACGAGACGACGGGCACAGCGCTCGACTGATCCTAGAAGATGCGCATGGCGATCTCTGCGGGCGCCGCCAGGAGCTCCTTCAGCTCGTCGTCGAGGCGCACGAGCGTGAGCGAGCAGCCCGCCATGTCGAGCGACGTGCAGTACTCGCCGACATAGGAGCGCACGGGCTTTATGCCCTTGCTCTCGAGCTGCTCGTGGACACGGCCGTAGATCAGGTAGAGCTCGGAGATCGGCGTGCCACCGAGGCCGTTCACCATCACCGCGACCTCGTCGCCCGACTTGTAGGGCAGGTCGGTGACGACCGCGTCGAGCATGTAGTCGGTGATCTCGTTCGAGCTGCGCAGCTTCTCCCGCTGGCGTCCCGGCTCGCCGTGGATGCCGACGCCCATCTCGATCTCGTCGTCGCCGATCTCGAAGAGCGGCGAGCCCTTCGCCGGCGGCGTGCACGAGGTGAGGGCCACCCCGATCGAGCGGGTGACGGAGTTCACGCGCTCGCCCAGGGCGACCAGCGTGTCCAGGTCGGCGCCCTTCGCCGACGCGGCGCCGAGCGCCTTGATCACGAAGAAGTTGCCGGCCACGCCGCGCCGGCCGACGGTGTAGGTCGAGTCCTTGACCGCCACGTCGTCGTCGACGATCACGGTGCCGATGGTGATGTCCTCGGCCTCGGCGAGCTCCTTCCCCATGTCGAAGGCCATCCGGTCGCCGGTGTAGTTGTTGATGATGTGGAGCACGCCCTTCTTGCTGTTCATGAGCTTGCTCGTCTCGTACACGTAGTCCGACGGCGGCGCGGCGAAGACGTCACCGGGGCAGGCCGCGTCGAGCATGCCCGGGCCGACCGCCATCACGTGCGCCGGCTCGTGCCCCGAGCCGGAGCCCTGGATGATCGAGACCTTGTCGTCGCTCGGCATGTCCGCGCGCATGATCAGGTTGTACGCGGGCACGTATTTGAGCGTGCCGGGATTGGCTGCGGCAATGCCCTTCAGCATCTCCGGCACGAACTGCTGCGGGTCGTTCACGAACTTCTTCACGTGGTCCCTCCCCGGGGGCGCAGGCCTGCAAGACACCTACTGCGCGCTTGTCGCGTTCGTCGCGAGGGCGCAGTGCGACGCTACCACATTTCCGGACGGGACATTGCCTACTCAAGGAACGATTCCGCAGGGTGTCGATATGGTTGTTTTCCGCTCAACCATGCCGGTTTTTCACACGTCGGACGCACCTAGGCAGGCGTGACGCCGATCACCGCGGTTCGGCATTGACGGGCCGATTTCGGCATTGATCAGCGCCGTTCAGGCCGGATCGCGCACGAGCTCCATCGTCGAGCAGTGCACGCCGCCCCCGCCCTTCTGGATCTCGTCGTACGGGATCGCGATCACCTCGACGCCCCGCCGCTCGAGCAGCTCGCGCGTCCGCGGGTAGGCGTCGCACATCAGGATCCGGCCCGGCGCGAGGGCGAGCGAGTTGATCGCCCACTCCTCGCCGGCCGGGCACGGGAGCGGCTCGATGCCCAGCTCGCGCAGGCGGTCGAGGAACCAGTACGGCAGGCCGTTCACCTCGACGAGCGCCGCGTCGGGCGAGACCATGCCGAGGTGTGCGTCAAGATGGATCGACCAGCCGATCATGGGCACCACGATCAGCTCGATCCCGAGGTCTGCGAGCGCCTCGCGCAGCTGCCGGGCGCCCTCGTCGTTGCAGCGGATCGACGTCCCGTAGGCGGCCACGTCCGGCCGCAGCTTGACGAGGCTGCCGCCCTCGACAAGACCCGTGCCGGTGATCGTGCGCAGGATCGGCATGCCCGCCGCGGCGACCGCGCGGGTGACGAGCGGCTCCTCGCCGCGGCGCATCGCCGGCGCCATCCGGCCGATGATCGCGCCGCCGGGCACGGTGAGCAGGGGGTCGCGCGTGTAGATCGGGCGGGTGAGGTGATCCGGGCCGGGCTCCTCGACGAACACCACCTCGACGCCGTCTGCGCGCAGCGCGTCGACCAGGCCGCGGTGCTGTGCGGCGACGAGCTCGCGGTCGGGCACGTCGCGCGATTCCCAGTACCACATGCCGCCCGGGTCGACGAGCGCACCGGCCGCCTCGTTCCAGGCATCGGCGCGGACGACGTCCCACTCGCCTTGCGGCGCGCGCACGAGCACGACCCGCAGGCGGCCGACCTCGTCACTCGCGCCCCACCGCCTCCCCCACACGCGCTCGAGCTCGGCCGCATCCTCGAACGGCGGCTCGGGCTGGGCGGGACACAGGCTCAGGTGGTAGCCGAAGGGCTGGCGCTCGGCGCTCGCATCCACGGGCGTCTCCTCTCGATCGTCTACAGGTTGGCGAGATCGGCGGCGGCCAGCGTGGCGATGGCATCCTCGGTCCAGGGACCGGGAGTGATCACGACCGCGTGCTCGATCCCGAGTTCCGCTAGCTTGGCACACCGCGCGGCGAGGCTCGCGGCAGACTCGCCCGGCTCGAGGCGCATGCTGACCGTCTTTGCGATCTCGGCGTACGGACGGCCGGCGTCGTCGCAGTGCCGGCGCAGGACGGCCAGCTTGCGCGTGATCGTCGCGCCGCCGTCGGGGATGTCGAACAGGTTGCACGCGTCGGCGTGCCGCGCGACCAGGCGCAGCGTCTTTCGCTCGCCCATCCCGCCGATCAGGATCGGCGGGTGCGGATCGCACAGCGGCAGCGGGCTGCCCACGGGCTGCTCGAGCCTGTAGCGGCGCCCGGCGAACGGCTCGGCGTCGCCCCTCCACATCCGCAGCGCCAGCTGCAGCGTTTCATCAAGCCGCTCGAACCGCTCGGCGACCGGCGGGAGCGGAACGCCCATCGCCCGCCCCTCCTGCTCGTGATAACCGGCCCCGATCCCGAGCCACGCCCTGCCGCCCGAGAGCACGTCGAGCGTCGTCACGGCCTTGATCAGCAGGGCCGGCGGGCGAAACGTGGCCGCGGTCACCATCGTGCCCAGGCGGATGCGCTCGGTCTGGCCGGCCAGGAAGCCGAGCGTCGTGTACGCCTCGAGCATCTCGTCCCCGGTGCTCGTGGGGTCGGCCTGCAGCAGGTGGTCGGAGACCCAGAGCGTGTCGAGGCCCGCCTCGTCGGCGGCGCGGGCGACTCGCGCCAGCTGCAGCCGGATCGCGGGGGCGCCGCCCGGCCATGAGAAGCACGTGACGTTGATGCTCACCCGCACCGCTCAGTCCGCCTCCGCCTGGAGGCCGGCCTCGAGCTTGCCGAGCAGCTCGGCCAGGCGGTCGGCGTCGTCACCGGCCAGGCGCGAGCGCAGGCGGGCGTCGTGCCGGACGGCGACGCGCCGCAACCGGTCGAACACCTCGGCTCCCGCGTCGGTCAGCTCGACGTGCTGCACGCGCCGGTTCGTCTCGTCGCGGCTGCGCGTGACGAGGCCCTGCGCCTCGAGCGCGTTCAGATGGTGGGTCAGGGTCGCGCCGGTGATGCCCATGGCCTCCGCCATCCGCGACTGCGCGTCCCACCGCTGCGAGCGCACGAGCAGGAGCACCTGCCAGGTCGCGGCCGACCCGCCCTCGGCGGCCATGGCACGCTCGAACGCCTGGCTGACGGCGCGCGCAGTCCGCGTCAGCCGAAGCCCGATCGGCGGCGTGAGCGGCGGGCGACCCATTTCGGCATCCTATCAGAACATTCGATATCTAATGATTAGACGTCGATTGTTCGAGCCGGCCGAAGCTCCTTCTCCCACCGGGCGAAACGCGGATGGGGAGTCATCCCCGACCGCTCGTAGACCCGGGTCGCGCCGGTGATCGAGTCGGTGTCCACGTGCAGGCTCACCCCGCCGACGCCGCGGGCGTGGAACTCCGCGAAGCTCGTGCGCAGGAGCGCCTCGGCGATGCCGCGCCGGCGGTACTCGCGACGGACGCCGAGCTCGGCGATGTACCCGAACTCGGGGTATTCACCCGACTGCGGCTCGCCGAGGAGCGCGCCCGCGACCTCGTCCCCATCCCATGCCAGCAGCCAGAGCGCGGGATCGAAGTCCGTCGATCCCAGGTTGTTGTGCATCCACGTCTGCTCGGTCGGCCATGTCGCGCCCCAGTGGTCTGCGAACGCATCGCGGAGGCACGCGTACACCGCCGCCCCTTCGCCGTCCCGAAACGCCCGGATCTCGATGCCCTCAACCGACGCGGCGGGCGCGGGCGGACGGATGAACTCGATGACCATCGCGACGAACCGCCGCACCTCGGTGTATCCGCGGTCGGCCAGGAGCTGTGAGACGCGCGGCTCGTCGGTGAGCGCCCCGATCTGTATGACGACGCGCTGGTGAGGCCCGGCCAGGTGTGCGAAGCGCACCGCCCGGCGCTCGGCCTCGGCCACGAGGGCCTTGCCGATGCCACGCCCGTGGTGCTCGAGGGCCACCACGCCGATGCCGAGCACCTCGGTGTAGGGCGGATCGCTTCCGACCGAGAGATACGCGGCAACCGCGCCGTCCCCGTCGACGACCACGGCGAAGTCGCGCTCGCGGTCGGCGCCGGGGGCATGCCACGGCGTCACCACCCACTCGACGGTCGCCAGGGAGACGCCGATCAACGCGACGGTCTCCTCGTTGATCATCGCGATGATGCGCTCGGCATCCGCATCAGCCGGCGGACGGAACGAGAAGCCGTCCGGGAGCCGAGTCATAGCCCGACTGTGGTGGACGGCTACATCCGGGCGACGACGCTGTAGGCGCCTCGCCCGACCAGCTCGACGCCCGTTGCCGCAACCGTGCTTGCGCGGCTCTGATCGGCGAACTTGTCGGTCTCGGCCGCAGCTTCCTCGCTGTCCCACAAGGTGAGCGTCATCGCGGTGCCGGCGGCGCGATCGATCAAGAACACACCGCCCGCGTTGCCCGGAAGACCGGCGACGAACCCCTTCACCTGCGTGGTCACGTGCTCGGCCCACTTGTCGAGCGCCTCGGATGAGCCCGCCCACGTCGATGTCCTTGCCACCATGTCGACCTCCCGGATCCGGCGCAGATCGCCTGCGCGCCATGCCAGTGTCGCAGGCCGTCCCCATGGGCGGGCGGTGTGAGCGGTCGGCCATGCCGGCGAGGGCGTGGCTGCCGGAAGAGCGGACGACGGGTCTCGAACCCGCGACCTTTGGCTTGGGAAGCCAACGCTCTACCAACTGAGCTACGTCCGCACAGGCGTCCGAGACTCTACCAAGAACGCTAGATTCGCCCCGTGCAGCATGGCCTCTCGCTCGCCCCGTTCGGGGAGCTCGCAGACCCGTGGGTGCTCTCCGATCTCGCCGTCGAGGCCGAGACGGCGGGCTTCGACGGGTTCTTCGTCTGGGATCACATGCTGCGGGCCGGGCCGCCGCGGCCCATGGCCGACCCGTGGGTGGCGCTCGCCGCGGTCGCCACGCGGACGACGCGGATGCGGATCGGCCCGCTCGTCACCCCCATCGCCCGCCGGCGGCCGCAGAAGCTCGCGCGCGAGACGGTGACGCTCGATCACCTGAGCCGCGGCCGGCTGGTGCTCGGCGTCGGGCTCGGCGTCAACACGGCCGGCGAGCTGACCCGCTTCGGCGAGGAGGACGACGACCGCCGCCGCGGCGATCGCCTCGACGAGGGGCTCAACCTGCTCCTGCGGCTGTGGAGCGGCGAGCAGGTCGATCACGCCGGCCCGAGCTTCAAGGCCGACGGCGTGCGGTTCCTGCCGCGGCCGGTCCAGCAGCCGCGCATCCCGATCTGGGTCGCCGCCCGCACGGGGAACGCCCGCCCGGTGCGCCGCGCGGCCCGCTTCGAGGGCATCTGCCCCGACACGACGCCAGACGGACTCGCGTGGATGCTCGATCTGATCCGCCGCGAACGCGGCGGTCTGGACGGCTTCGAGGTCGTCGGCCGCGGCGACCCCGGCGACGATCCGGTGCCCTGGCGGCGGCTCGGAGCCACCTGGTGGATCACCGAGCTCCCGGAGCCATCCGGCGCGGCCGAGGTACGCGCCGTGATCGCCGCCGGGCCGCTGCGATAGCCGTGCGGGCGAACTCCGGTCGAGTGGGCGTGTGCGGGTCGGTCAACATGGACGTCTTCGGGTACGCACCGAGGCTGCCGGCGCCCGGCGAGACGATCCTCGGCCACCGGCTCGCCTACGCGCCGGGCGGAAAGGGCGCAAACCAGGCCGTGGCCGCGCGGCGGATGGGCGCCGAGGTGCGCTTCGTCGGCGCGTGCGGCCGGGACGCGTTCGGCGATGACGTGATCGCGGCACTCGCCGCCGACGGGATCGACATTGCCGGCGTCGCGCGCCTCGACGTCCCAACGGGCGTCGCGCTGATCGTGGTCGACGACGCGGGTGACAACCAGATCGTCGCGCTTCCCGGCGCCAACGACCACGTGGCCGCGCCCGATCCGCAGCCCGCCGTCGACGTGTGGGTCACCGAGGGCCAGGCGCCGCCCGCCGTCGCCGCGGCGGTGCTCGGAGTCGCGCGCACGACGGGTGCCTCGACGCTCGTCGTGCCCGCCCCCGCCGGCCTCCTGCCCGCCGACCTCGTGGCCCGGTTCGACGTCGCGGTCGTGAACGAGACCGAGCTCGATGCGCTCGGCGGCATCCACCCGGCGGCGCTCGTGCTCACGCTGGGCGCGCGCGGCGCCCGCATCCTGCCCGACGGCCCGGAGCTCCCGGCGCTGCCCGCGCGGGTGGTCGATACGACCGGCGCGGGCGACTGCCTGGCCGGGTCGGTGGCGGCTGCGCTGGCCGAAGGGCAGACGCTCGAGGCAGCCGTGCGGCTGGGGATCGCGGCCGCCTCGATCTGCGTCGAGCGGCCCGGCTGTCAGCCTGCAATGCCCCGCCGCGACGAGGTCGAGGCGCGGCTGCGATCACACGGCTGAGATCCGGGCCGCCCGGCGCGGAGTCGCTAGCGCGGGAAGTGCTCGTGCACGGGGAACTCGTGCACCTCGGGGTGGTCGGTGACGCCGATGCCGGCCATCGCCGGCCCGATGCGCTCCTGCGCAAATCGATCGAAGTGCGCCCTGGACTCCCAGAAGTCGAGCACGCCCCAGCCGCCGTCCACCGGGCCGGACGCGTGGAAGATGAGGCCGTCGGGCGGGTTGCCATCCGGATCGATCGCCGCGTTCACCTTGTCGAACATCTCCGCAGTGCCGCCGTCGAGCTTGAGTCGGATTCCGACTGCCATCGCTGCTCCTCTGGTTGACCGGAGGAGTCTATGCCTAGCTGACCTTCTTGATCCCGTGCACGGGGCGCCCGAGCGCCCGCCACTGGAAGAGCGTCATGATCGGCAGGGTGTCGTCGTAGTAGACGATGCGCGGGTTGCGCCCCACCTGCGCGGCGCGGGCGGCGTGGTCGATCAGATCGTCGCGGTCGGGGGCGACGATCACGTGGTGGCAGGCGGTCACGTAGGAGAACTCCTCCCCACACGCCGGGCACGGCCACGGGTCGGTATGGATCGCATACCAGTCGCCGTCCTCGGTGCCGGCGTCCTCGCCGGCGAGGATCTCTTCGAGCTCCTCGACCTCGTAGACGGTTGGTGCCGTGGGCAGGTTCGCCACCCGCTCAGGGTAGCAGCGCCCATCTCCGTCACATCGACTCGGGAGCCTCCACGCCGACCAGGTCGAGCGCGGTCGCCATCACCTGCGCGGTCGCCCGGCAGAGCGCGAGGCGGCTGCGCTCGACGGCCGGCTCGGCCCCGATCACCTTGCACTGCTTGTAGAACTGATGGAACGCCTTCGCCGTCTCCTGGGCGTACCCGGCGATCCGGTGCGGCCCGCGCCGGTCGGCGGCCTCGGCGACGAGATCGGGGAACTCCGCCAGCGCCTTCACCAGCTCGGCCTCGGCCGGCTCAGGCTGCCACGACGGATCCGGCTGCGCGGCGGCGCCGTCGGCCCGCCGCAGGATGGCCGCGATGCGGGCGTGGGCGTACTGGCAGTAGTAGACCGGGTTCTCCGAGTTCTGCGTCGTCAGCAGCTCGAGGTCGAGATCGATCGGCTGATCGTGACCGCGCTGAACCAGCGCGAAGCGGGCGGCGTCGACCCCGATCGCGTCCAGCAGGTCGTCGAGCGTGACGATCCGCCCCGCTCGCTTCGACATCTTGCCGTCGCGCAGGCGCACGAGCTGGTAGATCTGGACGTCGATGCGGTCGGGGTCATAGCCGAGCGCCTCCGCGGCGGCCTTCAGCCGCCCGATGTAGCCGTGGTGGTCGGCGCCGAGCACGTAGACGGCCGTGTCGAACCCGCGCTCGAGCTTGTCGGCGATGTAGGCCAGGTCGCCGGCGACGTACGTGAAGGTGCCGTCCGTGCGCTCGAGCACGCGGTCCTTGTCATCGCCGAAGGTGGTCGACCGCAGCCAGACGGCGCCGTCGGCCTCGTACACGTGCCCGCCCGCCGTGACGCGCTCGATCGCCCGGCCCACCGCGCCGCTCTCGTACAACGACCGCTCGAGGAACCAGGTGTCGAACGAGCAGCGAAAGCGGGCCAGCGTCGCCCGGATGCGACCGATCATCGCATCGGTGCCGGCCCGCGCCCATGCCGCGGTGTCCGCGCCCGGATCGAGCCCGAGCCCGGCCGCGACCTCGGCGACATACTCACCCTGATAGCCGTCGGCGGGCGGCTCCTCGCCTCGCGCCCGGGCGCGCAGGGACTCGCCGAAGAGGTCGATCTGACGGCCGGCGTCGTTGAAGTAGTACTCCCGCCCGACGTCGTGGCCGGCGAACTCGAACAGCCGCGCGAGGCTGTCGCCGTAGGCGGCGTTGCGGGCGGTGGCCACGGTCACCGGGCCGGTGGGATTGCCCGAGACGTACTCGACCTGCACGCGCTGCGGCCGGGCCGCCGCGCCCGACCCGTACCGCGGCCCCTGCTCGAGCACGCGCCCGACGGCGGCGCGGTACCAGGCGGCCGAGACGCGCAGGTTGAGGAAGCCCGGCCCGGCCACCTCGACCGACGCGATGTGCTCCGAGGCGACCGCGGCGGCGATCCGCCCGGCGATGTCGCGGGGCGCCGCCCGCAGCGGCTTGGCCAGCTGCAGCGCCACCGCCGTCGCGTAGTCGCCGTGCTCGGGATCGGCCGGCCGGTCGAGCCGCACGGGCACGCCGTCGCCGCCGACAGCGGCGACCGCACGCCCGACGGCGGCGGCGAGTTCGTCCACGGGGCTCGCGCTCATGCGGTGGATCGTAACCTTGGTAGGGTGCGGGCATGGACGACGACGCCCCTGCCGAGCGCCACCTGAACATCCACTTCTCGCCCGAGATCATGGCGGGCGTCTATTCGAACTTCGCGAACGTGAGCCACTCCGACTACGAGTTCACGGTCACCTTCGCCCGCGTCGACCACGAGGTCGAGGACGAGGAGGTGCCCGGGGTGGTGGTCGCGCGCGTGAACCTGTCGCCGCGCTTCATGAAGGAGCTGATCGACGCGATGGGCGATAACTACTCCAAGTGGCAGACCAAAGAGGGGATCAAGAACCTGCCGGAGTTCGACGGCCCCGGCGACGGCTGACCGCGGTCGGTAGATTGCGCGGGTGAAGGTCGCGGTCATCTCGGATGTGCACGCCAACCTGCCCGCGCTCGAGGCGGTGCTGGCGTTCATCGAGGCCGACGCCGCCGACGAGCTCTGGTGCCTGGGCGACCTGACCGGCTACGGCGCCGAGCCCGCTCCGTGCCTGGACATCGTGCTCGACCGGGCCGACATCTGCCTGGCCGGAAACCACGACATGGTCGTCACCGGCGAGATCGAGATCACCATGTTCTCGTCGGACGCCCGCAGGGCGGCCGAGTGGACACGCGAGGTGCTCGACGCCGACGCCCTGCGCCGGCTCGCGGAGCTGCGGCCCGAGGGCGAGCGCCATGGCATCGAGCTCTACCACGGCAGCATCCGCGACCACGTGTGGGAGTACGTGATCGACGACCGCACCGCGGCGAACTGCCTGGAGCAGCAGCAGTCGCGCCTGAGCATGGTCGGCCACAGCCACGTCCCGCTCGCCTACGGCTACGCGGACGAGAAGTTCCTCGGCGGCCTGGCCGGGGCCGACACGACGCTCGAGACGCTCCCCGGGCCGTTCCTTCTGAACCCCGGCTCGGTCGGCCAGCCGCGCGACGGCGATCCCCGCGCCGCCTACATGCTCATCGACACCGAGTCGGGCGTCGCCCGGTGGCGGCGGGTGGACTACGACGTGCAGGCGGCGCAGCGGGCGATCCGCGAGGCGGGCCTGCCTCTGCGGCTCGGCGCCCGCCTGGCCGAGGGGCGCTAGGCCTCGACCGCTGCGGCTGCCGCGGCCGCGGCGGCGATCTCTGACGGCCGGCCACGGCCCACGTGGTAGCCGTCGCGCGTGAGCTCGGCGACCACGCTCTCGCGCGCCTTGTAGATGCGCCACTTGACCGTCGCGAGCGTCGTCTCGAGCGCCTCGGCGATCTCGGCATAGCTCAGACCGACGACGTCGCGCAGGAGCAGCGCCATCTTCAGGTCGAGGTTCAGGTGGCCGATCGCCTCCCAGACGGCGTCCATGCTCTCGCTCGGCTCGACCGGCGCCACCGACAGGTGCAGCTGCGGCGCCGAGGTGAGCTCGACCGTCGGCCGGCCGCGCCGCTCGCGCGCACGCAGCTCGTCCACGACGCGGTGCTTTGCGACCTGGAACAACCACGTTGTGAACTGGCACCGCGCATCGAAGCCCGGCAACGCCTGGTAGACGCGCAGGAAGACCTCCTGGCACATGTCCTCGGCCAGGGCGCGATCGCCGCTCAGGATCCGGGCGATGTAGTTGAAGAGCGGCGTCTCGTACTGGCGCACGATCAACGCGAACGCCCGCTCGTCACCACGGCGGGCAAGGCGGAGCACGTTGGGATCGGGCTGCGGTAGGGCCAATGGGTGAAGCGTTGGTTACGAGAACCAGAGCGAGTATAGACATTCGCCCACATGGTGCCGGTGTCTTTACGCACCGTCCTCCATAGGACGGTCTACTCGATCACCGACCGCCCGCTCATCACGTCCGGCTGGGCGACACCGAGCAGCCCGAGCACGGTCGGCGCCACGTCGGCCAGCCGCCCGCCGTCGCGCAGCTGCACGCCGTGGCGCGTGACGATGAACGGCACCTGGTTCGTCGTGTGGGCGGTGTTCGGAGAGCCGTCGGGGTTCAGCATCACCTCGGCGTTGCCGTGATCGGCGGTCACGAGGCAGACGCCGCCGCGCGCGTCGACCGCCGCGACCACCCGCGCCAGACACCGGTCGGCGGTCTCCACCGCCTCGACCGCGGCGGGGATGACGCCCGTATGGCCGACCATGTCCGGGTTCGCGAAGTTGACGAGCCCGAAGCGGACACCGGGCTCGCCCAGCCGCGCACAGAAGATGTCCGCGACGCCCTCGGCGCTCATCTGCGGCGCCAGGTCATACGTCGCCACGTCGCGGCGCGACGCCACGAGCTCCCATACCTCGCCGCGCTGACGCTCCTCGGAGCCGCCGTCGAAGAAGTAGGTCACATGGGCGTACTTCTCGGTCTCGGCCGCGTGCACCTGATCGAGCCCGGCCTCGGCGAGCGTCGAGGCAAGCACGTTGTGCAGGGACTCGCTGGGGAAGGCGACCGGCGCGTGGATGTCCTCGGCGTACTCGGTCATCTGCACGAGGAACGGCAGCGGCGGGTCGGCGCCACGGTCGAATTCGGTGTAGCCGGGATCGATCAGCGCCCGGCTGAGCTCGCGGGCGCGGTCGGGGCGGAAGTTGAAGAACACGGCCGTGTCGCCGGGCCGGATTCGGCCCTTCGTGGGATCGCCGATCACGATCGGCTGGATGAACTCGTCGGTCTCGCCCGCGGCGTAGCGGGCGCGCAGGGCCACCACCGCGTCGTCAGCCTGCCCGCCGATGCCGTGGACGATGGCGTCGTAGGCGCGCTTGACGCGGTCGAAGCGGCCGTCGCGGTCCATGGCGTAGTAGCGCCCGCACACCGTCGCGATCGCAGGGATGCCCTCGAGGTAGCCCGCACCGCCCGTGGGCGACGTGTCGCGGCCGTCGGTGAAGGCGTGCACGTGGACGTGCTCCACGCCCTGGCGGCGCGCCAGCTCCAGCAGCGCCTGCAGGTGGCGCAGGTGGCTGTGAACGCCCCCGTCCGAGACCAGGCCGAGCAGGTGCAGCGCGCCGTCGCGGCCACGCGCGCACGCATCGACGAGCACCGGGTTCTCGAAGAACGCGCCGGTCTCGATGTCCTCGTCGATGCGCACGAGATCCTGGCGCACCACCCGGCCCGCGCCCAGGTTGGTGTGACCGACCTCGGAGTTGCCCATCTGGCCGACGGGCAGGCCGACCGCGCGTCCCGACGCATCGAGCCGCGTGTGCGGGTAGGTCGCCTCGAGCCCGTCGAACACGGGCGTCGACGCGAGCTCGACCGCGTTTCCCGGGCCGGGCGGGGCGATCCCCCACCCGTCCAGGATCACGAGACAGACGAGCGGCTCGCTCATCCTCCCGCAGCCGCGGCGATCGCCGCGAAGTCGCCGGCCTCGAGGCTGGCGCCGCCGATCAGGCCGCCGTCGATGTCGGGCTGCGCGAACAGCTCGGCCGCGTTCCCGGGCTTGACGCTGCCGCCGTACTGGATCCGCACCTGCGCGCCCGTCCCGTGCACGCCGTCGACCAGGCCGCGGATGAAGGCGTGGGCCGCCTGCGCGATCGCGGGGGTCGCGGTCTGCCCGGTGCCGATCGCCCACACCGGCTCATACGCGATGGTCGTCGCCGCCACCTGGGCGCCGCTCAGGCCGTCGAGCCCGGCTCGCAGCTGGCGCTCGAGCACGATCTCGGTGAGGGCCGCCTCACGCTCCTCGGCGGTCTCGCCGACGGCGAGGATCACGCGCAGGCCGGCGGCGTGGGCGCGCAGCACCTTCTCGTTCACGCCCTGGTCGGTCTCGCCGAAGAGCTGCCGCCGCTCGGAGTGGCCGACGAGGACGCCGTCGACGCCCGCGGCGAGCAGCATCCCGGCCGACACCTCGCCGGTGAAGGCGCCGGCCTCGGCCTGGTGCATGTTCTGGGCGTAGACCGCGATGCCGCTGCCCGCCGCCGCGCGGACCGTCTCGGCGAGCGCGGTGTAGGCCGGGCAGATGCCGACGTCGACATCCTCCGGCACCCGCCCCGCAAGCGCCTCGACGAAGGCGACCGCCTCGGCAGCGGTCTTGTACATCTTCCAGTTGCCGGCGACGAACGGCCGCCGGCTCACGCGGCTGCCGCCTCGAGCGCCGCGACGCCGGGAAGCGTGCGGCCCTCGACGAGCTCGAGCGCGGCGCCGCCGCCCGTCGAGATATGCGTGATGCGGTCGGCCACTCCGGCGACGTTGACGGCAGCGACGGAGTCACCGCCGCCGACGACCGAGACGGCGCCCGACGCCGCGACGGCCTCGGCCACAGCCACCGTGCCGCGCGCGAATGGCGCCAGCTCGAAGACGCCCATCGGCCCGTTCC
>DASXZF010000031.1:0-3376 GCA_036502065.1 Gaiellales bacterium
CCGCACACCATCTCTACGCATCTCGTTCCAGCCGCCGGGTGAATATTTGGTGCCGGACACCGGTTATTCACGCTGATTGGCGGTCGGTGAACGAGCGCCAGGCCGCGTAGTCGGCATCGCGGCGATCTGCCGAGCCGGGCGCGGGCTCCACGATCTTGCCGCCCTCGGCGAGCGCCTTCAGGTCGGCGAGCGTGAGCATTCCCGCGCCGATCCCGGCAGCCGCCGCCGCACCGAGCGCGGTCGCCTCGGCCGTCGCCGCCACCTGCACGGGGATGCCGAGGATGTCGGCCTGGCGCTGCATCATCCAGCCGTTCGCGGTCATGCCGCCGTCGACGCGCAGGCGGGCCGGCGCGGCGCCGGCCGCGGCGAGCGCCGCGACGATGTCGCGCACGCGGAAGCACAGCGACTCGAGCAGCGCCCGCACGAGATGGGCCGGCGTCGTATGAGCGGTCATCCCCGCCCAGACGGCGCGGGCGTCTGCCCTCCACCACGGCGCGCCCAGGCCGGTGAGCGCCGGCAGGAACCACACCCCGCCCGAGTCCGGCACCGACGCCGCCATCTCGCCCGACCGCTCGGGAGCATCCAGGAGGCCGAGCCCAACCGCCCAGTCGAGCGCCGAGCCGGCCGAGAAGACGCCGCCGTCGAGCGCGTAGTCGCTGCGTCCGCCGATCTGCCAGGCCACGGTCGGAAGCAGGCCCTCGGCCCGAACCGGCGGATCGGAACCGGCGTGTGCGAGGACGAAGATGCCGGTGCCGTAGGTCGCCTTGGCGGCCCCGGGGGCGACGGCGCCGTGACCTGCGAGGGCGGCGGTCTGGTCGACGAGCAGCGCCCGCAGCGGCAGCGGCCGGTCGACGCCGCCGACGCGGAGCACGCCGAGGTCGCCGGTGGATGGTCCGATCGGGGGCAGCGTCGCCGCGTCGACCCCGAAGAGGGCGCACAGTCGCTCGCTCCAGCGCCCCGGCACGGCCAGCTCCTGCAGCTGGGTGCGGGCGGCCGTCGAGGGCTCCGTGCGGGCGCCGTCGCCGAGACGCGCGCACACGTAGGCGTCGAGCGTCCCGAACCGCGCCCGGCCCTCGGCGGCCGCGCGCCCGACGGACTCGTCGTGCTCGAGCAGCCAGGCGATCTTCGTCGACGAGAAGTAGGGGTCAAGCGGCGTGCCGGCCAGCGCACGCACCTCGTCGCCGGCGCCGGCGTCGGCGAGCGCCTGCACGATCCCCTCCGACCGCCGGCACGACCACACGATCGCGGGTGCGAGCGGCGCGAGCGTCTCGGCATCCCAGGCGACGACCGTCTCGCCCTCATTGTCGAGGCCGACCGCGGTCACCCGCTCGGGGCCGACCGCGGCGGCCACCTCGGCCAGCGTCTCGGCCACCGACCGCACGACGGCGTCGGCGTCCTTCTCGACCCAGCCCGGCTGCGGGTGCGACACCGGCACCCGCCGGTAGGCCTGGGCGACCTCGGCGAAGCGCTCGTCGAACGCGACCGTGCGCGTGCCGGTCGTGCCCTGATCGATCCCCACGAGGATCGTCACCGCCGCCGCCGCAGCGCGATCGTCGCCGCCGCGAGCGCGGCACCGGCGATCAGCGGGCCGCGCAGCGCCCGGGCGAGCATCGGCACGTCCGAGACGTCCATGTGGATCTCCGAGCCCCACGTGCCCAGGCGGCCCTCGACCACGAGGCCGCGGCCCTCGCGACGCACGCGCGTGACCTCGAACGGCAGATCGCCGATGGGCGAGCTGACCCTCACGCCGCCGCCCGTGTCCGCAGCAGCGATCGCACGTCGACGGCCGCCTGCTCGCCGGCGGCGATCGCGGCGGCCGCCGTCGCCGGGTCGGCAACCGGCTGGGCGAAGATCGTCGCCGGGCCCTCCCACACCGCTCCGTCCACGTTGCGAAGGGGTGCGAGACCGTGGGCGAGCACGACGGCATCGCATGCGATCCGTTCACCGCCGGCGCACAGGCCCGTCACCCGGGGCGCGCCCTCGATCGCTTCGGGGGCGAGGCGCTCGAGCACGCGCATCCCGGCGGGCATCGCCCGCAGCAGCCCGTCGGGCGCAACGACGGTGACGTGTGCGCCGGCCGCGGACAGCTCGTGCGCGGCCCGCTGGGCCCAATCACCGCCGCCGACGACGCAGGGCGCGCGGCCGACGAGCAGGCCGTTCTCGGCCAGGTGGCAGGCGACGGGCGCGGGCAGCACTCCGGCGGGGCGGGCGCCCGCGAGGCCCAACTCGGCCCGTGTCAGCGGCCGGCTGCCGCCCGCAACCACGAGCGCCTCGGCCGCCAGCCGCACGACGCCATCGGGGCCCACACCGACGAGCACTCCGCCGTCCCAGCGGATCGCCGTGACGCCGAGCCGCAGGTGCACTCCGCGCGCCTGTGCCAGGCGCGTCAGGCTGACCGTCTCGGGCGCGCGCCAGCCGTGGACGCCGCCCGTCACCGGGATGCGGTCGAGCACGTCGACGCGCATGTCGGCCGCGAGGTCGGCCGCGCACGCGAGGCCGGTGAGCCCGGCGCCGACGACGACGGCCGTCACGCCCGCACCCCCAGCGTGGCCGCGGGCTCGCCGACCGCGATCTCCCACGGCTCGAGGCCCGTATGGATCGAGTAGAGGAACGACACGCCCGCGAGGCAGACCGAGCCCTGGCAGCGGCCGCCGGTGGCGCGGGTGCGTTTGCGCAGCGCGTCGAGCGAGCGCGGCGGCACGTGCATCGCGCATGCGGCAGCGATCTCGGCGGCGGTCACCTGCTCGCAGGCGCACACGACCTGGCCGTAGCGCGGGTCACGCGCGAGCAGCGCCTCGGGATCGGGGTGGCCGAGCAGCCGCGGCAGCTCGGGCAGGCGGTCGATCGCCGCCGGGTCGTCGTCGAGCACGGGCGCGCCCGCCGTCGCCAGCAGGCCGTGGACCCGCTCGGCGGTCGCGGGCGACGACGACACGCCGGTCGAGCGGATGCCTGCGGCGTGAATCAGGTTCGGGACGCTTCCGTCGGGAGCGATCCGGTAGACCGGGTCTGCGGCCGGCCGGTTGGCGGCGAACGTCTTGATGGCGAACTCGCGGCGCACCGCGGGCACCAGCCGCTGGGCGGCGGCGAAGACCGCATCGAGCGTGACCGCATCCACCTCGCGACTGCCGGGGTAGTCGCCGTCGACCGCGGTCGGGCCGAGCAGCAGCGAGGTGTTCGTGGTCGGGACGCAGTAGACGCCGCGCGTGACCGCGGTCGGGACGCCGCCGACGACCTTCCCGAACCGCCGCCCGAGCTCGCGGTCGAGCAGCCAGTACTGGCCCTGGCGCGGCCACATGCGGAACTCGTCACCGCCGGCGAGCGCCGAGATCCGGCCCGCCTCCACCCCCGCCGCGTTTACGACGAACCGGGCGGCGAT